>NZ_CP054301.1:2225000-2556250 GCF_013372285.1 Marinomonas primoryensis | reverse complement strand
TTAAAGATGTAACGTCGGCGTTTGAACAAGGCAAGTTAGACGGCCGCTTTGCGTCTCTTTCAGTTGGAGAGGATTCTCAGATATGGACGTATGCGCCGTATTTAAATGACCTACGAATATGGATACCAAAAGAAATAGTGGTGATGAATAAGAGTGCCTTTGACAAGCTGGATGAAAAAACCAAAGCAGCGATCGAAAAGGCGTCGCTTAAGGCAGAGCGTAATGGTTGGCTGCAAACTAAAGAACGTGTTGAAACGGATCTAGCGTCACTAAAAAATGGCGGTATCATTTATAGCAAACCATCCAATAAACTATTGCGAGAACTTGAGGTGATTAATCAACGAATGACTCAAGAATGGATTGAGCAAGACCCGAAACAGAATGGTGATATTTATCGTGCGTATCGAGAGGCCCAACGCCAATCCAAAGGCATAAAGTAAATAGTTTGAAATATGTGTTTTGAAATAAGTATGACGAAACAAGTAAAACGACATAATTTATAGAGGCGTTTATGGCAAGAGGAAGACCCAGCAAGAAGGCGCATATTGTCGAAGTGGCTTGTGAACTTTTTACGAAACAAGGTTATCAAAGTACCAGTATTGATCAGGTGGTTTTAGCGGCGGCGGTGTCTAAGCCGACGGTATATAGTAATTTTCCTACTAAATTGGTGTTGTGGGAGACAGCGTTGTTTTCTTTAACCGAAAGGGCACAAGAGGAAATGGACATTGCCTTGTTGAAGCTGAATTCGGCCAAAGAACTAAGTTTTATTACCGGATGGATCGCGCTTTGGTCTGTTTGGGTTGGAAAGGCGGAACGGCTGGCAAGTTATCGTATATTGTTAGGTGAGCAGCATAAAATGGCGCCGTCTACGTTTGCTTTGTTTGTCGAGTTTGAAGCCGTTCTTGAGTCGGCATTGAGCGAGTGGATGACTGAATTTCCTGTATCGACAATGAATTTTTTTGCGTTAAAAGCCGTAAGCAAAGAAGCGTTATTAATGCCTGCTTTATTGAATCAGGCAATGATGGAAGAAGACGAATTAGCGCAACAGCTTGAAGTACTTATTCATTAGTAAATAAAAGCCAAATAGCGCAGGCTATTTGGCTTCTCTTTCATTAGTCAAAATCACGCACAGTTTGTAGTTAAGCCGCAGAGCCTTCTACTGGTACACTTTCTTCAACACGACCTTTTTCTGCCCAATATATAATACACAAAGCCAATGTTCCGGTTATGGCGAAGCCACCAGAAATGGGCATTAAGGTATTGTTGTACATTTGGCCTATGAGGGTGCCAATGGACAAGGACATAATGGATGACACAGAACCAATCACCGCGGAAGCGATGCCAGCAACGTGCCCCATTGGTTCCATTGCCAGCGCATTGACGTTACCAAATAACAAGCCAAAGCAGAAGAAAAAGATTGCCGCGTAAACCATGAACATCCATAAACTGATTGCCACAAAAGCGTGTAAGGAAAAGAACGCAAGCGATGCAATCACGACGACGAAAATAGCACGGAAGGCGATGAATTTAGCGCCGTGTTTTTCAACAATACGTGAGTTAATTAAAGAGGCTACGCCTAGTACCAAGGCTAATAAGCCAAAGTAAAAAGCAAATAAATTCCCCGTATTAAATTGCACCTGAAATATTTGTTGTGATGAGTTTAAGTAACCAATAAAACTACCGAAAAATAATCCCATGCAAATGGTGTAGCTCGCCGTAATGCGATTCGTCAGAACTTCTTTAAAGCCTTCGTAAAAGCCTTTTTTGGTAAAAGGAATACGATTAGATTTTGGGAGTGTCTCTTTTAAACGAAACGCAATCCAGACAATAAGACAGGCCGCGTAGACAAGGTACAGTTCAAAGATACTGCGCCAGTCAGCAACAAGCATGATGGCTTGACCCAGTGTCGGAGCAATGGCTGGAACAAGAACAAAAATCATCATCACTAATGACATAATGCGTGCCATTTGAGCACCGTGATACAAGTCTCTTACCAGTGATATTGCTGAAATATAAGGCCCTGCAACGCCTAACCCTTGGATGAAGCGCCCGAACATTAAAACGTCTAAGCTGTCAGCTTGATAACAAATTACGGTGCCCACTAGGTATAAAGCAAAACCGGCAAACAGAATAGGGCGACGACCTAACGCATCAGACAAGGGTCCGCATATTAGTTGACCAAGCGCCAACCCTAAGAACAACATGCTAATGAGTAATTGAGGCTGATTTGCCGTAACGGCTCCCAGCTCTTTGCCGATAATTCCTAGCGCAGGCAGTAAAGCATCAATGGAAATCGCGGTAATGGACATTAGTAGAGCGACTAGGACAGTGAACTCTTTTGACTCCATGCCGGACGCAGAGGTGTTGTTGTGAGCATTTTCCATAATATTTTCCAAAGAAAACAAGTTGTTTTATAGGATGACGAATCATTCGGATCCCAATAATGACTGAATATTATACTGGGGCTTTATTAAAGTAAGTTTGTGTTTATGTGCACATAATAAGGAATTGAATATCGTTGTTATATTCTTGAGTTTTGAGACCTTTTGAATGTATAGAGTAAGATAAGTAATAGACTATATTTGCTTAAGGTGTGTAGGAGTGGTTATGCATAATAGTAATAAAGAAAAAATTGAGCTTGAGCATCTCGCTGCCAAATTGTTTATGCGATGCTATGAGCGGAACACGGGCAAACATATTCGTCATATTTGGCACAATGATCCGATTCGTCCTGATGTGTCTTGCATGCTTGAAGGTGAGCGTTTGGATATCGAAATTGCGCATCTTTATGGTTCGGAGGAAGAAGCGATGGCGATTCTTGGTCGAAATCTTACGGAAAAAACACGGGCAACTTTACATACGTTAAAAGATGAACCCGCGGAAGAGCGGTTACTGCGATCGCTGAATCGAATTTTAGAGAATAAAGCCGGCAAACATTATGAGACGAAACGTGTTTGGCTGGTGATTCGAAATACACATCCGGCGTGGCGCCAAGAAGATATTAAAGCGCTTGAACATCTGATTACCATGCCTGTTCCACACGCGTTTGAAAAAGTGTGGATTCTTGGTGATATAGAGGGAGTAAGCGGAATCGTGCGTCTTTATCCTTGAGTAATGGCTCGGTTTATAATGTCGTTTCGTCTGTCTGATTTTCGTTTTTAGGTTTGTTTTTTACGCGTTGCTTGAGTCGCTCTTTTTCAGTTTGGTATTTCTTTAAAACAATAAGTCCAACAACGAGCGCGGCACAAAAGAAAATAATAGCGAAAGCGCCAAGCGCAACAGTGGCAAGTGAATGCATAATATGTGTGCTCAATGGAAATGATTTTGATGATTATATAAAAAAACGGCCACGTTTAAAAAGCCCTGAATTAAGGAGTAAAGTGGCCGTTTTTTATTTTTAGTAGACGAGCATTAGATTCTAGCGTCGGTGTACACACTCTCCTGCAGAGTAGGTAGCTTGAATCGCGCGATCATCCCCAATGGTCATCAGTACAAACAAACTCTCTTCAATGTTTTTAGACAAGGCTAAGCGTGACTCAAGCAGCGGCGTGCCTTTTTTGTCTAGAATAATGAAATCCGCTTCGCTGCCAACCGCGAGGTTACCAATTTTGTCTTCTAATCGAAGTGCTTTTGCGCCACCAAGCGTCGATAAATACAAGGATTTAATCGGACTTAAATTCTCGTTTTGTAACTGGATCACTTTGTAGGCTTCGTTCATGGTTTGCAGCATGGAAAAGCTAGTGCCACCGCCCACATCAGTTCCAAGCCCTACATTGACCTTGTGATCTTCTGCTTTGCTCAATTTAAATAAACCGCTACCGATGAAAAGGTTAGAGGTTGGGCAAAATGAAATGGCAGAGCCTGTTTCGTGCAGTCTGTGGTATTCGCTGTCGCAAAGGTGGATGCCATGCGCAAAAACAGAGCGCTCGCTCAGGAGCTTGTGTTGGTCGTAAACGTTTAAGTAGTTGGTGCTACTTGGGAATAGGTCTTGCACCCATGCACATTCGTCTTTGTTTTCGGATAAATGTGTATGTAAGTATACGTCGTCGTATTCACTTAGTAATTTACCCGCGAGCTGTAGCTGTTCATCTGAACTGGTTGGCGCGAAACGAGGTGTAATCGCGTAATGCAATCGACCTTTGTTGTGCCATGTTTCAATGAGTTCTTTGCTTTCTTGGTAGCTACTTTCTGGCGTGTCAGTCAGATAATCTGGCGCATTACGATCCATCATCACTTTGCCACAAATCATGCGTAGGTTATGAACTTGGCTGGCTTCAAAAAAAGCATCAACGGATACTTTATGAACCGTGCCAAACACCAAGGCGGTGGTTGTGCCGTTGCGCAGAAGCTCTTTTAAAAATCGATCGGCAACGTCACGGGCATGTGCTTTGTCGCTGAATTTGCTTTCTTCGGGAAAGGTGTATGTGTTCAGCCATGTCAGCAGTTGTTCACCATAAGAGCCGATCATGTCGGTTTGCGGATAATGAATGTGGGTATCGATAAAACCTGGTGTGATGATGGCGTTAGGGTGATGTTCGATGACGAGATCATGCGGTAGGTTGGCAAGCAGTGTTTGAGCGTCGCCAAGCGCGTGGATCTTATCGCCATCAATGACTAATAAACCATCGTCAAAATACTCATAAGCTGCATCAACGCCCACGTCTTTCGGGTCTGCGATACAGTGAACAATGGCAGCACGCCAAGCTTTTAAATGGCTCATTACGTCTCTCTTAGGTGTTTTTCTTAAAGGATAAAATGACTCGATATTTGACCGAATGGTTATACTTTATCAGGTCTTTTTCGTGCTTTCATCAAACCTTGTCTTTTGACTTGAAAAAAATAATCAATTAGTACTCTGCCAAGCATGACTAATATAACGCCGAAGGTGTCCGCATAGAAATCGAGCCATTCGCCATAGCGATTCACGCTGGGTTGAATGAGTTCAATCATGCCACCCCAAAAGATGATGAATAAAGCCATGTAAACAAAGCGTTTCATCGGGCCAAATACACACATAAGAGCCCATCCACCGAAACCAATGACATGATGCAGTTTGTCTGATCCGGGTGTTGGAGGGAGAAAATCGGCAGGCGTGAGTGTGGCTATGCTTATCATGATAGCACCCAATACAAAACCGACAGCTTGTGCTGTCGGTGTTTTATACAGAGGTAAAAGTGAGCGAGGGGTCATTATCTTAGAATGCGAGCGCGGATGTTTCTGCCTTTGATTTTTTTGTTTTCGAATTCTTTAACGACGTTTTTTGCCACCGCATTATCGATTGATACATAGGCGTGGAAATCGAAAATATCAATCTTGCCGACTTGAGACTTATCCAAACCTAAACCCGCTGTTAGCGCGCCAAGTATGTCTCCTGGGCGAAGTTTGTTTTTACGGCCAGCATCAAAAGAAATAGTGGTTTTTTGAGGGACTAAACGATAAAGCGGATCAATGGCTTCAAGCTCAATAAAGTTTGCCGTTGTGTTAAAGCGAGTTTCAATGTCGCGCACTTTGTAATCGTCTTTTGAGGTAACAAGATTGACAGCGATGCCTGCAGCACCCGCTCTGCCAGTACGACCTATACGGTGAGTATGCACATCGGTATCGCGCGTAGTGTCGTAGTTCACTACAAGGTCAATTTCTTTTACATCAATACCACGAGCGGCTACATCGGTCGCAACCAAGACACAGCTGCTTTGGTTACTAAAACGCACTAATACTTGATCACGTTGTCTTTGCTCAAGGTCGCCATTGATTGCTTGAGCCGCGACTTTGTGCTCGACTAACCAGTCTGCAACGATTTGTGATTCCACTTTGGTATTACAGAAAACAATGGCTTGGCGAGGCTCAAAATGTTGCAACGCTGCTAATAAGGTTTCGCATTTGTCTTTGTTTTCACTGCGAACGAAAAATTGTTCGATATTTGGTTTAAGGTCTTCTTGAGCTTCGACCTTAATGGTAGTTGGGGTATTTTGGAATTCAGTACTGATCGCTTCAATACCATCGCCATAAGTTGCAGAGAAAAGAAGCGTCTGACGGTTGCTTGGTGTTAATTCAACGACTTCGCGGATGCTATCAACGAAGCCCATGTCCAGCATACGATCTGCTTCATCCAATACTAGCGTATTGAGTGCATTGAGTTTGAGTGTGCCTTTACGCAGGTGCTCCATTAAGCGCCCCGGTGTGCCAACAACAATATGGGCGCCGTGTTCTAACGAACCGATTTGTGGGCCAAATGGCATGCCGCCGCACAGGCTTAGCACCTTTATATTATCTTGGTAGCGCGCCACCTTGCGTATTTCTTTCGATACTTGGTCTGCAAGCTCACGTGTCGGACACATAACCAGAGCTTGAACACCAAAGAAACGAGGATTGATTTTGAGTAAGAGAGCGATGGCAAATGCGAGTGTTTTACCACTGCCTGTTTGTGCCTGAGCAAGGATGTCTTTACCTTCAATCATTGGTGGCAAACTTTGCTCTTGAATTGGGGTAAATGTTGTAAACCCCATGTCAGAAAGCAATGCTGTCAGTTTGGTTGGAAGAAGGTTGGTTAAAGCGTGATTGAATTGGGTCACAAAAGGCCTGTTTTAAATAGAGTAAATAATAGGCGCAGGATAACAGAAAAACACGATAAATACTTTTCTTCACTATTTATTCCGTGTCGGTATCGTGATTTTTAGGTAGAGTAGTTAAGAGTACGAATAAAGCTGTATGTGGCGACGCTTTATTATTTGGAAAACATCGATGGGTAGACAATGATTTCTTCAAAAAATCGTGTGAAAGGTAGCAAAGCGCACTACATTGTTTTTTTTATTATTTTTTTGTGCGGTATCGCAGCAAGTTTTGCAATTTATTTAGAAGAATGTAGGCACGCTTATAACAACCAAAAAGCATCAGGTGCCTATTTCACAGAAAAACTGAATGATGGTTTGACGCAATATATCACTCAACTATCTTCTGTTGTGGCGCTCATTGAATCTAGTGAGGGAGGGGTGTCTTCTAGTCATTTTTCGCGCTTTGCTCGCAGTCTCTCAACTACTCCAAAGGTTGGCTTTTATTTTGCGCAATATGTACCAGCAGGTAAAAAATATGAGTACGAAATGCAGCAGAGTGTTCTCCTAGGCAACATTAATTTTACAATTTATCCTGAGGGAGAGCGAAAAGAGTATATGCCACTGGCGTTGGGTTATCCCGATAAATTCATTTATGGCTATGATATGTTGTACCCGCAATATCGAGACATTAACGCAGTTATCCAAGCCCGTAATGCATCGGTCATAATGCTGTCGGAGCCGACTCTTCCTCCTTTTTCTGATGCTGTATCGAACAGTATTGCTGATACCTTTGTTTTGAGAGCACCTATTTATCTACCTGTTGACGTACGCTACTATAAATTAACGGACAGTATTGGCTTTCATGGAATGGTTGGCGCGTATTTTAGCGTTGGCAGCTTGTTAAATCAGGTTACTCCTTTGGCTGGTCATGATTTGTATTATCGACTTGCTGATATTTCAACTAATGATCCTATTTGGTTTGTGGATTCATCAGCGGCTTCATCATGGGACGACGGGGAGTTTGATACGCATTATCTGTCTGTTGCTGGGCGGAAGTGGCGAATTGATACACGTTACCTTACAGGTATTAGCAGTCGAATTAATTGGCTTTTGGTCATTATTCCTCTGTTGATTTTTGGTTTATTAGCATTGATTTTGGCTTTTTATACCCGAAAACTGTTCTTAACCTATTATTCAGCACTCGAATCTGTCAATAAGCGTATTGAGATAGATGAGTTGACAGGTTTATTAAGTCGTTATCAAATTCAGCGTGAGTTGGATAAATTAATTGTTACTTGCCAGAAAAATAATACGCAGTTGGCCGCGCTGATTTTAGACTTGGATCATTTTAAAACCATTAATGATGCGTTTGGTCATGAAGTGGGCGATAAGCTGATTTCGAAAGTGTCAAAACGACTAACGTCTGTTTTACCGAAAAATGCGATTGTTGGCTACTTGGGGGGAGATGCTTTTCTTGTTTTGCTTGTACATAATGATGATCAAGATATGCCGCAGCTGAATTCGCTGGCTAAAGAGGTGATACGAAAAATTAGTCAGAGTTATTTTGTGGATGGCTTAACACTCGATATTGGCTGCTCTATTGGTGTCGCCTTGTACCCAGAATTCGGTTTAGATGGCGTCACGCTGATTAAAAACGCTGATATGGCGGTCTATCAAGCCAAAACATCGGGGCGAGCAACGTATCATTTTTATGACGGTGAAATGGGCCGTCGATTTGCCCGTAATGTGAGAATAGAAACACGGTTGCGACAGGCGCTACAGAAAGAAAGCCTAGAGCTTCACTTTCAACCTAAAGTTGACCTTATCACTGAACGTTGTGTTGGTATGGAGGCGTTATTACGCTGGAATGATGAGGAACTTGGTGTGGTTTCTCCGGCCGAATTTGTTCCTATCGCAGAGCAAACAGGGATTATTTTACCTTTGGGTGACTGGGTATTTGAGCAAGCTTTTAGGCATATATTAGAGTGGCAAGAGCAAGGTATAACAGTGCCGCCCATTGCGGTTAATTGCTCTGCGGCTCAGCTTAAAAGGATCGATTTTTTACCTAAATTATTAGCATTATTGAGCAAATACAAGATTGATCCAAGTCTTTTAGAGATAGAGGTAACTGAGTCTATCCTGATCGAAGACGCTGAAAGATGTGCTGAGCTTTTACGCCAGATTAGCCATCTTGGCATGAAGCTGGCGATCGATGATTTTGGTACCGGTTACTCCAGCTTAAGCTATTTGAAAGATCTGCCGTTCCATTATGTTAAAATAGATCAGGTTTTTATTCGAAACATCATTGAAGACAAAAAACACGCCGCGTTGACTCACGCGATTATCAGTTTAAGTCATGACTTGGGGCTTAAGGTGATCGCAGAGGGTATTGCTAATATTGATCAATTAAACATGCTGAAAGAGTTTGGTTGCGACATTGGTCAAGGCTATCTATTTAGTAAGGCTCTCGGGGCAAATACCATGGGTAGTGACCCTATGATCGTGGCTCTTAATAAACAGGATAGCCTTGATTAAATACGGCGTAGGGTGTGTCAAGTTGGAAAGTTACGAGCGACTTTTTCTTTAAGTGCTTCCCAAAATTGATTGAGATTTGGGTTTTGATTAAACTTAGATCGATAGAGGCGTATTTCTAACGGAATATGCCAGTTCTCTTCTCCTGCCAAAGCCACTTTGCTATAGTTTAATGTGTCTAGCATTAGGCGCTTTGGAATCCAGCCAATACCATAACCTTCCTTTACCATAGCTTTGATACTCACTGAGTGATAATTCTCAGAGATAGTGTTGAGCTGTGGAACGTCCCTTTGTCTTTGTAGGTGATGATGAATGACAGGTTGTAAAAACGAGTTTTCATAATAACCAATATAGGGAAGAGGTTTTCGTTTTGCGCCGGGAAGCGTATATTTTGGTTCACCATCTGCATTCGTTACACTGCAAGGGATGAGTGTTTCTTCGGAAATTATAATATGCTCGTATTGCTCATCATCCAAAGCGCGGATGAAGTTTATGGCTGGATGCCAATAGCAGAGCATAATGTCACATTGCTGATCCATCAACGAGTTTACAAAATCAATCCCTAGCCATGAACTGGACTTCATATTGATGTCTAATTCCATATTGATATCTAGGCAAAATGGTTCAATCACTTCTTTGTAAAAACTTAGAAATAAAGTTTGAGAGGTTACAAAGCGTATTTGAGACTCTTCTTGCTTTCGAATTTCTTGGCAGCGTTCTTTGGTGTCTTTGAGTTGCCGTGTAATCAATTCTGCACTTTGAAGAAAGACTTCCCCCGCAGGTGTTAGAGATAACGGAAGCGTATTACGGTCTATTAATGTAACGCGCATCTCTTCTTCAAGCAGTTTTATCCGCCGACTAAAAGTCGGTTGTGTGACGTTTTGCTCATCTGCAGCACGTGAAAAGTGGCGAGTCTTTGCGAGGGCTATGAAGTCCTCAAGCCATCTTATTTCCATGAGATCTCCTGGCGAGCAGAAGACGTAAGCAAAAGCATCATAGTCGTCCCTCCTCAATAGCATGACAAGCCACACTGCTACTGTCGCTTTGTGGCGTCATCGCGGGTGACTCAACATAACATCGCGGATTTGCATATGGGCATCTTGCTTGAAAAACACAACCAATTGGCTTTTCTGTGGGGGTTGGCACTTCACCAATTAATCGAATCGGTTGGGCGATACTGCTGTCTAATCTAGGAATGGCCGATAATAAGGCTTGAGTATAAGGGTGTTTTGGCGAGCTAAACAAAGTACTGGTTGGTGCCAATTCACAGATCTTGCCTAAATACATCACGGCGACTCTAGTGGCAAAATGCTCTACAACGGCAAGATCATGAGTAATAAAGAGATAACTAAGATTACGCTCTTCTTGCTTGTCCATCATTAGGTTTAAAACTTGAGCTTGTACAGAAACGTCCAGAGCTGAAAGTGGTTCGTCAGCCACAATAAAATCAGGTTCAACGGACAATGCACGCGCTAAGCTAATGCGTTGGCGTTGTCCACCCGAAAATTCATGAGGGTAACGATCTGAGCTTGAAGCAGAGATGCCGACGGACTCTAATAATTCATCAATCTGTTCATCCACTTGCGATTGAGATAATTGTGGATTATGGAATGAAATGGGTTCACTGAGCGTTTGGTAAACGGTCATTCTAGGGTTTAACGACGCATAAGGGTTCTGAAAAACCATTTGCATACGACGACGAAAGAACATTCGCTGGCGATTGTTTAACTGATCTATCCGTTGATCAAGGTAATGGATTTCACCCGCACTAGGTGTTGTTAACCCCATAATGGCACGTGCAAGCGTGGATTTACCGCAGCCTGTTTCTCCAACAACACACAAGGTCTCGCCTTGATTAATCGTGAGATTAATACCGTTTAATGCATGCACGCTGTCTTTTTTTCTTTTTAGCTTACCTTGATGAAAGCGCCATTGGCCAAGCCAGCTTTCGTTGGTGGTAAAGGCTTTTTCCAAGCCACTAATTTGAATTAGAGGCGTCGCCATTAGCTGGCCTCCTTATCTTTATTAGCAAATTCATCGAGCATGTCTTCTACCAAGAAACAGGCAACAGTGGAGACGCCGCTGTAAATAAATCTTGGTTGTTCTTGTCGACACTTTGGCGTGGCGTAAGGGCAGCGAGGGTGAAAAGCGCAACCTGATGGCCTTTCTGCTAGAGACGGCATACTGCCTTGAATTTGGTTTAGTCGCTGACCTGGTAATGTCATCTGTGGCAGCGCGTTTAACAATCCTTGAGTATAGGGGTGCTGGGGGTCGTTAATTATTTCAAGGGTCGGACCTTCCTCTACCACCCGGCCGGCATACATAACCAGGGTTCGATCGGCGACCTTAGATACAACACCAAGGTCATGGCTGATTAAGACAAGTGCAACGCCATTGTCACGGCAAATAGCCAGCAAAAGCTGTAATATTTCAGCTTGTATGGTGACATCGAGTGCAGTTGTTGGCTCATCGGCGATAATAATGTCAGGGTTGAGTAACAACACGGACGCAATGATGACCCGTTGTCTCATGCCGCCAGACAGTTCATGGGGGTACTGATCAAAGCGTTTCTCTGGCGATGCGATTTGCACGTGATGAAGTTTTTCGATGGCAATATTTCGAGCATCTTTGTAGGCGATTTTGGTATGACTGCGGATGGTTTCAACCAGCTGATCACCAATAGTAAGCACTGGATTGAGTGTCATCATTGGATCTTGAAAAATCATTGCGATGCGCTTGCCGCGAACTTCTTGTAGCTGTCGCAGATTCATTGTGGTGATTTCTTTATTTTCCAATCTGATTGAGCCAGAGGCGATATAACCCGGCTTACCAATGAGGTTTACAATCGAAAATCCTAATACGGACTTTCCGGCACCAGACTCACCAACAATAGCAATTCGTTCACCACGGTTTAGCGTGAAGCTGACGTCAATAAGGGCAGCAAGTTCTCGCTGTTTCATATGGAAGTTGACGTTTAAATTACTGACGCTTAATAAATTCATATTAGTCTTTATACGTCCTTGGATTTAGATGATCACGTAACCAATCCCCTAGTAAGTTCATCGCTAAAATTAAGATAATGAGCGTGACACTGGGGATGACACAGATCCACCATGAACCCGCAAACATGTAGGCAAATCCGGCTGAGATAAGTGAGCCAAGCGATGGCTCTGTTGCAGGCATGCCTAACCCTAAAAAAGACAAGGCCGCTTCTGCAACGATGGCGTTTGCGATTTGAACGGTAAAAATAACCAAGATAGGCGATAGTGTGTTCGGCAAAATATGGCGAAACATGATGCGTTTTGAGCTAATGCCCATGACCCTCGCGGCATCGACGTATTCCTTTTGCTTTTCGGCTAATACGGAGGCTCGAATGGTTCGAGCAAAAAGCGGCCATTCGGTTAAGCCTATGACGAGAATGAGAATAACCATCGCGAGCTGTTGGTATCGAGCCATGCCAAAGAGCGACTGGAAAATAGCAAGGAAGACAATCGCGACCATCATGTTTGAAAAAGACAATTGAATGTCGGCGCAACGCATTAACAGGTTATCGATTCGGCCACCTAAATAGCCAGATACAAGGCCGATACAAATACCCAATGTGGCTTGAATTAATACCGCACATATCCCTATTGTTAGTGAGAGTCGTGTGCCATATAAAATGACGGATAATAGATCTCGTCCTTGGGCGTCTGTCCCTAATAGAAAACGACTGTCACCACTGATCCAGCTTGGTGCAATCTCCGCGTTCATTAAATCCATAAAGGCCGGATCAGCAATGTCAAAAGGCGCAACCAGCGGAGCGAGTAGCGCGACAAGGACATAAAAAATAAAAATAATCAGAGCCAGCACGGCAAGTTTGTCGCCCACAAACCCCGACCAAATATGATTCCATCGACTGCCCGATATAGGATGAATGAGATCTTTCTTGGGGTACTTCATAATCCATGACTCGCTAAGCGTACGGTCGGATTGACTAAACCATATATTAAGTCCACAACGGTGTTGGTGATAACAAACATGCCGCCGACAACAATTAAATAAGCTGAAATAAGAGGCGTATCAACTCGACTCACCGCATCCATAAACAAAAAACCCATGCCAGGCCATTGGAAAATAGTTTCTGTTAAAATGGTGTAAGCCACCAGTGTTCCCGCTTGTATTCCACCCACGGTGATAACAGGTAACATGGTATTTTTGAGGGCATGGATGAAATAGATTCGTCGTGCAGACAGGCCTTTTGACCAGGCAAAACGTATGTATTCAGACTGCAATACTTCCATCATTTCAGCTCGAATTAACCGCACAAAAATCGGCATTAGCGCAATGGCAAGGGTAAGGCTTGGTAGCAATAAATGTTTCAATCCGTCTTTGGTGAAAATCCCACTTTGCCATAAGCCCAAAAATTCCGTTGTTTGGCCTCGGCCAAAGCTGGGCGCCATATTTAATTCGATGGAAAAAATGTAAACCATAAGGATGGCGATAATAAAAATAGGCACGGACAAACCTATAGAGCTTATTATCATCAGCAGTCTGGATAAGAGGTGTTTTGGCTTTATCGCCGCCAAAACACCACAAGGTGTGGCGATTAAAGTGACGACTAAAATTGCACAAAAAGCCAGCTCCAATGTAGCGGGTAGCTTTTTTAAAATAACGTCTAGTGCGGGTTCTTTGTAGTAGTACGATGTACCAAGATCGCCGTGAATGGCGCCCTTAGCAAAACGCCAATACTGGGTAACAAAACCGTCATTTAACCCCAATTCGTTACGCAGTTGGTTGCGCTCATCAGACGACACTGACATACCAACCATTTGTTGTACTGGGTCGCCTAACTTATCTTGTATGGCAAAACTGATCACACTGATAATGATCATAACAAAGCAAGCCTGAATTAAGCGGCGGAGTAAAAAAATCAGCATTAGATGGCTTTATTCCTACTTGTTATGGAGGTCATGATTTTGTGGTTCTCGTTGATAAATAACGCGGAGTATTCATTTGCCTTCAATGAACAAGTCCCCCAAGTGAGGATAGTTTTGGTCATTGACTACGTCTTGAATTTTAACATTGTCTTTGGCTGCCCAAATAAGAGATTGCCAATACAGTGGGACAATAGCCGAATCTTCGTACAAAGTGCGCTCGACTTGCTGCATAAGACGAAGGCGTCTTTCTGGGTTCATTTCTCTGTTCGCTTGGTGAATGTTGTCATCAATGCTGTGTTTGCAATATTCGCTGGCATTATAAGCACCTAATCCTGTTTTAGCATCTGGACAAGCGATAATAAATTCAAATAGATTATTTGAATCCATGGTGTCAGATTGCCATCCCAGCATCATCATATCCGCGCTGCGATCATCAAACTCTTTAAAGTATTGAGCCTTGGGTAGGGTTTTTAACTCTACAGTAATGTGGATTCTAGCGAGCATTGCAGCGATGGCTTGGGCGACTTTTTCATCGTTCATGTAACGATTGTTTGGCGCCATCATGCTGATGCGAAAGCCTTTTTCGTAGCCTGCTTGCTTCATTAGTTCTAGCGCTCTGGTTAAATCGTATTCTGGCTCTAAGTTATTAATGTGGCCTAAGAAGCGATCAGCGCTTAATTGACCAGCGGGTGAGGCATAACCTTTTAAGATTTTTTCGACGATGAGCGATTGATTGATCGCTAAATTGATGGCTTTTCTTACTCTAACATCTTGAAATTCTTTGCGACGCTTTTGATTCATGTGCAGTAATAATATGCGAGTGCTTGGTAGCGTAACCAGCTGTATTCCTTGTATTTTTTTAGTTCGCTCTATATCAATAGGAGAAACGGGGAAAATAAAATCTACGTCACCTGAAAGAAGGGCGGCGAGTCGAGTTGAGTCGGCTCGAATTGGGGTCATGATTATTTGGTCTACGTTGCCAACCGAGTCTTTGTCCCAATAGTTTGGGTTGCGTTTGAGTTCCATTCGGCTGCCCAACTCTCTACTCACTAGGCTAAAAGGTCCTGTTCCTGACACATTGCGTGAGGCAAATGTTTCACCGTATTTTATGATTTGGTCTTGACCTTGGTAGAAGATTTTATCCATTGGAAATACGTACGTCATGATGTTAAGTAACAATGGATTTGGTGTTGCTGCGTTTACGTCAATTGTATAGTCATCGATCATGGAAACAGAGGCGATTGTGTCAAACATGGCGCGAAAGTCAGGGGATTTTTTTAAGCGATTAATCGTATAAACAACGTCCTTCGCCGAAAAAGCATTACCGGAATGAAAGGTGACATTTTTCCGTAAAAAAAAGCGTATTGTACGCGAGTCAAGGCGCTGCCAATGAGTCGCTAAACGAGACTCGAATTGACCGTTTTGTTGCCATCGTAATAGCGGGTCAAACACTAAGTGTGAGAATTGCAATGTGCCTTCAGAAAGTTGTTCATGCGGGTCTAATGAGATTGGATCGGCATCAAAAGCCACTCTTAATGTTGTGGCTGCTGCCTTATTACATAAGATTAGAGCCAAGCAGCAGGCTAAAATAACCTTTATCTTCATTCTTCTAGGTCTCTTTTTGGGATGGCTAGTAATGTGGTCGCTTTATTCTAAAGGTGGTTCTGTGCTCATGAATTGAAGAATTTTGGCTTACATGAGCGAATATTGACCATATAGGTGATACTTCATTTTTACAAATAAATGCGTAAAAAGACAGCAAGACTATGTGATGCTGACGCTTTTAGACAATATATGTGTTTTATTTAAAATAATATAATTTAAAAATGTTGATGAAAATGAATTATTTTGCACACCTACACATAGCTTCTATCACTAAAACATCTTGGGTCGGGAATTTGCTTGGCGATTTCCCTGTTGATGTGGGTGAATTGGACTCTGATTTACTAGCGGGTTGGCGTTTGCATCAACAAGTTGATGTGATGGTCGATCAACATGAGGCGAGTGTTCTGTTTCGTTCTATGCCACGAAAGGGGCGCCGCCGATTTGCTGGAATTGTACAAGACATCGTAATGGATTATTGGTTAATACAGAATTGGAAACGCTTTAGTACAGTGCCTTTGACGGTTTTTTGTGATCAAGCGGTTCTGGGTCTAGTGAAAGATAAGCATCGAAGCCCTGATCGTCTAAGAAACATGATTAGTTCATTAGAAAGTGATAATTGGCTTTCCAATTTAGGCACACTAGAGGGCGTGGAGAAAGCGATTCATTCTATTATGCGACGTTGGCGATATGGCGAGCACTTACAGTATTTTTTGGATGATTTGCCGCAAGTGATTGCTCAGGCAGAAGCACCTTTTTTAGCGTTATACCCAGACTTACTGGATTACGTGCAAGACGAAATGAAAAAAACCGAGGCCACACACAGCCTCGGCTAATGGGCCATTTAACTGTTTAAGTCATAGTCGGCCCGATCGAGAGAACAACCAGATAAACGAGAAGTTTGGTGCAGATTCCTCGCCTTCGCTTAACTGGAATAATGATTATAGATAGTTTGTGTTGTGCCGCCTTGATTTAAGTCAGATTAGACGAGATCGCTAAAATTAAACTCATTCTATTGCCGTGTAGTATTTTCTCTATCTTTGCGGAACTTGTGGTAGAATCCGCCACCGAAAAAGACTTGGTCATAAAGGGGAGTTAGGGTGAGCGTTCAGTGGTATCCAGGGCACATGAATAAAGCGCGTCGAGAAATCGAAGAAGTCATGACGCAAGTAGATATTGTTATTGAGGTGTTGGATGCCCGTATTCCTGATTCCAGCCAGAACCCTATGCTTAATACATTGCGTGGGGAGGTTCCTGTTTTACGCCTTCTTAATAAAAAAGATCTAGCGGATAAAGTTCGTCTAGACTTATGGTTAGAGCATTGGCGTGATAATAAGTCCATTTTGGCGCACCCTTTTTCTACATTGGATAAATTGGATGTAGCAAAGATAAGTCAGTGGGTGAGCCAGATGGTTCCTCATCGAGGTAGTGCAGAAAAGCCAATCCGAGCGATGATTGCTGGCATTCCTAATGTTGGAAAGTCCAGCTTGATGAATGCGTTATTGGGTCGTCGTGTAGCGAAAGTGGGCGATGAGCCTGCGGTCACTAAATCGCAGCAAAAACTGAAAGTAACCAATGGTTTTCAGTTATTGGATACGCCAGGAATTTTGTGGCCAAAAATTGAAAATCCTGGTGCCAGTTATCGTTTAGCGGTGACTGGGGCCGTACGTGATACCGCCATCGATTATGAAGATGTTGCCTTAGTTGGTTTGAAGTTTTTTATCGCCGACTATCGAGACGCGCTTATTGCTCGTTATAAACTGAAAGAGCTTGCCGCTGATCCTTATGATGTTTTAAAAGTGATCGGTTCTAAACGGGGCGCATTGCGATCTGGTGGTAAGGTTGATATGCATAAGGCCGCAGAAGTTTTTTTGAATGATGTAAGAACCGGAGCAATTGGGCCTTACGTGATGGAAACACCAGAAATGATTGCGCTTGAAGAGCGCTTGGTTGAAGAGGCAAAAGCGAAAAAAGAAGCCGCTCGATTGGCGCGATTAGCTGCTGCGGTTCCTCAGCGTCAGCAAGCGAGCAACCTTGCTTATCGTAATAGTCAAGTTCAGTCAGCAGACCAAGCATCAGTCACCAATCAAAATGAGAATTTAGATGAAAAACAGTGAGGTTCACGGTCATGGATTATGAAATTGCCTTTGATCAGGACGAAAATGCTTATCGTATTTACACAGGGTACGAGTTCGCTGCGATTGGTGAATGGGTCTCTGATTATGTGCGTGATTTGGACGTTATTCAGCGAGTGTTAATGGCGGCCCGTTTAGCTGAAAATGAAAAAGAAACGACTGAATTTAAACATGGTCCTTTTGATGTTATTTTGAGTGAGGAAGGTGTATCTGTCTCTCGTCAGGTTGATCTGGATTCGGCGGAAGAAGAGATAAAAGCGATGTTTGATTCCCAAGAAAGTTTTTATCAAACTTCGACAGATGGTATTCAAGCAGAATGTGGCTTAGAAGACCTGATTAATATGATTGAAAACTGGCATGAAGTTCTGCAGTAGTTGTTCCTTGTGCTGGCTGGGTTTACACTAGCGGTGTTTATTTTAATATGTTTTTAGGAAGCCAATATGCTCATCGAATTGGAAAAAGCACGTACTCGAAATAATGTTGTTCGCATTTTTCGTGAAGAATTGGACGGGCCAGATAGCTGGACTGACGGTTTTGTTGTGGATGCCAACGAAGAAATGGTTTTGCTCCAAATAGTGGATGACAGTGTCCGACTTAATGGTTATCAAGTTCTGTTTCTGGAAGACATTAGCGATTTTGCACATCCGGCTCCTTTTAATGATTTTCAGAAGAAAGTATTAGCACTTCGTGATGAAAAAGTGGTTGATCCAGAAGTCGAGCTCCTTGATTTGGCTGTATTGCTTATCGACATCAGTGAAGAATTTGGATTAGTAACACTTCATCGCGAAGAGATTGAACCGGATAGTTGTGAGATTGGTCGTGTGATTCGTGCTGATGCAGTTACTTATGAGCTTGAAGAAATTGGCTCTGATGCTCGTTGGTTTGATGATACTTTTGAATACGATTTATATGATATTACTCGTATCGAATTTGGCGGCGCCTACGAAGAAGCATTGTTGCTAGCAAATGATGCTATGGGTGACGATGCTTATGAGCTATCGGATGACTATCCTGATGATGGCATCGCTGATGATGAGTGAACACTGATTTACGAATGTGATTTGATAAAACGCCTAAATGGGCGTTTTTTTTATGTGTGTTATTCTCTCAAGTCTGATGGGCGGCTTATTTTCTGTGATTCCATGGATGAAGTGCTTCGCGAATAAGATAAAATGAAAAATAGGAACCTTTTTATGTCTCGTTGGCTGACTCTTCTTTGTTTGCTTGTGCTCATTTCTGGCTGTGCGGCTTATGCGACTCATCAATTTGATACGGTGTTTGGATCGGAAGATCCTGCAAACCGTATTAGTGAGGTAAGTGAAGAAGATACGGTGTTTTATAATGAACAAGTAAGGCCCATTTTAGACAGTCGTTGTGTCTCTTGTCATGCTTGTTACGATGCACCATGCCAGTTGAAGTTTACGGCTTCTGAGGGGGTTGAGCGAGGCGGTTCAAAGGAGCTTGTTTATGATGGTACTCGTTTGTTGGCATCTTCCCCCACCCGTTTATTCATCGATGCCAAAACGACTAAAGAGTGGCGAGTGAAAGGCTTCCATCCCGTATTAAATGAGCGTGAACAATCGCCATCGGCTAACTTACAAGGCAGCTTGTTATACAGAGCTATCGCCTTACGTAAAAAACAGGGGGCGTTTAATCAGCCAGTTCTGTCTGATGACTATGATTTTTCACTTGCTCGTGACCAGCAATGCGTGAGTGTTGAAGAGTATCAACAATTCGAAAAAGACTATCCTAATTGGGGGATGCCTTATGGTCTTCCTGCTCTTAATGCCAATGAATACAATGTATTAACACGTTGGTTGGCGAAAGGCGGAAAGATGCCAAAAGCCGAAGTGGCACCTGCAAAAATTCAGCAACAAGTGGCGTTATGGGAATCGCGATTAAATAGCGATAACTTAAAAGGTCAGTTAATTTCTCGTTATATCTATGAGCATTTGTATTTATATAGTTTGTATCTTGATGAGGGTGAGGACTATCGCTTTCAATTGGTTCGTTCAAAAACACCACCGGGTGAGCCTATTGATCGTATTGCTACTCGTCGGCCATATGACGCTCCGGGTGTAGATCATGTTTATTATCGGCTCTGGCTTGATCCAGAAGTAAAAGTCCAAAAAAACCATATTCCTATGCAGTTGGATGAAGCGCGTTATTTGCGTTGGATGTCATATTTTTATGATGAAGATTATAAGGTTACAAAAGATCCAGGGTATGACGCTAAAGTGGCGACGAACCCGTTCAAAACCTTTCGTGAAATACCGGCGTATGCACGCTATCGATTCTTGTTAGATCACTCTCAAAAAACCATTATGGCGTTTATAAAAGGTCCAGTTTGTCGTGGTCAAGTCGCGGTAAATGTCATTAATGAGCAGTTTTGGGTGTATTTCATTGATCCAGAAGTCGTTTACAACAAAGGCTCTGCCGACTATTTAGAAGATCAAGTTCAGGATTTAGATTTACCAGCGGTGGGATCAAGTACTACCTTGAATCCGGCGTCTTGGATTGGATTTTCTGAGCAGCAAAAGTCTTATTTATCGGCTAAAGCGGCACTGTTTGAAAGTGAAGTAGGTAAAAAAGTACCGATTGATTTAAGTTTGATTTGGGATGGTGATGGCAATAATGAAAATGCAGCGCTTACAATATTTCGTCATTTTGACAATGCTTCTGTTGTCAAGGGAATGGTAGGGCAGCACCCTAAAACAGCTTGGGTAATAGATTACCCGTTGTTAGAGCGAATTCATTATTTATTGGTGGCGGGCTTTGATGTTTATGGCAATGTGGGTCATCAATTGGTTACTCGTTTGTATATGGATTTTCTAAGGATGGAAGGTGAGATGAATTTCTTGTTGCTATTGCCAAAAGAGGACCGTGAGTCCATCCGGAAATATTGGTATCGAGACGCCAATGAAACGATTAAAAACTACATTTTTAGTGATTACATTAAAATAGATCGTCAATCTAAAATTTCGTATGAGACTGATGATCATCAGTCTGAATTGTACGAGATGCTGCGAAAAAAATTAGCCAAAGTGCTGGATCATGATTACGACCTTGAACAAAGTAAGCTTTCTCTGAATCAGCGTAAAGCATTGTATCGACTTCAGGCAAAACGCGGTGATGGCCTAGCTTTTTTACCGAATGTAGTGACTGTTTTGGTGACTAAGCAAGGCGTTCCTATGGACGTTATTAGTATGATTCACAATAAGGCGCATGCAAATATTTCGAGTCTACTGGACGAAGAGGCGGCTCGACTACCTGCTGAAGATGGCGTTACTTTAGTCAAAGGGGTTCTTGGGGATTACCCTAATGCCTTAATGCAGGTAGAAGAAAGTGAGTTAATTGATTGGGCAAATCAAGTCGCGAATCTAAAAACACGAAAAGATTATTCAGACCTTTTGGATGGCTTTGGAATTCGAAGAACGCACCACAATTTTTGGTTTGTAAGCGATGCTATTGCCAATTTCAATCGGCAGGACCGTCCAAGAGAAAGTGGTATTCTGGATTATAATCGACTAGAAAACAGATGAAAAATAGGCTGCGCTGGCGATTGCTAGCGCTTCTGCATTATCTGCAATATTGAGTACTTGTATATGTTCTTTGTGAGCCCAAAATACTAGGTATTCTTTATTGTTAGAACACTCTGTTAGTGGAAAATATTATGATTCCTTTTTCTATTCTTGATTTGGCGCCGGTTGCTGACGGTTGCTCTGTTGCGGATTCTTTAGCGATGAGCCGTAAAATGGCAATAGCCGCTGAAGAAAACAATTATTTGCGTTTTTGGTTGGCTGAACATCATGGAATGGCGGCGGTTGCCAGTTCTGCGACATCCGTTGTGCTGTCTTATCTTGGCTCAGCAACGTCAAAAATTCGTATTGGTTCTGGTGGCGTTATGCTACCAAATCATTCCCCTTTGGTGATTGCGGAGCAGTTCGGTACTTTAGCCGAGCTATATCCTAACCGTGTTGATTTAGGTTTAGGTCGTGCTCCGGGTACCGACATGCAAACAGCAAGAGCTCTGCGCCGTAACATGGATGCGTCCGTAGACAGTTATCCTGATGATGTTCTGGAGTTGCAGCGTCTACTGGGTAGTAGCAAACAGGGGGTAATGGCAGTTCCTGGTTGGAATACTCACGTTCCTATATGGATGCTAGGGTCGAGCTTATACAGCGCCCAAGTCGCCGCAGAGTTCGGTTTACCTTATTCCTTTGCGTCTCATTTTGCTCCAGATCAATTGATTCAAGCGCTTACTGTGTATCGTCGTAATTTTAAAGCGTCAGAGCAAAACCCAAAACCTCATACTATGGCAGGCGTGATGGCGGTTGTAGCGGACACAGATGAAGAGGCAAAATATTTATTTACCTCTGCTCAGCAGCAATTTGTGAATTTGCGTCGCAATCGTAATGTGCCCTTTGCTAAACCCGTTGAGTCAATGGACGAAATATGGTCACCGAGTGAAAAACACATGGTAGAGCATATGTTGCAATTCGCGGTGGTTGGTTCGAAAGAGTCTGTTGCCTTTCAGCTGTCTCGTTTTTTAGAGTCAACAAAGGTTGATGAGCTTATTGTTTCTATGCCCATTCATGATTCTGAGGCAAGATTGAAATCATTACGTTTGATGGCCGAGGTTCGTGACGGTCTGGTGTGATCGATTGCGGTGAAATTTAAAAAGCCACTGGATGTTCCAGTGGCTTTTTCTTTATTTGTCGTATGGAGAAGGGGTGTCGGGGATGACTTGTGTTTTAAATCGGCGATGTGTCCAAAAGTATTGTTCTTTTTTGGGTTCGATAACGGCCTGCATTAACTCATTTATTCTAGTGGCATTTTCAATATCATCTTGGCTTGGGTAGTTTTCGACTTCCGTAAGACTGAGGTGATAGCCATTTTTTGTTCTGCCGTAGTCGTAAAGTACCACAGGCGCATTTGTCATATTTGCTATGCGTCCTATGTGGGCAATCGTTGCGCATTGGCGGCCATAGAAAGGCGCAAAGACCGAGTTTTTTCGACCATAGTCTTGGTCAACAGCATACCAAACCGCTTTGTTCTGCTTCAAAGATTTGAGAACTTCTCGCATGTTAGTACGTTCAATGGTTTTGGAGAAAATAGCTTGACGCTGTCGCTCCATTACCCAGTTCATTACAGGATTGGTTTGTAGCTTGTATATTGGGTGGACATCCATAAAACGCGGCATCTGGCTTCCGCAAATGTCGAGGGAGGAAAAGTGTCCGCTTATTAGTATGCAGCCGCGACCCTTAGCCAAGACGTTGTCAACGACTTCTTGTCCTTCAAAAGTGGTTCTTGATTGAAACTTTTTTTGATCTTGAAACCAAGAGGAAAAAGTCTCAATCGTACCTTTTCCCATGCTTTCAAAATGCGCTTTTGTCAGGGCTTTGCGTGCAATGTCAGTCATTTCTGGATAGCAAATTTTTAGGTTAACATCACAAATGTGTCGACGTCTTTTTGCGATTAGATGGAGTAGGCGCCCAAGATATTTCCCCAACCCTTGCTGTAGTGACCAAGGTAAATAGCTTAATAAGTAGGCGATACCCATAAAGCACCACGTTAGCCAGTGCTTAGGGCCTAAGAAGTGGGTGATGCTTTTGTCTAGAGTTGTTGTCTTTTTAGCCACGGTAGCCTTCCAAAAAATTGCGCCATTGTGTATCAGAAATATCGAATTGTGTGTGCAGTTTGTCTTCTTTGTCCAAAGAGCGCTTTAATCTATCAATATTGGCGAGCTTCCATTTTTCATCATGAGGTCGTTGCTCGCATTTATCAAAATCAATAAGCCAGACTTTATCATCTTGATCAATCATGATGTTATGGCAGTTTAAATCTGAGTGGTAAATACCTTGGTCATGGAAGCGTTTAATAACGGCTCCTATCTCATGCCAATTTATGTTTTTGCTGTCGCCATCTTTGATGATATCAAAAAGGTCGTTGGCGTTTGCTATGGTTTCGGTTAGTAGTTCGCTTTGATAAAACCCTTTTTCGACTGTATATAGTCCGCCGATAGGGCGAGGAACGGGTAAGTCTAGTGTGCGCATGTGCTCTAATAAACTTAATTCCAGCCAAGGCCGTGTGTGTTTTTGCCCTGTAAAAAGAAAACGGCTTTTATTGAATTTCGCAATTAGTCCGCCTCGTCGATAACGACGAATGACAAATTTTCCCAATGGGGCATTAATAAACCAGACTTCACCGCGTCCGCTGCCTGTTCCTGTTAGTGCGTTTTGTGATTGCCAGAACGAAGGGTCAAACCATAAAGGGGTTATGGGAAGGGTTTGATCGCTTTTTAACAATATTGTGGTAGGCGATATTTTGATGGTTTGTGGCATGCGGCTCGCTTCATTAAGGTGTTCTTTGTTGTGCCTATAAATTTGGACACATTCAACAGCGACTATTCTATAATACTTGCTGAATTTAAGCAGCCCTAGAGGAATACATGCAACAAGAGAATATTCAGCATTTGGCAGTGATTCGGTTATCAGCTTTGGGCGATGTGTGCCACGCCATGGCGGTGGTTCAATCTATTATGAAACGCTATCCAGTGATGCAAGTGACTTGGGTTACTTCGCCGTTAGAAGCCAATCTTGTGCGTTTGCTAGATGGTGTTCGGGTTGTCGAGTACGATAAAAAAAGTGGTATTTCTGGTTTGCTGGCGTTGCGTTCGCAATTTAAAGGTCAAGTCTTCGATGTGTTGTTGCATTTACAGTGGTCTTTTCGGGCCAGTCTAGTATCGCGGATGGTGAAGGCAAAAAGACGAGTCGGTTTTGCGTTGTCACATTCGCGAGAGAAGCAGCATTGGTTTGTGAATGAGCTTGCTCCTGAGCCACAAGGTGAACATGTATTGGACTCTTTTTTGTCTATTGCCAGCGTACTTGGAGTAACCCAGCCGTCATTACCTTGTGAACTATTGTTGCCAGAAGTGAGCTTCAATCTGCCAAATCGTTATGTGGTGATTAATCCCTCGGCTTCTAAAGCCGATCGAAATTGGACGATAGAAGGTTATCAAGCGGTTTTAGATCGCTTGTTAGAGAAAGGTATTCTTCCTGTTATTACGGGTGGGCCTTCAGCCGACGAGGCTAGCTTTGCAGGGTTAATTGTCGCTGATCGAGGTGAGCAGGTTCGTAATTTGGTCGGTAAAACGCCACTTAATATGATGCTGACTGTATTAAAGGGGGCGTCACTTGTAGTGAGTCCAGACACTGGGCCTGCGCACATGTCTACCTTAGTGGGAACCCCTGTACTTGGGTTGTATGCTCATTCCAATCCTCAGCGAACGGGGCCATATCGGGATTTAGATAAAGTCGTTAGCGCATATGAAGAATTGGTAGAGAAAGAATATCAGAAGCCAATTGCAGAGTTACCTTGGTCAACGCGTGTGCATGACCAAAAGGCCATGCAGCATATTCATATAGAGCGCGTTTTGGCTAAGCTGGATGCGCTTATTTAATCAGTAATTGCTCTGCTAGTTTAAGGTCCAGAGTTGCCTTTAGTAATTTGAATAACTGGATAGAGGCGTCAATTTCTTCTTTTCTGTTGGTTAGGCTCTCAATATTTAAGCCAAGTGGAACGCCAAGCGGAAGGGCTGTTTCTATAATTTGCTCTAGAGCATTACGGCAAATTTTGATGGATTCATCGAGTGGTGCTTGAGCATCTAATATGCGGTGCTTGGTCGCGTCGGGCACTGAGATACCTAACCATTCCATGAATTCGAGTGTTTTTGCGCTACCACAAGGCGTAAAAGTCAAAATAATGCGCTTTGGTGTTTCGCCTTTCTCTTTGCAGGTTCTTGCATAACGGCTGATTAAATCGGCTGTCGCTTGATGATTGTAAACCGCTTGAGAAATAAAGAATTCACACCCTGACTCAGATTTTTTCAAAAGACGTAAATGTTCGTCGCCTTTCTTGGCGTGGCGTTCTGCAATGGTAACGCCACCCAAGTTGAAGTTATGAGGTGATTTTTTGAGTGTTTCATAGGCTTGTGGTAAAGGTAATTTAATGTCACCACTTGATGATGGAGAGCCAACAAGAACCAAATCACGAATACCGTATTCTTCCCACGCTTCTGTTAACCAGCCTGAAAATGCTTCTGAACTGCGCGATGAGACCGATTTATAAGTGATAACAGGTTTACTTGATTGTTGGTGAAGTCGTTTTGACCACGCTCTTGGGTCATGAGTTTCCATAAATGGAAAAGGGCGAGGTTTATCTATTCGGCTTGTTTCATCTTGAATGTCATAAACTATTAAGCCATCTACATCGATCCCATCTAAACGCTCAAGCAGTTTTTGACTTATTTGTACAAGTTGTTCTTCGTCGAGAGAGGATTTTGGTGGCGTTGTGCCAATGAAGTAAACACCTCGACTGGGATCTTGAAACTTTGTTGCCAATTGCGATTTCATAATGTCACACTCTAAGTAGACGAGGCAGATAATGTTATTCTGTACCTCAGTAAGTTCGTTCGATGCTTGTATTCTAACAGTGAAATCAATTCAAGGCTTTGTCTGGAAGTTGAATAATATTGTAGATGAAGTGAGGTTGGCTAATGGGCTTCAGACCAAAAGAGAGGGTTTCATGTCAAATATTGATTTAAAGGGCTTACCAAGCACCGCGGCTTCTAGCCTACCGCCCGTTCATACTTGGTCCCCGCCTTTTTGTGGTGACATGGATCTTGTCATCAAAGCGAACGGGGAATGGTTTCATGAAGGTGGCAAGATTAAGCGTCCTGCGATGGTGACTATGTTCAGCCGTATATTATGGTTTGACGCTGGTGAGTATTTTTTGGTGACGCCTGTTGAGAAGGTTCGGATTCAAGTTGAAGATGCGCCTTTTCTTGTGACTGCTTGGCAGTGGGTAGAAACCGAGCTGGGTCGTACGATCGAGTTTAAAACACAAACAGAGGATGTTTTGTTGCTTGGTGTTGATAGCGATCTATGGATGGCGACATATTTAGGTGAAGAGCGTCCTTATGTTTCTATGCGCTATGGTATGAAGGCGCTAGTAGGGCGAAACGTCTTTTATGGTGTGGTGGACAGTCTTGAACCTGTTGATACGTCTGAGGGGGTTGGAATGGGCATAATAAGTGCGGGTAAAACCTATTTTTTATTGCAAGATGAATAACGGATTTTAGTGTGTCTAGGTTATAATGCGCGAATTAAGCGTGACAATCTGTTTGCGTGTGTTTATTCGTGTTAAAGGGGTATTTTTTTGTTATTCGAAGAATTTGGTTTTGATAATCGCATTTTAAAAGCCATTGGCCATTTGGGGTTTGATGAAGCGACAGAGATTCAAGCTCGAGCTATTCCAGAAGCTATGGCTGGAAGAGACTTATTAGCGTCATCAAAAACAGGTTCAGGTAAAACACTCGCTTACCTCTTGCCTGCGTTACATCGTGTTTATAAGAAAAAAGCCTTGTCTAAACGTGATCCACGTGTGGTGGTTTTGGTTCCTACTCGTGAGCTCGCAAAGCAAGTGTATGGTCAGTTGCGCCTTTTGTTGGCGTCCAGTCGTTTTACTTCGATCCTTATCCAAGGCGGCGAGAATTTTAACGACCAACATAAGCTCTTGCAGAAAGATCCACATTTTATTGTCGCGACACCGGGCCGTTTGGTTGACCATTTAAAACAGCGCCATCTTTTTCTTGATGGACTAGAGTTACTTATTTTAGATGAAGCGGATCGCATGTTGGACTTAGGTTTTGCGGAGGCAATGCGAGCGATTAACGTGGCGGCCAGTCATCGCCAGCGTCAAACTTTATTCTTTTCAGCAACGCTGGATAATACAGAAGTAAGCGGTATTGCGAGCGAGTTATTACGTGAGCCTTCACGTGTTGCTATTGGTCAAGGGTTTGATGAGCACACAGACATCACTCAACATGTGTTGCTTTGTGATCATCTAGATCATAAAGAAGCGTTACTAAAGCATATTCTAGTAGGGCAAACCATTAAACAGGCGATCGTCTTTACAGCGACGAAAAGCGATACAGTTCGTTTGTCTGAGATTGTGGCTGGTTGGGGTTTAAGTACCCAAGCTCTGAATGGGAACTTGTCTCAAAGTGCGCGTAATAAAACAATGGACAGTTTTGCAAGAGGGCAGTTTGATGTGCTTGTGAGTACGGACGTCGCTTCTCGAGGCCTAGACATTGCGAGCGTGTCCCATGTTTTTAACTTTGACTTGCCAAAGCAAGCAGAAGAGTTTGTCCACAGAACAGGCAGAACAGGCCGTGCAGGTTTTAAAGGTGATGCTTATTCTTTGGTTGGCCCAAAGGATTGGGTTAACTTTAAGGCGGTAGAAGCCTTCTTACAGAAAACGTTTTCAACAGAAGTGGTTGAAGGGTTAGAGCCCAAATTTAAAGGCTTAGCGCCACCGAAACCAGCTGTTCAGGCTAACAAAAAAACCAATGTGAAAGAGCAAAGCAGAGCGCCTAAGAAATCGTCTAAAAAGACACAAGGAAAAGCACGTTTTCATGATGGTCAGCAAAAAGATGGTTTTGAGGCGTTTAAGTTGCCTCCAAAACGTTTTGACGAAAAAAATGATATGGGTGATGAAGACTAGTCGTTTAGTCACTTGTTTAGAGCGTTTGTGTTTATTGATTGACAGATGAGCCGCATTCACGCTATTGGTTAATCTTTCTTATCTATTGGAGATGAGCTTATTAATCGTTTACCCCCATTAAATTCACTGAGGTGTTTTGAATCCGCTGCCCGTCATGGCAGCTTCAATAAAGCAGCCAAGGAATTGTCTGTTACACCTTCGGCAATTAGTCATCAAATTAAAGGCTTAGAGAGTTTTCTAGGTCTTGAATTATTTCGACGGACTAAGCGCAAAGTAATATTAACGGAAGCTGGGGAATCTTACTTAAAGCCAATCAAAAGTATTTTTGAGCAGTTGGAAAATGCGACGTCTGAATTAAAAAGTCAGCAAAAAACTGGCTCACTTCGATTAGCCGTCGCCCCCGCTTTTCTTACGCGTTGGCTAATGCCAAGAATGCAGCGTTTTCAAGATCGTTATCCCGATATTCAGATTGAAATTAGTTCATCCACTGGTTTGATTGATTTTTCTGCCAATGACATAGATATGGCGGTTTATTTTGGTAGTGGTGATTGGGAAGATGTCGAGACGTATTATTTGCGACCAGCCCGATTGGCGCCTGTGTGTAATCCTAAATTAATTAAAGCCGATCAACCTATTAACACCCCAGAAGATATGCGTTTTTACCCTCTTTTGCATGTGACGAAGCGAAAAGACGAGTGGCATGATTGGTTGCAGCAGCACGACCTAGATCCGAAGCTCTTTCGTCGTGGTTTGATGTTTTCTAGTGGTTCTCTAACGGCAGGCGCAGCGGCTCAAGGGTTGGGTATTTCGTTAACCGATCCTGAATTAATTATGCCAGAGATTGAATCGGGCGCTTTGAAAGTCTTGTTTAATCAGCATTTGATTACTAATCGATCTTTTTACTTGGTTTATGAGAAGCGTCGCTCAGTCACATCTGCGATGTCGGCATTTAAAGAATGGATTATTGAAGAAATGGTGGGCAATAAAAATACCTAAGGTGTTTTTATTGATCGGTGACAGAAAAATTTAAAATGTAAATGAGAGTTTGAATATGAGCGCAGTATTAACAGTAAATAGCTATTTTAATGATCAAGTGAAATCCATTGCGTTGGACAATAAAGAAGGCACATCCACCGTTGGCGTGATGGCAATTGGAGAGTATGAATTTGGCACGAGCCAAAGAGAATACATGACAGTCGTATCTGGCGTTTTGACGGTTAAGTTACCGGCTTCAGATACCTGGGATACCTTTCTCAAAGGCGATACGTTTATTGTTGAAGCGAATCAGTCTTTCAACGTTAAAGTGGAAGAGACGACGGCTTATCTTTGTCGTTATGAATAATGTATTTGATTGACGCTAAAAAAGGGCTGATTTAATCAGCCCTTTTTTATGCGGTGTTTTTATTGATAACCGATGGTTAGCCACCCACGACATTAACCAATAACGTTACCGTATCTCCAGGTTGAACGTATTTTTTGCTGCCCACGTTAGGATTCCAGTCTCGAATATCATTGATAGACACTTTGAATTTGTTGGCAACTAAGGCTAAAGAGTCACCAGAGCGAATCGTATAGACTACTTTTTTCATTACACTGCGTGTGCTTTGTTCTGACTGTTTAGGTTCGAGCCAAACAACAAGTTTCTTCCCAGGCATGAGAGGGTCGCCAAGCCCCATGTTGTTCCAGCGAGCGAGTGTTTTGCTGTCTGTGTCGTATTTGTTTGAAATCAGCCATAAGCTATCACCAGAATTGACAGTATAGTTTATTTTAATTCGATTTCGATTTGGCGCGCGTGACTGTTTGGCCAATAGGCGCTGATGAGAGCTTAATGTGTAGCTTTCTATTTTATTACCAGCAACAGGGATCATCAATTCTTGGCCGACGCGGATCATGGTTGAAGATATTTTGTTGACGTTCTGTAGAACGTTTACGGTAGTGTTGTGCTGTTTCGCAACCAATAATAAATTATCACCAGCCTCTACCGTATAGCGAACCCATGTGACACGTTCTTTATTGGGTATTTCGGCCAGTTTGGTTCTAAATTGCTTAGCTTTGCTGATAGGCATAAGAAGTCTGTGAGGACCATCTGGGGAAGTGGCCCATTGATTGAAACCTGGGTTTAATAGATACACTTCATCGATACTGACTCCTGCCATTTCAGCCGCTTGCGCTAGATCGAGTTGTCCGCCAATGTTGACGACATCGAAATAAGGCTTGTTTGGGATAAAATACGTAGAATAATTGTATTTTTCTGGATTTTTAATGATTTTTGCTAGAGCGATAAGCTTTGGAACGTAAGCACGAGTTTCTCTAGGAAGGTCTAGAGACCAAAAGTCCGTTGGCTTTCCTGCTTTTTGGTTCTTTCTAATGGCTCTGCGTACGGTACCTTCGCCAGAGTTGTACGAAGCAAGTGCATGCAGCCAGTCTCCATCAAACATTTTGTGCAAGCGAGTAAGGTAAGCTATGGCGGCTTGGGTTGAGCCTATTATGTCTCTTCGGCCGTCATACCACCACGTTTGATCCAAGCCATACATTTGGCCCGTTGATGGAATAAACTGCCAAGGTCCAGAGGCGCGACCATGGCTGTATCCAAAAGGATCAAAGCCGCTCTCTACAATCGGAAGCAGAGCAATCTCTGTTGGTATGCCCGCTTTTTCTAATTCATCGACGATATAATACAAATAGCGTTCACCACGTTTTGATACTCTATCTAGATAAGATGGGTGAGAGCTAAACCAACGTAATTGAGATGATAATCTAGGGCGATCTAAGTCAATATTCATCTGATATCCAGCTCGGATTCTATCCCAAAGATCGTCTGGTATTCTTGGCTTACTTGTCGCAATGACGGGCTCAATAGGTTCCTCGTCGGGCGTTTCTGCTGTTGCGTTGACGGGAGGAACGGTGTCGATGAAACCGAGCTTTTCGGTATCAGCTTCTACTATATCAGCCTCTTCTGCTGGTTCTAGAAGATCCGCAGATGCGTTGTTCCTCTCGATTTTAGAGGCGGTTTGGCAGGCACTTAGGGTTAGGCTAACAAGGCAAACCCAGAAAAATTTATATGTCATGAAGGTCACAAAATTGAATAAAGTTTGGACATTTTAAGGGTGTGGCGATAGAGGTCAACTAAAACTATCTTTGGCACGCCTTACTTGACTAAAAGAAGCAATAGAATTGTTGGCTGGATTTTCATTAAGTTGTTGAGCTGCTTGATTTTTAAGTGCTTCATTATGGCTTCTCAAAAAAGGGTTAGTTTTTTTCTCTAAGCTCAATGTTGTGGGCAATGTAGGTTGGTTATCGGAACGTTGTGCTTGGCTTGCATTGTTGCTTTCTATGAGCGCATTATTTTTAGGCTCTAACGATAGGGCAAAACGATAGTTGGCCAATGTGTATTCGTGTGTACAATAAATTAGGGTACTATCAGGTAGCGATGAGATTTTTGTCATAGCCTCCAGCATTTGTTTATGGGTTCCTTCCATGATGCGCCCGCAGCCGCCTTTGAATAAGGTGTCGCCACTAAACAGTACGGGGGGATTCTGCTCTGAAAAATAGCATAAATGGTCTAGCGTATGGCCTGGTGTCGCTACTACCTGAAATATCTGTGAAAAAACAGAAATAGTATCTCCATCACTGACAGGATGAGTCACCAGCTCCTTTAGGTGTTTAGGGCCATAAACCGTGCATTTCGCGTGATGCTTGAGTTCTGCTACGCCACCAGTATGATCCTTGTGGTGGTGAGTAATTAAAATGCCGGCTATTTTTTTCTCGTGTGCGTTGCAATAGTTCAAAACCACGTCGGCCGAACCGGGGTCGACAACCCAAACTTGTGAACTATCTTTATCTTGGATTATCCAGATATAATTGTCTTGGAATGCTGGAAGCGGAAAGATGGTCATAATTTGTCTACTTTAATAGAGATTGTTATATTTCATATGACGTGTTTATAAGAAGAAGAAATGCACTGTCATGCCGTTTTAAATAGAGAATTCATTGTATGTTGAATGATCAATCAAGACAATTTTTTCAAAATTGGTACAAAAGTAACCTAGGCCATAATCTGTTGCAATTAGAGCTGGATGAGGTTGCCTCTGAGCTCGACTCCTCGGTGGGTTACTATTTAGTCACGCAATCACCTCTTAAGGACTTCTCTTTAAAGAATCACCGCTTACGCGAGAGTATTTTAATTGCGCCTGTTCTAGAATTTGGTGCCCCCGATAATACTATTGTGGCTAGAGCCTGTGAATTGCCTTTTGAGGCAGATGGCGTTGACGTTCATGTTTTTCATCATGCATTAGATACTTCAGCCACGCCTCATGATGATTTACGGGAAGCAGCAAGAACTTTATTGCCGAGCGGTAAATTAATTATTATTGGTTTTAATCCTTGGGGCTTATGGGGATTTTGCCGACTGTTTTCAAAACGTGTAAAAGCGCCTTGGTGTGGCCGCTTTATTGCCCATCAACGTTTAGAAGATTGGTTGAAAGTAGCTGGCTTGACCTTGGAGACAAAACGTTTTATTCATTATGAACCGCCATTGCAAAGTGGCAAGTGGCGGTCGCGCTTTAGCTGGATCGATAAAATATTGAGTCCTCTTAAACTGCCTTTTAGTGGCGTTTATGTCATGACGGCAACAAAGCAGGAAAAGCGTTATATACCCTTAAAACCTCGATGGTCGGGTGCTCGTGTTCGAGTGCCCCCCTTAACAAAACCAACCGCAAAAGAGATGAAAGAGTGAAAAAGGTAGAGATGTACACAGATGGTGCTTGCAAGGGCAATCCAGGGATCGGTGGTTGGGGAGCTTGGCTTACCTTCGGAGAACATGAAAAACACCTTTGTGGTGGCGAGCATGATACAACGAATAATCGGATGGAGTTATCAGGCGCAATAGAAGGGCTTCGGGCATTAAAGGAAAAATGCACCGTGACACTGTATACCGATTCGTCTTATGTTCAAAAAGGCATTACAGAATGGCTGGCTGGCTGGAAACGAAAAGGCTGGATGACGTCCTCAAAACAGCCCGTCAAAAATAAAGACTTATGGCAGGCGTTGGATGAACAGTGTCAGCGTCACGATGTAACCTGGAAGTGGGTAAAGGGTCATGCAGGTATCGAAGGCAATGAAATTGCTGATCAATTGGCTAATCAAGGGATTGAAGAGCTAAGGGCCGCATCATGAGGCAGGTTATTCTAGATACAGAAACAACCGGTATTGATCCTAAGCAAGGCCACCGAATCATCGAGATCGGTTGCGTAGAAATGATTGGTCGTAAGCTAACTAAGCGGCATTTTCATGTGTATATCAATCCCGATCGAGAAGTGGAAGAAGAAGCCTTTCGTGTCCATGGAATCAGTAATGAATACCTTGCAGACAAACCACGCTTTCATGAAATTGCGAAAGAGTTTTTTGAGTTTATAAAGGGTGCTGAGCTTATTATTCACAATGCCCCGTTTGATATTGGCTTTATGGATCATGAATTTGCTCGTGTGGGCGGTTATCCTAAAACGGCTGAGGTGTGTGGTGTTTTTGATAGTTTGGTTTATGCTCGAAAGAAACACCCGGGCCAGAAAAACAATCTGAATATTTTGTGTCGACGTTATGGCATTGATAACTCTCATCGAGAATTGCATGGAGCGCTCTTAGACGCTGAGATTCTTGCTGACGTGTACTTATTGATGACGGGTGGACAAACCAGTTTAGGATTGGCGAATAATTCAGATTCGGATTCTAAGCAAGAGGGTGAATTGGGCGAAATTCGACGTTTTTCTCCAGATCGGCCCGCATTGAAAATTATTCGAGCCAGCGAAGATGAATTAAAGGCGCATGAAGAGCGACTGGATTTAATTGATAAAAAATCAGGTCAGTCTTTATGGCGAATTAAGCATTAATTCTACTTTTTTTTGAATGTGTAGAAATAAAAAAGCCCTCAAACTGAAGAGGGCTTTTTTGTTATTTTATGCACCGCAGAATATCTACAGTAAGTAAGCGACGCAAAGGCCACCGACGATACTCAGTACGATAGTGTAAGGCAGAGCCATCCAAACCATTTTACCGTAAGACAGGCGTAGTAGTGGCGCAATCGCTGATGTTAATAGAAATAGGAATGCTGCTTGGCCATTGGGAGTGGCAACACTTGGAAGGTTTGTGCCTGTATTAACAGCAATTGCTAACGTATCAAAGTGCTCGCGAGTGATGGTGCCAGCATCCAATGCCGCTTTAATTTCATTAATATAGACAGTGGCGACAAAGACGTTATCACTGATTGCCGAGAGCAAACCATTGGCGATAAACAGCATGATGGGCTGGCGATCTGTTGGCATATTTAGTACCACATCAATCACTGGCTGGAACAAATGTTGAGAGTGGATAACGGATACAATAGTAAAAAACACCACCAATAGAGCGGTAAAAGGCAGCGACTCTACAAAAGCATGACCAATGCGGTGTTCCTCAATAATGCCATTGAATGACGTTAATAGGACAATGACCATTAAACCAACTAAGCCGACTTCTGCAACATGAAAGGCGAGGGATAGCACTAGAATGATAGCGACAACACCTTGGACAATAAGTTGTGCTTTCGTTTTATTAGTATGTTTTTGACTTTCTTCTTTCTCGAAATTGTTCAGAATATCTCGAACGGTGTCAGGCAACTGCGCACCGTAGTCAAACCAGGCTGTTTTTTCTAATACAACAACCGTTAATAAACCACAGACTAAAACAGGCATAGAGACAGGAGCGACATACAGGAAGAACTCGATAAAGTCCCAGCCAGCGACTTTGGCAATCAGTAGGTTTTGTGGTTCGCCTACTAGGGTTGATACGCCCCCGAGAGCAGTACCGACGGCGCCGTGCATTAATAAGTCTCGTAGAAATGAACGGAACTCGTTCAAGTCTTCATTATTGACCGGAAGAATGGAGTCATCTTTGCCATGATCATGGGCTTTATTAGAACTTTGACCTGAGGCCGCTTTGTGATAAACCGAGTAAAACCCGACACCAACGCTGATAAGAACGGCCGTGACTGTTAACGCGTCTAAAAAGGCAGAGAGTAGGGCGGCAGAAAAGCTAAAAATTAACGATATGACGACTTTGGATTTTACTTTTACTAAGAGTTTATTAAAAATAAACAGTAGCATATCTTTCATGAAGTAAATGCCAGCGACCATGAACATCAACAACAAGATAACTTCAATGTTATGTGATACTTCAGTATAAACGCCCTCGGGTGTGGTGAGGCCAAGCACAACAGCTTCAATGGCAAGTAAACCTCCAGGTTGCAATGGGTAGCATTTTAGAGCCATTGCCAATGTAAAAATAAACTCAATAATTAATAGCCAGCCTGCAACGAATGGCCCTAATACAACTAAAACAATAGGGTTGATAATCAAAAAAGCTAAGATTATTTGTTTATACCAAAGTGGCGAGGCGCCGAGGAAATTCCTTCCGAACGCTTGTGATAGAGAGGGTTTCATTGATTGCTCCTTTTAGGAAGGCACTGAAAATGTGCAAAAAAAATAACAAGATTTCTCTGCTTGTTCGTGAGTAAAAAAATCTTGTTAGTTCTTTTATATTTATTGTTATTTGGGACACTGATTTAAAGTGTGCAGATAATAAGACATATAGTAAGTAGTATCTATAGTGAATAATAAATATAGGCATTGCTATTGATGAAAATAGCCCCACTATCTCAAGAGCTTATGACTATTTAGAGGAAGGTAATGTTGGAATTTTTAACTGATTATGCGGGTTTTTTATTGAAGTTAATTAGTGTCGCTTTGGTGATTGGTTTTCTTTTAGCGATGATTGCGAGCGGTAAGCGTAAATCGCAGCCCGGTAGCTTATCTGTTACCAAGTTGAATGAAAGCTATGACGCAATGAAAGCTGAATTAGATCATCAGCTGTTAGACAAAAAAGTACTCAAGGGCATAGAGAAAGAAAAGAAGAAAAAGGAGAAGCTAGAGAAAAAGGCACAGAAAAAATCACCTAAAACCGACGAAGCAGAGAAAAAGCGCCTTTATGTATTGGATTTTGATGGGGATATTAAAGCCTCTGCCGTTGAAACAATGCGTGAAGAGATCACGGCAATCCTAAGTGTGGCCAAATCACAAGATGAAGTGGTGGTTCGTTTAGAAAGTGGTGGTGGTGTCGTGCATGGTTATGGTCTAGCGGCTTCTCAGTTGCAACGTATTCGTGAAGCCAATATTCCGTTAACAATTTGCGTCGATAAAGTCGCGGCAAGTGGTGGTTACATGATGGCGTGTGTTGCCGACAAAATTATTGCAGCGCCATTTGCTATCCTTGGCTCTATTGGCGTGGTTGCGCAAATTCCTAATGTACACAGGTTGCTCGATAAAAGTCTGATTGATGTTGAACTCCATACGGCTGGCCGATATAAGCGAACCTTAACCATGTTAGGGGAAAATACAGATGAAGGCCGTGAAAAATTTAAGCAAGATTTGGAAGACACGCACGGTTTGTTTAAACGTTTTGTCTCCAGCCAGCGACCTCAGCTAGACATTGAAGATATTGCGACCGGTGATACTTGGTATGGTTCGGAAGCATTGGAAAATAAACTGGTTGATGTGGTGATGACGAGCGATGCGTATTTGGTTTCTCATTATGCCAATGCGGACGTGATACAGGTTGTTTATAAGCAACCAAAAGGCATGGCGGAGCGTTTAGGATTGTCATTCTTTTCTGCATTAGAGCAAAAAGCAGTTTCTTGGATTGGGAAGTTAACTCAGTCTCGAGGTTATTAATTAATAACGTACTCGCTATAGAAAAAGGGTGATATGCGGCGCTGCATCTCACCCTTTTTTATGTGTTTTGTATTGTTATTGTTTATTTAAGAGACAGCTCGTTGGTGCTTTGCAATTCATCATAGTTCAGGCTTTTCCCAGTTTCGGGCATCATCGATAGCAGTGCAATTTTGTCCATTGCATCTTCCAGTTCAATTGGCTCAAAATACAGCAAAGTACCAATGGTTGGATGATCTAAGTAATTCACTTTTTTACTGGCTGTTTTATTGCGTTGATTCAGAGCTAGTACCAATGCTGGATCAAACTCTTTGAACTCTGTCTGTGTATCAAGTGTGTTTCGCCCTTGCGAAAAAAATGATCCCTTGCCGCTTTGTCCTTGGGTATTTGGCTGTGTGAAGCTATCAAATAAATAATGCTGGTAGCGGATGTCTGACTCCAAATATCGTCCTAGTTTTACCGAGATGCTGCCAGTAAGTTCTGGATAGCCGTCTTTCTCTTGCTCGCTATGGAAGGTTTTGCTGATGGTATCTCCAGGGTGGTTGAATATCAGCGTCCATTGTTGGTTGGCTAAGATTTTAACGTGTCCGCCAAGTCGCTCTTCAATATTGCCAAAGGGGGTAGATCCAGGCGTGCTGCTGGTTGTACTTAATTTGTCTTCCTCGCCTTTGGTTAGTCGTAGAAGGTTTCCTGTCGATAACACATTTTTGTAGTTAATTTGTTCGCTAGATTGGCCTTCCGGCCACATGAAGGTCACAAGATGGGCCTCATAGGCTCTTGCGGTATCCGTGTTGATTTCCCCGTCGTCAGCAAAAAGGTGTGTATTTAATAAAGTAAGGGATAAAAGGCTAATAATCAGGGTTTTCAATGTAATAATTCCAAAGTCTTTGTCGTTTGTTGGAAGCGCTCTTCTGCGCTGTTCATGGGAGCTAAAAACTTTAAAGTGTCAGATCCTACCAGCTTATACATGTCGGGTTTTGTTTGAATGAGTCTAATTAATTTCATCGGGTCAACGGGTGTTTTGCTGTTAAAGAATATTTTACCTTCTTTCGCATTGGCTTCAATTTTATTGATGCCGAGACTCTCGGCCTTGAGTTTCAACTCTGTTTGTCGAAATAGGTTTTTTGTCGCGTCAGGTAGTAATCCAAAGCGGTCAATCATTTCCACTTGTAGATCTTTGAGTTCTTCGCTGACTTTTGCACTGGCTATACGTTTATACAGAATCAGACGGGAATGTACATCACCTAAATAATCCTCTGGAATGAGGGCTGGTACTCGCAAGTTTACGTCAGTTTGCGCCGGTGAGGTGATGTCTACATTAGGTGACTCGCCATTTTTTAAGGATTTAACCGCTCTGTCGAGCATGTCCATAAATAATGAGAAGCCAACGTGCTCGATATGACCACTTTGTCCCTCGCCTAGCAGTTCGCCTGTCCCGCGTATTTCTAAGTCATGGGTGGCTAGCGTGAATCCGGCGCCAAGGGTGTCGGCAAGCGTGATGGCTTCCAGGCGCTTTTCTGCATCGCCTGTGACCTTGCGATCATTTGGTGTGAGTAAGTAGGCATAAGCTTGGTGATGAGACCGACCCACTCGGCCTCGTAATTGATGTAGCTGAGCCAAACCAAACTTGTCGGCACGTTCAATGATAATGGTGTTGGCGTTAGGAATATCTATGCCAGTTTCTATTATGGTAGAGCAAACGAGTACGTTCGCTCTTTTGTGATAGAAGTCGGACATTACTTGTTCCAGCTCTCTTTCGCGCATTTGGCCGTGGCCGACAATAACTCGCGCTTCAGGAATGAGTTCCTCTAATTCTTCGGCGGCTTTTTGAATGGTTTGCACTTCGTTGTGTAAATAATAAACCTGCCCGCCACGATGTAGTTCTCGTAGGATAGCTTCTTTTATTTGATGCTCATCTTTTTGTTTTACGAAGGTTTTTACCGATAAACGCTTCGCTGGTGGTGTGGCGATAATAGACAGATCGCGAATGCCAGACAAAGACATGTTGAGCGTTCTTGGTATTGGTGTTGCTGTGAGCGTCAGTATGTCGACTTCTGCTCTTAGAGCCTTGAATTGTTCTTTTTGCTTCACACCAAAGCGATGTTCTTCATCTATGATGACAAGCCCAAGATTGGCGAATTTTATGCCGCTCTGTATCAGCTTGTGGGTGCCTATCACAATGTCAGCTTTGCCCGATTCTAGGCGGTCAATAGACACGTTGGATTGTTTGCCAGAGCGAAAGCGGGATAATAGTTCTATTTCAACTGGCCAGTCGGCAAAACGATCACAAAAGTTCTCATAATGTTGCTGAGCCAGAAGCGTCGTGGGGACGAGAACAGCAACTTGTTTGCCATCTTGAACGGCCAAAAAGGCGGCACGCATGGCGACTTCTGTTTTACCGAAACCCACATCGCCACACACCAATCTGTCCATTGGTTTTCTCGACGACATGTCTTGCATTACAGCATCAATGGCCATTTGCTGGTCCGGCGTTTCCTCGAATGGGAAGCCGGATGAAAAAAGTTCATATTGATCATCTGGTTTTGCGAAAGCATAACCAACGCGAGCTTCACGCTGGGCGTAAATTTCTAGTAGCTCTGCGGCCGTATCACGGGCTTTTTCTGCGGCTTTTTGTTTCGCAATACTCCATTTGTCCGTGCCTAGTTTATGAAGCGGTGCGGTATCTTCGTCTGCGCCAGTGTAGCGAGAAATCAGCTGCAATGAAGAAACAGGCACGTAGAGTTTGGCGTCGTTCGCGTAACCCAGTGTGAGCAGTTCAGTTTCTTGCCCATCAATGTGTAAGTTGGTAAGGCCAAGGTAACGCCCAACGCCATGATCTATGTGCACCACGGGGGCGTTCATTCTTAATTCCGTCAGGTTGCGAATAATCGCATCTTCGCTGATATTGCTGTGCTTGTTGCGTCTTCGGTGTTGCGAGACGCGTTCACCGAGTATCTCGCTTTCTGCAATGAGTGTTAACTCATCGCCGATGACAAAACCGCGGCTAATATTGCCTTCTGTTATGGCTAATGATTGCGTCGACTTAGTGAAGGCTTTCCAGTCATTGACTTGCTTGGGTTTAATTTTGTGTTTTTTGAGTAATTCTAATAATGCTTCTCGTCGGCCTGCTGATTCAGCAACGATGAGGGTTCGGGTGCCTGTCTTGCTCAGATAATCTTGTAGCTTGTGAAGCGGCTCTGTATTTTTCGATTCGATTTTTACAGACGTTAATGCTTTATAGAGTGGGTGTTCGCCCGAGGTTGAAAAAAGCACAGCAGGAAATTGGTTAAGCGCGGCGAACAGTTCGTCTTCTTTTAGGCAAACTTCGTCAGGCTTTAAAATAGGGCGTTCTATATTGTAATTAAGTGACTCGTGTCGGTTTTTGAAATCGAGTTGAATGCTGGCGAGCTGTTCATTGAACGTATCAGAACGAATGATGAGTGTATTTTCAGGTAGATAGTCGAATACTGTCGCGGTGTGTTCAAAAAATAAAGGCAAATAGTATTCAATCCCCGCGGGTATTAGGCCGCTGGAAATGTCTTGATAAATGGGGCTCGATAGCGGGGCATTATTAAAGCGTTCACGAAAGGCTTTGCGAAACTGTTGTATGCCTTGTGATGTAGTTGGAAACTCCTTCGCAGGGAGCATTTTTATTTCGCTGACTTTGTCGATACTACGCTGCGTTTCAGTGTCAAACCAGCGAATAGAATCGATCTCATTGTCGAACCAATCGATTCTTATTGGGTTTTCTGCGCCCATCGGATAAACGTCCATTAAGGCACCGCGAATGGCGTATTCACCGTGTTCATGGACGTTATTCACATTCAAGTAACCAGCGCTGGTGAGCTTTTTAGACAATTGTTCTAACGGAAGCTCTTGGCCTTCTTTTAGGTGAAAGCGTTGGGCGTCCAGATGTTGTCTTGGACAAAGCCGAGTTAAGCAAGAGGCGACGGTTGTGAGGATGATGGGGTTCTTTGTTTCTGTTAGCTTAGCAAGTGTTTCTAAGCGTTGTGAAACAATGTCTTGATGTGGCGAAAAAGCATCGTACGGAAGTGTTTCCCAGTCACTGAATCTAAGTAGCTCTTTTTTGTTCTGATTTAGAAATTGTAGCTCGTCTTCTAGCTCATTCAATTCACCCACCGTATTGGCCATAAAGAGAATAGGCAAACTGTGCTCAGAGGCAATAGCAAGCAGCTGCAATGCTTTGCGGCTGCCGTCTAGACCACTAATTAAATTCTTGAAGCCGGGCTTTAACGTTATTGATGTTGTCTGTGGCATGTTGGGCTTATTGTTCTCTATTTGCTGACAATGTAAGGGACACGGAATCCGCGAAACGCAGGGCGTGTGGTTTAGCAACTTCTATCTTTGCGAATGTCACATTTTTGGGTGCCATGCAGAGCTCAAGTAAGTCTGCTGTCAGCTTTTCTAGCAAAAGAAAGCGGTTGTTCTCAGTATAAGCTATCATTTCTTTGCAAAGCGTTCTGTAATTTACCGCATTTTCGACATCATCTGTATCGTAGGCTTGGGTAGCTGGATAGTGTATCCAAGCATTGATAATAACATCTTGTTTGTTATTTTTTTCGGAATCATTGAATCCAATGTAGGTTCGTAAACGTAAGTTTTTAATATGAATTTGAGCTTCTGGTTTAATCATAGTTGTGCTTCCATGTTTTGAGCCTATTCATTTGTTAGGCGATATTGTGTCGTTTTCAACCTAGTATGGCAACTCACTAAAATGAGGTCTGTTTATATACTCTTAAATGCTTAATTTGGATTTCATTTATTTCGATTACCGCAGAGAAGTGAGAAATTCTGAGGGGTGTAGCGAAAAAAACAAAAAAGTGCTTTTTGGTACATGAAATCAACCAATAAAGACAAACTTGTGCTTTTAAGTAAAAGTTGGCGCTTAAAGACATCGTGATGAGCTGGTCAATGTCGTTAATGATCTTTATAATACGTCGGTTTTTTGGTGAAGTGAGTTTGTGTTTTACAATTAATTTAATATTAGTTGTTCGCTTATACATGTTTTCCCGGAGGGGGGTATGAGCATTACACATTACGCTTTTTGTGTTCAATTTATTGTTGGGCAGAACATATGTTTAAAATTTCAAAAGGCCTAGATCTTCCGATCTCAGGTGCTCCCATTCAAGTGATTGAGATGGCAGCTGCCGCAAGAACAGTCGCTGTGATCGGTCCTGATTACCATGGAATGAAACCCACCATGTTTGTCAAGGAAGGGGATAAGGTAAAGAAAGGGCAAGTTATCTTTACAGATAAGAAAACGGAAGGTGTTAAATACACGGCTCCTGCTTCTGGTACGGTAACCGCTGTCAATCGTGGTGAAAGACGTGTTTTTCAATCTGTTGTTATCAGAGTGGAAGGTGATGAGTCTGAAACTTTTGCCGCTTATTCTGGTTCTGAATTAAAATCATTAGAACGTAATAAAGTGGTTGATAATCTAGTTGAGTCTGGACTATGGACCTCGTTTCGTACACGTCCTTTTTCGAAAGTGCCTGAAATTGCTTCGGCGCCAAGCTCTATTTTCGTTACTGCTATGGACACTAATCCGTTGGCCGCTTCTCCAGAAGTTGTGCTTGCAGATCAGGCTGAGGCGTTTGCTGATGGCCTGACGGTATTAGCACGTTTGACGACGGGTAAGGTGTTTGTTTGTAAAGCGACCGGAACTAAAATTCCGACTACGTCAGATGTAACGGTTGAAGAGTTCTCTGGTGTGCACCCTGCTGGTCTTGCTGGTACGCATATCCATTTCCTTGATCCAGTTAGTGATAAAAAAACAGTTTGGTCTATCAATTACCAAGATGTTGTCGCTATTGGCAAGCTTTTTGTTACTGGTGAACTTAACGTTGAGCGTGTTATCGCATTGGCGGGACCTCAGGTTAAAAACCCTCGATTGGTTCGTACTCAAGTGGGTGCAAGCTTAGAAGATCTTGTGGCGGGCGAATTAGCTGACGGTGAGAACCGAGTTATTTCTGGTTCCGTACTTTCAGGTCGTAATGCTGCAGGTCCTTTTTCTTACTTAGGTCGTTATCACAATCAAGTCTGCGTATTGCTTGAAGGTCGTGAGCGCCAGATGATGCATTATCTTCGTGCCGGTGTAGAAAAACATTCTCTTATGAATGTCTTTTTGTCAAAGCTCACAGGTAAAAAATCATTTGATATGACAACGACGACCAACGGTAGTGATCGTACTATGTTGCCACTTGGTAATTTTGAGCGTGTTATGCCGCTTGATATTTTGCCAACTCAGTTGTTACGTGCGTTGGTTGTGAATGATACGGAGCAAGCTCAGAAGCTTGGCGTGCTTGAGTTAGATGACGAAGATTTGGCTTTGTGTACTTACAGTTGCTCAGGTAAGTTCGAATATGGCCCGATCCTTCGGGATTGCCTAACTCTAATAGAGAAAGAGGGTTAATTCATGGGGCTTAGAAAAGTACTCGATAAAATAGAACCTGAGTTTCACTCAGGTGGAAAATACGAAAAGTGGTATGCGCTTTTTGAAGCGGTAGATACTATTTTTTACCGTCCAAGTTCTGTTACCAAAAATGGCTCCCATGTTCGTGATGCGGTTGATATGAAGCGCATTATGATTTTGGTTTGGATGTGTACATTTCCAGCGATGTTTTTTGGTATGTACAACATTGGTCTGCAGGCGAATACCGCTATAGATGCAATGGGTGTTACGCCAGCGGACACTTGGCGTCATGCCGTTATTGGTGGTTTGACCAATTATGACGCATCAAGCATATGGGACAACATGATTTACGGTGCAATGTATTTCTTGCCTGTTTATCTTGTTACGTTTGCTGTTGGTGGTTTCTGGGAAGTGTTGTTTTCTTCTGTGCGAAAGCATGAAATAAACGAAGGCTTTTTTGTTACTTCCATTCTGTTTGCGCTTTCATTACCTGCAACGGTTCCTTTATGGCAAGTTGCCTTAGGGATTAGTTTTGGTGTTGTGCTTGCAAAAGAAGTGTTTGGCGGTACGGGCAAGAACTTCCTTAACCCTGCATTAGCTGGTCGTGCTTTCTTGTTCTTTGCTTACCCAGCTTCTATGTCTGGTGATGCGGTTTGGACGGCGATTGATGGTTTTTCTGGTGCAACAGCATTGAGCCAGCTTGCTGCTGATGGTATTTCAGGTTTGACTGTTGGTTGGTCTGATGCCTTCTTTGGCTTTATCCAAGGCTCAATGGGTGAAACGTCTACGTTAGCGATTCTAATTGGCGGATCTGTATTGTTAATAATGCGAATTGCTTCATGGCGAATCGTTGCTGGTGTTATGCTAGGCATGGTACTAACTTCTGCATTGTTTAACTCCATTGGCTCTGATACTAACCCTATGTTCGCTACACCATGGTATTGGCACCTTGTTTTAGGTGGTTTTGCTTTTGGTATGATGTATATGGCGACGGATCCAGTATCTGCATCGATGACGAATCGTGGTAAATGGTTCTATGGCGCATTAATCGGTTTAATGGTCGTGCTTATTCGAGTTGTTAACCCAGCGTACCCAGAAGGTATGATGTTGGCGATTTTGTTTGCGAATTTGTTTGCACCATTTATTGATCACTTTGTGATTCAGGCGAACATTAAGCGGAGGATTGCACGCAATGGCTAGTAGTAACGATAGTATTAAAAAGACCATTATAGTTGCCTTATCCTTGTGTTTGGTTTGTTCTATTTTTGTTGCTGTGGCAGCGGTAGGGCTTAAGCCAATCCAAAAGGCTAATAAGGATCTAGACCGTAAGCGAAACATTTTGTCTTCGGCTGGTATGCTTGTATCTGGTAAATCAGTAGATGAGATTTTCGAAACAGTAGAAACTCGCATCGTTAATTTGCAAACAGGCGCCTTCGCAACGCAAGCTGAAATTAAAGCAGCGGGTATTAACCCTGCTACTTATGATCAGAAAGCGGCCTCGAAAGATCCGCAGTTGTCTGTTGCTTTGAGCGGTGAGAATGATCCTGCTAGCATTAAACGCCGCGCGAACTTTTCAGCTGTCTACCTTGTTAAATCAGGTGATGATATAGACCGAATCATTGTTCCAGTTCATGGTTATGGCCTATGGTCTACTATGTATGGCTTCATTGCATTGAAAAGCGATTTCAATACTGTGATTGGCTTTGGCTTCTATTCTCAGGGTGAAACGCCTGGGTTGGGGGGGGAAGTTGATAATCCTAACTGGAAAGCGTTGTGGAAAGGTAAGGAGGTCTATGACGACCAAGGCGAAGCAGTGCTTCATCTTGTTAAAGGTAGTGTAGATAGCTCAGATCCAAAAGCAGCTTATAAAGTGGATGGTTTGTCTGGTGCAACCCTGACGAGTCGTGGTGTCACTAATCTTGTTCAATACTGGTTAGGTGAGGAGGGCTTTGGTCCTTTCTTGGCAAAACTTCGTAGCGAAGGAGTTCAATAATGTCTGAATTTAGAAAAGTCCTCTTTGGGCCAATTCTTGCGAATAACCCGATTGCTTTGCAAATCTTGGGTATTTGTTCAGCGTTGGCGGTAACGAGCAGTTTAAGTGTTAGTTTGGTTATGGCGATTGCCCTAACGTTAGTAACCGCTTTTTCTAGCTTTTTTATTGCGATCATTCGTAATCATATTCCAAACAGTATTCGTATCATTGTTCAAATGATCATTATTGCCTCTTTGGTTATTGTGGTTGATCAAATTCTTAAAGCGTTTGCTTATGAGATCAGTAAGCAGCTTTCTGTGTTTGTTGGTCTTATCATCACTAACTGTATCGTAATGGGCCGCGCAGAAGCGTTTGCCATGAAAAACGGTCCAGTGATGAGCTTTGTTGATGGTATTGGTAATGGCTTAGGCTACAGTGCTATGTTGATCGTGGTTGCTTTCTTCCGTGAATTACTCGGCGCTGGTAAGCTTTTTGGTGTTGAAATATTTGCCACTGTTCAGAACGGCGGTTGGTATCAGCCTAATGGTTTAATGCTGCTTCCTCCAAGTGCGTTCTTCGTGATTGGCTTGGTTATTTGGGTGTTGCGTTCTTATAAAACGGATCAAATTGAAGAGCCTGACTTTAAGATTGCAGCCCATTCGCGTGTAAGGGAGGCGTTCTAAATGGAACATTTAATCAGTTTGTTCGTTAAGGCCGTTTTTGTTGAGAATATGGCGTTGGCCTTCTTTCTTGGTATGTGTACTTTTTTGGCTTTGTCCAAAAAAGTTGATACAGCGATCGGTTTGGGCATTGCTGTTATTGTTGTTTTGGCAATTACAGTTCCATTAAATAACCTTCTCTATCAAAACCTTTTGGTTGATGGTGCTCTTGAATGGGCGGGTCTACCTGGCGTTGATCTGAGCTTTCTAGGTCTATTGAGTTACATCGGTGTTATTGCCGCTATTGTTCAAATACTAGAAATGGCACTAGATAAATATGTGCCTGCTTTATACAACGCATTGGGTGTATTTTTACCACTTATCACAGTGAACTGCGCCATATTGGGTGCTTCCTTGTTCATGGTTGAGCGTGACTATAACTTTAGTGAAAGTCTTGTTTACGGTGTGGGTGCTGGTGTTGGTTGGGCGTTAGCGATTGCTGCGCTGGCTGGTATTCGGGAGAAGCTTAAGTATTCAGACGTACCTGCAGGGTTACGTGGTCTTGGTATCACGTTTATTACTGTCGGTCTGATGAGTTTGGGCTTTATGTCATTTTCTGGTGTTCAGCTTTAATTTGCTGTTCAGTGGGACAACCAAGAATAAGGTTTAACTAACATGGTCAACTTAGAGATTATTCTGGGTGTGGTGATGTTCACGGCTATCGTACTGGCATTAGTGGCAATTATCCTTGCTGCTCGTGCTCGTTTGGTAAGCACTGGTGACGTTACAATTCGCATCAATGGTGAAAAAGAGATAACAGCCCCTGCGGGCGGTAAGTTATTGCAAACATTGGCTAACAGCGGCGTATTTCTTTCGTCTGCTTGTGGCGGTGGCGGTACTTGTGCACAGTGCAAATGTAAGGTGACGAGTGGTGGCGGTTCAATGCTATCCACTGAGCAATCTCATTTTACTCGTCGTGATGAAAAAGAAGGTTATCGTTTATCCTGTCAGGTTTCTGTGAAACAGGACATGGATGTAGAAGTGCCTGAAGAAGTATTTGGTGTTAAAGCATGGGAATGTACCGTTGAGTCAAACCCTAATTTAGCGACTTTTATTAAAGAGCTGACGCTAAAATTGCCTGAAGGCGAGAATGTTAACTTCCGTGCTGGTGGTTATGTTCAGCTTGAAGCACCTGCGCACACAGTGCACTACAAAGACTTTGATATCGAAGAAGAGTATCGCGGTGATTGGGATAAATTCAATCTTTGGAAGTTTGTTTCTAAGGTCGATGAAACCGTTATACGTGCTTACTCAATGGCAAACTACCCTGAAGAGAGGGGTATTGTTAAGTTTAATATCCGTATCGCTTCACCGCCACCGGGTAAAGATGATCTTCCTCCTGGTCAAATGTCGTCTTATGTATTCAGCCTTAAGCCTGGTGATAAGATAAAAGTATACGGTCCTTTTGGTGAGTTTTTTGCCAAAGATACCGATGCAGAGATGGTGTTTGTCGGTGGTGGTGCCGGTATGGCGCCAATGCGATCACACATTTTTGACCAGCTTAAACGCTTGAGTTCAAAACGTAAAATTACCTTTTGGTATGGTGCTCGTAGTATGCGTGAAGCATTCTATACGGAAGAGTACGATAAGCTTCAAGCAGAGAATGAGAACTTTGAGTGGCATTTGGCGCTTTCTGATCCTCAGCCTGAAGATAATTGGGAAGGTAAAACAGGGTTCATTCATAATGTACTTTATGAAAACTACCTCAAAGACCATCCTGCTCCAGAGGATTGTGAGTACTACATGTGTGGGCCTCCAATGATGAACGTTTCTGTGGTTAAGATGTTAGAAGATCTTGGTGTAGAAAAAGAAAACATTCTATTGGATGATTTCGGCGGCTAGCACCTAAATAAAGACCCACCTTCTGGTGGGTCTTTATTTTATTGGCAACTAGAAAGACTTTTTATGCGTAAAAAAATACTATTTTCTGCTTTCATATTTATCGTTATAGCGACGGTATATCGTTTTTCCATTTTTTCTCCTGAATTGGTGAGCTTCTCTGGCCCTACAATGGGCACTACATACACAGTAAAATTTTATACTACTGAAAATGTAAAAAAAACATCGGATTTAAAAGTAGGTGTTGATGCTGCCTTGGTAAGAGTTAACAAGCTAATGTCAACTTATGATCCAAACTCAGAGCTTTCAGTTTTTAATAAGTTACCTGAAAATCAATTTTCTAACATTAGCGAAGACATGGCTTATGTTATTGATAAGGCTTTATTGATTAGTGAAATGAGTGGTGGAGAGTACGATATTACCATTGGTCCTCTGGTTAACTTGTGGGGCTTCGGACCTGGAAATCGAGAAGATAAAGTGCCAAGCGAGTTGCTAATTGACGAGGCAAAATCACGCGTGGGTTATCATTACTTAAAGCTTGATGGTCGCCGTTTGACGAAAGAAAAAAACATCTATGTAGACTTATCTTCTATTGCAAAAGGGTACGGCGTGGATATGGTTGCGCAAGTGCTTCAGAGTAAGGGGGTGCGGAGTTATTTGATTGAGGTTGGTGGTGAAATTTTATCTAAAGGTGTGAAAGCTGATGGCGAATCTTGGAAAGTGGCAATAGAAAGTCCTGCAGGTGGTCATGAGATTGTTGAGCGAATCCTGTCGGTAACTGATGTTGCTGTTGCGACCTCTGGTGATTATCGGAACTATTTTGAAAAAAATGGTGTACGCTATTCTCATACGATAAGCCCTAAAACGGGTCGACCTATTACACATCGATTGGTTTCTGTTACCGTAGTAGATAAAACAACAACCATGGCCGATGGTCTTGCGACGGCAATTACGGTACTTGGGCCTGAGAAAGGATTCGAGTTTGCTCAGAAAAATGGTATAGCCGCTTATTTATTGATAAAAACGGATTTTGGTTTTGAAGAGCGCCCATCGGATGCGTTCAAACCGTATTTACAATAAGTGGTGTTTTTGATTTTTTGATTTGAGGAGAAACCTTATGTTGACGATTGTTTTGGCATTTGCCCTGATGCTTCTATTAGTTGCTGCTATGTCCGTGGGTGTGTTGATGGGAAGAAAGCCTATCTCTGGTTCTTGCGGTGGTATGAGTTCTTTAGGTATGGAAGTCGCTTGCGATATTTGTGGTGGCGATAAAGGTAAGTGCGAAAAAGAAACGAAAGAAAGTGCCGTTGAGAAAGTTTCTGATGACACGTTTTACGACGCATCTAAATAATTGAATTGTAAAGAGGGTATTATGACAACGAGACATTATGATGTGGTGGTTTTAGGAACAGGTCCGGCAGGAGAAGGCGCTGCTATGAGCGCTGCAAAAGCAGGAAAAAGAGTGGCTGTTGTTGAGGCTAGCTCACAAGTAGGCGGAAGTTGTACGCATCTAGGAACGATTCCTTCAAAAGCATTACGTCATGCTGTTAAAGAGATAATTGTCTTTAATACTAACCCTATGTTCCGTGATATTGGGGAGCCTCGTTGGTTTTCATTTCCTAAAGTGTTAGATCGCGCAAACCGAGTGATAGACCAGCAAGTTATGGGTCGTACTGAATATTATGCGCGTAACCGAATTGATATTTACTTCGGGCGTGGCAAATTTAAAGATGCGAATACCATAGAGGTTAATACCTACGAGAAAGGGCCTGAGTTGCTTGTGGCTGATAAAGTGGTCATTGCAACGGGTTCTCGTCCATACCGTCCTGCGAATATTGATTTTTCTCATCCTCGTATTTATTGTTCTGACACTATTTTAAGTCTTAGTCACACACCTCGTTCTTTGATCATTTATGGCGCTGGTGTTATTGGTTGTGAATATGCCTCAATTTTTTGTGGTCTTGGTGTGCGTGTTGAGTTGATTAATCCGGCTAAAAAGTTGCTTAGCTTCTTGGATGACGAGATCACCGACGCCTTAAGTTATCATTTACGTGATGGTGGAGTACTTATCCGCCATAATGAAACATACGACTCTGTTGAAACGACTGAACGTGGAATTGTCATGCATATGGCGTCTGGTAAAAAGTTGCGTGCAGATGCCTTGTTATTTTGTAATGGTCGTTCCGGTAATACAGATAATTTAGGATTAGAATCCATTGACTTAGAAGTGAATGGTCGTGGGCAACTCGCCGTTAATGATACCTACCAAACGCAAGTTGAAAATGTTTATGCTGCAGGCGATGTTATCGGTTGGCCTAGTTTAGCAAGTGCTGCTTATGATCAAGGTCGTGCTGTTGCTGCTAATATGTACGGGACAGAAGGTGCGGAGTTTATTAGTGAGGTTCCAACAGGAATTTATACTATTCCTGAAATTAGTTCTATTGGTAAAACTGAGGCTGAACTTACTGCGGAAAAAGTACCGTACGAAGTGGGCCGTGCTTTCTTCAAGAATACGGCTCGAGCGCAAATTACGGGTGAAGCGGTGGGGATGTTGAAAATACTCTTTCATCGAGAAACTCTAGAGCTATTAGGGATTCATTGTTTTGGGGACCAAGCCTCTGAAATCGTTCACATTGGTCAAGCTATTATGAAGCAGCCTGGTGAGCAGAATACGCTGAAATATTTCCTAAATACGACGTTTAACTACCCAACGATGGCGGAAGCCTATCGCGTTGCTGCATTAAATGGTTTTAATCGAGTATTTTAATTTTTATTGGTTATTAAAAAAGCGCTTATCATGATTATGATGAGCGCTTTTTTTTAATTCGATTTTGCTTTGGTATTCGAATTAACTGCCTTTTATGGCATAAATGCCTTTAACGTTTCGGAAAAAGCCTTTGTAATCCATACCGTAGCCGAATAAAAATCTATCCGCTACATCGGTTCCGACATAGTTCGGTATCATATTGGTTTTTCGGTCATGCAGTTTGTTGATGACGGTTGCTGTGTGTACGCTGCTTGTTTCTTGTGCTTCTAGCCATTGAGAAATGGCTTGTAGCGTGTGCCCTTGGTCAAAAATGTCGTCCACGACAAGAATGTGTCTATCTTTAAGCCTTGTTTGTGGGTAGCTGAGCCAGTTAAGAGAAGCGCCTTCGGTTTCCATTCCATAGCGTGTTGCGTGAATGTAGTCGAGTTCTAATGGGAAGTTTAGGCGTTCTATTAAGGCGGCTGTTGGTATTAAGCCACCATTCATAACGCACAAGACGAGAGGGAGTTTGTCAGCAAGATCAATAGTGATCTGGGCTGCCATTTTATCAAGAGCTTCATTCAGTTTTGCTTCGTCGACTAAGCAATCTGCCTCATCTAAGATTTTGTTTAGGTCATTGATTGTTTGCGTCATGGTGGGGCCTATTATAGAAAATTGCGGGATTTTACATTAATCCTGACCAGATGCTAAGTTTTTATATTATGCAGCGTTGCGCAAAGGCAGATCGAGGCAAGAACTATTAGCCACGAACTTTGGAGCCATACAAGAAATATAGGGATAGCGGCGAATGCTCCATATACAACTTGGTAGCTGGTAAAAAATTGGGCGAAGGAGCTGAATATGGTGTTTAGAATATATAGACCAACGCTACCTATCAAAGCAGATATCGAAGCCCATTTGATTGAGACATCAGCGTTTGGCGTCAGAAAATTCAATGTTAAAAGCATTAAAAAATAGAGTGTAATACTGCCTAGCTCTAATAAGCTGTTAAGCCAGAGGTTTGTCTCTACATTGCGTATTTGGATGGATATGAGGGTGCCATATAAGCTTAACGATGTTGCAAAAATAATTGGTCCCAAGGTGAGTATGGCCCAGTAGGTTAATAATCGCTCTCTTAGTTTACGTGTTTTTCTAATTTCCCAGATTGACTGTACGCTGCTTTCAAAGCTATTTAGTAGAAGGAGTGCTGTGATGAAAAGTGCGACTAATCCAGCAATGGGTAAGTTTTTAGTTTGTGCTGAAAACTTAATTAGATAAGGAAGCATTACATCACTAGAGCCTGGGGCTAAGTGTTGTTCAATAAGTCGAAATAGCTGGGATTGCATCGCTTCCAGTGCTGGGGTAAAGCTTAGTATGCCAAGAATGATAGTGATGATGGGGACGGCAGCGAGTAAACTTGAGAGTGTAAGTTGCGCTGCTTTTTGTGAAAGGTTGCTATTTTGGAATCGTGTTATTGTTAGATGTCCATAGCGTTTTAGAGCTAGAAAAAAATAGATTAGAGGTTCAGGCATAGTAACTGGGCTCGGTTAGATGAGTTATTACAATATCACAGCTTAAAAAAGATTATAAAAACTTCCTTCTAATGCACATTGCACAAAAAGAGTGCAAGGTGATGCGTTTTGGCGCATATTACTTGTTTTTACAATGACCTGCTTGTATTATTTGCCGTGTTCCTTTTGTGATATTTTTTCTGTTGAACGGCGAATATTAGCTATTCTCGGCTCATCAGTTACAAATAGTCATTTTAGCCCAGTTTACTGGGCTTTTTTATGTCTATCGGTTGACGATTGCTATTCCATCCCTATAATAGCCCACCACAAGAAATGTAATGAACATAGTTCCGTTAGCTCAGTTGGATAGAGCAACCGCCTTCTAAGCGGTAGGTCACTGGTTCGAATCCAGTACGGAGCACCATTTCAGTCCATTAGTTTAATTAATTTTCATTTAGGTTTTGTTGGCAGTAATTGAATAGATGTCTTGTTAATGACGAGATTACCAACAAATTAAAGCAAGTTCCCGAGAGGAAGTTTTATGCAAGTTTCTGTAGAGACAACGTCTCCAATCGAGCGCGTTCTGACTATTAGTGTTCCAGCTGCTCGTGTTGACGAAAAAGTAAGTTCTGAAGTGGCTAAAACGGCAAAGACTATTCGTATAGATGGTTTTCGCAAAGGCAAAGTGCCTGTTAGCGTTGTTAAAAAACGCTATGGTCAGGGTATTCGTATGGATGCTGTAGAGCAAATAATGCGTGATGCTTATGTTGAAGCGATTCAAAAAGAATCTATCCAGCCAGCTGGAATGCCTTCAATTGAACCTAAGAACTTTGCTGAAGGTGCAGATCTTGAGTTTGTCGTAAAAATAGAAGTTTACCCAGAAGTTACTTTGGCTGACAATGCCAGCATTAAAGTCGATCGCGTTGTATCTGATGTTACCGATGCTGACGTTGATGTTATGTTGGAAACTTTGCGTAAACAAAACGCTGAATGGACTGCCGTTGAGCGCGTATCAGCAGATGGCGATCAGGTTACAATCGATTTCGTTGGTTACTTAGGTGACGAGGCTTTTGAAGGCGGTGCTGCTCAGGCGCACAAATTGGTTCTTGGCTCTAACACTATGATTCCTGGCTTTGAGTCTGGCGTTATTGGTGCTAAAGCAGGTGAAGAGCGTACAATCTCTGTGACTTTCCCAGATGATTACCAAGCAGAAAACCTTAAGGGTAAAGAAGCAACTTTTAAGATCACTGTATCTGAGGTTGCCGAGCAAATTTTACCTGAATTAGATGACGCTTTTGTTGAAAAGTTCGGTCTTGCAGACGCAACTATTGATGCTTTACGTGTTGAAGTTCGTAAAAACATGGAGCGAGAGCTTAACCAAGCAATAAAAGCAAAACTTAAAAATGCTTTGTTTGATGGTTTATTATCTATCAATGAAGTTGAAGTGCCTTCCGCTTTGATTGATCAAGAAGTAGATGCGCTTCGTAAGCAAGCTGCAAGTCAGTTTGGTGGTGAGGGTTTTGATGCTTCTCAGTTGCCAGCAGAATTGTTTCAAGATGAAGCTAAAAAACGCGCTAAACTTGGTTTACTGATTTCTGAAGTCATTAAGAAAGACGAATTGAAAGTAGATGATGATCGTGTTCGTGCTTTCTTGGAAGATATGGCTCAGGCTTATCAAGAGCCACAGCAAGTTATTGATTTTTACTTAAAGAACAAAGAACAAATGTCGCAAGTGCAATCTGCTGTACTTGAAGAGCAAGTTGTTGATAAACTGTTAGAATCTGCCCAAGTTACTGAAGTAACATTGGGATATGAAGACGCTATCAAGCCAAATGCCCAAGCTGAAGAGGCTGGGGAAGAAGCATAAGACTCGTCTTATCTTTTTAATAAGGTCGACATAGCATTTGTTATGTCGACCTTTTTGTTTTAAGGAATGCGATATGAAGTTGACGAATCCAACTACCGGTCCAGTTGCGATCACAAGTAATGGCCTTGTTCCAATGGTTATTGAGCAGACTGCTCGTGGAGAAAGGTCATTTGATATTTACTCGCGCTTGCTTAAAGAGCGAGTGATTTTTTTGGTTGGTCAAGTTGAAGATCACATGGCTAACCTGGTTGTGGCTCAGTTGTTATTTTTAGAGTCAGAAAACCCAGATAAAGACATTCATTTGTATATTAACTCCCCAGGTGGTTCAGTCACCGCGGGAATGTCTATCTATGATACGATGCAATTTATTAAGCCAGATGTAAGTACCATGTGTATTGGTCAAGCGGCAAGTATGGGCGCTTTATTATTGACCGCTGGTGCTACCGGTAAGCGTTATTGCTTGCCAAATTCACGAGTAATGATTCACCAGCCGCTAGGTGGCTATCAAGGCCAGGCTTCAGATATTGAAATACATACACGTGAAATTTTAAGCATTAAGCATAAGCTGAATGAAATTATTTCTTTTCATACAGGCAAGCCGATTGAACAAGTTGCTATCGATACGGATCGTGATAACTTCATGAATCCGGAAACAGCAAAAGAATATGGTTTGATTGATGAAATTTTGCAAAAACGAAAAGTTTAAGAAAAGGGTGGAATAAATGTCGGATGATAATTTTAGCCGTGGCGACCACTCCGATCGGTTATTGTTTTGCTCTTTTTGTGGAAAGAGTCAAGACGAAGTAAAAAAACTTATCGCAGGGCCTTCAGTCTATATTTGTAATGAGTGCGTAGATTTATGCAATAACATCATTACACAAGAGCTTTCTCAGATTAATGAAGACGGTGAGTCTGCTGATGAGTTGCCAACGCCGTCAAAACTGAGTGCGGCACTGGATGATTATGTTATCGGGCAAGATAAGGCGAAACGAGTCTTAGCTGTGGCGGTTTATAATCATTACAAGCGATTGCGCCATCAAGGTAAAACCGATACGAGTATTGAGCTTGGTAAGAGTAATATATTGCTAATTGGCCCAACGGGTAGTGGTAAGACGCTCTTGGCTCAAACCCTTGCTCGTGTTTTGGATGTACCTTTTACTATTGCTGATGCTACAACGCTCACAGAAGCGGGTTATGTTGGTGAAGACGTAGAAAACATCATTCAAAAATTATTGCAGAATTGTGATTATGATGTTGAAAAGGCTCAACGAGGCATTGTTTATATAGATGAAATAGACAAAATCTCTAGGAAGTCTGACAACCCATCGATTACTCGTGATGTTTCTGGTGAAGGCGTTCAGCAGGCTTTACTTAAGTTGATTGAAGGCACGGTTGCTTCTGTTCCTCCGCAAGGTGGGCGTAAGCATCCTCAGCAAGAATTTTTGCAAGTTGATACGTCAAATATACTGTTTATTTGTGGTGGTGCGTTTGCTGGTTTAGAGCGCGTTATCAGTGATAGAACGGAAAAAAGTAGCATTGGTTTTTCTGCGACAGTGAAAAGTAAAGATGAGGGGCGATCCTTTTCTGAAGCGGTTCATCGTGTAGAAACTGAAGATTTGGTTAAGTTCGGTTTGATTCCAGAATTTGTTGGTCGTTTGCCGGTAGTGGCGACGCTTTCAGAGTTGGATGAAGAAGCGCTGATGACTATTTTGAGTAAGCCTAAAAATGCGCTTGTAAAACAGTATCAACATTTATTTGAGTTAGAAGGTGTTGAGTTAGAATTTACACCTGAGTCTTTACGTGAGGCGGCTGTTTTGGCGTTAGAGCGTAAAACCGGTGCTCGAGGGTTGCGTAGTATTTTAGAATCTGCTTTGTTGGATTGCATGTATGAGCTTCCTACTCGTAACGATGTTGTGAAGGTTGTTATGGATGGTCCTTCTATTCGTGGTGATTCTCCGCCTTTGATGGTGTTAGAAAAAGAAGAGTTGGCTAAAAACGCCTAAATCTTATTTTTTCAAAGTTATTGTGTAAGGCCGAACTTGAGTTTTATAACTTGATTTCGGCCTTTTTTGTTGTGTTTCGTATTTATAATCTTGTGTAAACTAAATTGAAATGCGTCTTGCGCTTGTAATTTAGGGCTTTGCCCCTATCTCTTTCCTAATCAACGTTGAAATATAAAGTGCGCTTTTCCTGATGCGCCCGGATTGGAAAAAAATATGTCAGATTCTTTGCTCCTGCCAATGCTGCCACTTCGTGATGTGGTTGTGTATCCCCATATGGTGCTGCCGTTATTTGTTGGTCGTGCTAAATCCATCGCAGCGTTAGAGTCTGCGATGGAAAATGATAAATATGTTTTTCTTGTTGCTCAGCAAGATGCTTCTAAAGATGATCCGATATTAGAGGATCTTTATTCTATTGGTACGACGGCGAAAGTCATGCAATTGCTGCGCTTACCTGATGGCACGGTTAAAGTTTTAGTGGAAGGTGCTAAGCGTGCCCGTCTCGAAAAGATGGAAGACGCTGATGGGTTTGTTTTGGGGAGTGTTGTTGAGCTTGACCTCCAAGAAGAAGATCAAACAGAGCATGGTGTGATTCGTAACGCCCTGCTTAAGCAGTTGGACGAGTATGTGGCGGGTAGTAAACGTATTCCTGCAGAGGTCGTGGCGTCATTAAAGTCCATCGATGACCTTTCTAAGCTGATTGACAATATTACTGGTCATATGAGTTTGAAGCTTGAAGATAAGCAAAAGGTATTAGAAGTTGATTCGCTGACTGGGCGCGGAGAATACCTTATCGGTTTAATGGATGGCGAGTTGGATATTGCACATCTTGAAAAAAGCATCCGTAGTCGTGTAAAGAAACAAATGGAAAAAAGCCAGCGTGAGTATTATTTGAATGAGCAAATGAAAGCCATTCAAAAAGAATTGGGTGATATGGAAGATGGCGGTAATGAATTAGATCTGCTTCAAGAAAAAATTACAGAAGTAGGGATGTCGGAAGAGGCAAGAGAGAAAGCTGAAGCGGAACTGAAAAAACTGCGAATGATGTCGCCAATGTCTGCGGAGGCAACGGTTGTTCGAGGTTATATTGATTGGCTAACGTCCTTGCCTTGGACGAAGCGCAGCAAAGTGCGTAATGATTTAGCTTACGCTGAGAAAATATTGAACCAAGATCATTATGGCCTGCAAGATGTTAAAGAGCGCATCTTAGAGTTTCTTGCGGTGCAGCAGCGTGTAAAAAAAGTTAAAGGGCCAGTATTATGTTTGGTCGGGCCGCCGGGAGTAGGTAAAACGTCTTTGGGGCAGTCTATCGCGAAAGCGGTTAACCGAAAATATATTCGTATGGCGCTTGGCGGCGTGCGAGATGAAGCTGAAATACGTGGTCATCGCCGTACTTATATTGGCTCTATGCCCGGTAAGTTGCTGCAGAAGTTGGCAAAAGTGAAGGTGAAAAACCCTCTATTCTTGCTCGATGAAATAGATAAAATGGGCATGGATCAGCGTGGTGACCCCGCGTCAGCTTTACTAGAGGTTCTTGATCCGGAGCAAAACCATACATTTAATGATCATTATCTAGAAGTCGATTTTGACCTCTCCGATGTCATGTTTATTTGTACTGCCAATAGTATGAATATACCAGGGCCGCTTCTTGATCGTATGGAAGTAATCCGAATTCCTGGTTACACCGAAGATGAAAAGTTGAATATTGCTAAGCGTTACTTACTGCCTAAGCAAATTAAATTGGCAGGTCTTAAAGAAAGTGAAATTCAGGTTACTGATGGCGCTTTAATGGATGTTATTCGCTATTACACGAAGGAGGCTGGCGTTCGTGGATTAGAGCGAGAGCTTAGTAAAATTTGCCGTCGAGTCGTTAAAAGACAAGCATTAGGTTCTAAAAAAGAATTGAAAGCGGTCGAAGTGACGAGTGAAAATCTGGAAGATTTTTCTGGCGTTCATAAATTTAGTTATGGAAAAGCAGAAGAAAAAAATCAAATTGGTCAGGTTACTGGGTTGGCTTGGACATCTGTTGGCGGTGAATTATTAACGATTGAGGCCGCTGGCGTTGTTGGTAAAGGTCGCCATGTGAAGACCGGATCGCTTGGTGATGTGATGCAAGAATCCATTCAAGCTGCCTTAACGGTGGTTAGAAGTCGAGCAATTGGTCTTGGTATTGATGAAGATTTTCATGAAAAAACGGATCTTCATTTACATGTTCCAGAAGGGGCAACACCAAAAGATGGTCCAAGCGCTGGTGTTGCTATGTGTGTTGCTATTGTTTCAGTGCTTACTAAGATCCCCGTTAAGGCCTCTGTGGCTATGACTGGCGAGATTACGCTTCGCGGAGAGGTGTTACCCATAGGTGGGCTAAAAGAGAAACTCTTGGCTGCTCACAGGGGGGGCATAAAAACGGTGATTATTCCGCAAGAAAATGCTCGTGATTTAAAAGAGATTCCTGATAATATCAAAGCAGACATTGAGGTCATTCCTGTTAAATGGATAGATGAAGTGCTGGATATTGCTTTAGAGTACATTCCTTCACCAAAAAAGGTAGAAACCTTACCTTCGAGTGAAAAAACTGTTGATGAACAAGAAACTGTGAGTCATCATTAAGAGCATATCCTGTGTTGACAGGGAGTAGGTCGGGCTTGTATAACTTCTCGCTCGGTCTTGTCGGTAGGCATTTATACTGCGCCGAAAAAAACTAAGGATCCAAGAAAATACTGAAGGGGTACAACGTGAACAAATCTGAATTGATTGATGCTATTGCGGCGTCTGCTGATTTATCTAAAGCTTCTGCAAATAATGCTCTTGACGCTACTTTAAAAGCAATTGAAGCGGCTTTGGCAAAAGGTGACCAGGTTACACTAGTTGGTTTTGGTACTTTTGCAGTAAAAGAACGTGCGGCACGTACAGGCCGTAATCCTCAAACTGGTGAGGAAATCCAAATTAAAGCAGCGAAAGTTCCTGGTTTTAAAGCCGGTAAAGGTCTAAAAGACGCTGTAAACTAATGTTTTTGGAGCAGTAGTTCAGTTGGTTAGAATACCTGCCTGTCACGCAGGGGGTCGCGGGTTCGAGTCCCGTCTGTTCCGCCATTAGACACAAAAGGTGTATTCCAAGTGGAATGCACCTTTTTTATTTGTCATTCATTAACTCATTTGGAGGCAGTAATGCTCCAGGATATCAGAGATAAGTCACAAGGCATTGTGGTAAAGATCATCGTTGGTTTTATCGTTGTGACGTTTGCTTTATTTGGAGTAGACGCCTTAGTCAACAGCTTTATTTCTTCGGACAGTGTTGCAAAAGTTGACGGGGTTGAGATTACTCGAACACAGATGTTGCAAGGAGCAGAAACTCAACGTCGACAATTAATTTCAATGATGGGTGGGCAAGTTAACCCTGCATTACTTGAAGATAATTTACTTCAACGTAGAGCTCTAGAGGAGCTGGTTCAGCGTGTTGTATTAGCCAATCAGGCTAAAGGGTTGGGTTTAGGAGTGTCAGATGCTCAAGTAGATGCTTATTTATTACAAGCTGAACAGTTTCAAGTTAATGGTCAGTTTGACCAAAATACATATCTTAACTTCATCCGTTCTCTTGGTTTTACGCCGCTCGCTTTTAAAGAGCGCATTAAGCAAGATGTTTTGATTCAACAGCCTCGCAATGCAATCTCAGGCTCAGAATTTGTTTTACCTTATCAAGTAGACAGCGTCTCTAAGTTGCAATCACAAGAAAGAACGTATGATTATGTTTCGTTCTCTTTGGCGGATGAGTCGGAAAACACCAGTGTGTCAGATGATGAGTTAAAAGCGTATTACGATGCCAATAAAGAAAGTTTTAAAACGCCTGAACAAGTTAAAGTTAATTACGTTGTAATTTCCAGTTCGGATTTTTACAGCAAGGTCAATGTGACGGATGCGGAGTTGCAAGATGCTTACCAAGCATCTATTTCAAGTTTTGTTCAAGAAGAAAGATCGGCGTCACATATTTTGATTGATACAGCAGATCGAAGTGATAAAGACGCTGAAAGTCGCCTTGAAGAAGTTCAGGCCAAGTTAAAGTCCGGTGAAGATTTTGCAGACTTGGCGGCTGAATATTCTGATGATATTGGCTCGAAAAATGATGGCGGTAATCTAGGTTATGTTGAAAAAGGCACGATAGATCAAGCTTTTGACGATGCGTTATTTTCAATGAAAAAGGGCGAGCTAAAATCTGTTAAGAGTGGGTTTGGTTATCACCTTATTAAATTGAATGATATTACTAAGCCAGACGTACCAACATTTGCGTCGAAAGAAGCAGAGTTGAAGCAAGGGCTATTGGAAGCTAAGGCAGTCGATGCGTTGTTGACTGCACATGAAGATATTACCGATCTAGCTTACGCTAGTGACAAATTAGATATCATCGCAAAAGAATACGGCGTAGACGTTCTTCAAAGTGCGTATTTCGGGCGTGATGGCGGTTCTGATGAAGTGACTAGTAACGCAGCGGTTATTGCGGCTGCATTTGGCAATGCGGTGTTGGAAGATGGCCAAAATAGTAACTTGATAGAATTAAATGATGACCAAGTTGCTGTGTTGCATTTGAATGATCATAAACAGGAAGCTTTCCAGTCTTATGACGATACGAAGGAGCAGGTTGCTTCGATAGTGGTTCAAAATAAAGCAGTTGCTTCTCTTCGTGTGAAAGCAGATGCGGCGAAAAGTGCACGTGCTACTGAATGGTCTTCTGTTGAAGGTGCTAAGCGTGGTCAAGATGAAATGACGTCATTGGCTTTCTCTTTGCCTCACCCAAACGGTGATCCTGTGATTGAAGTTAAGGGCTTATCAAACGGTGATTTGGCTTTGATTAGGTTGAATAAAATTGATGCTGGTAGTGAGTTGGTTTCTGATGATCAGAAACTTGTCTACGAGCGTTACTTGAATCAAACCCAAGCGAGTCTTAGTACCCAGGGCCAGCAGGACTTTTTAAAAAATAAAGCTGAAATAGAGCGATAAGCTTATTTTTTGTCTAAAAAAGCCACTCATATAGAGTGGCTTTTTTATTGTTCTATTATGTTAGTTTGAAAGTGATGTTAACCAATCATTTGCAGGTAGAAAGAAAGCTTGTGCCGTTGTTGCCCTAGGGTATTTCATTAAGTGAGCGGTATTACCCTTCTGATCACCTTTTATCATGCTTTTCAGCATAGTATTAAAGGTTGTCGGCGTCTTACTTTAGCTTGCAAACATAAGGCCTTTTTCTGTCAAAGATGCAAAAGGAATACTTCGCAATATTTCCATTGCACATTCATTTTCATCTTTTAGTGAGGTGCGTTTAGTGTGCGCCTGAGCAGATTTTTTAGAGGAAGGAGGTTCTTGGTTGGTGTGTTTAGTGCGACCATATACACATTGTTGCGTTTTCAGATCCTCTTTTTCTCACCTTTCTAAATTGTAAACGAAGCGAATTAAATTTGAATATGAGCCGATTTTTTTAAATCGGGACCTTCGTTACCTACCGGCGCGATTGTTTTACGTTGTTCGCCTTCAGTATTTTCGTCCCCATCTACAAATCCAGTTAAGTCTCGGTTATTCATGTATTTAAAACGGCTGACGTCTTCCGCTAATGTGACACTTGTACCGAAAGCTGAGTAAAGCGTACTTGGTAGGTAGCGTCATGGCGAGACGATCGACCGTGAAGGGCAAGATCGACTTCATGGATTTTACTTCCATTTCTTTGTCTACAATGTGGGGAAAGCCGTAGGCTGTCGGGAGCGTATTGTATCTAACTCATCCCATATTAAGCTGCTGAGGCCTATGACTACGTGCAAGTGTGTGTCTATAACACTGGTTATGAAGCTGAGTAATAAGGGCAGGAGCGACGGCTAAAGCGGCTTTAAATGCATCTATTTCTAACCTATTAAGATTGAGCGTAATTAAAAAGGGCGTCACTTGACGCCTGGGCGATAATGCCTGACTGGAATGGTGTCGTCATGGTGGCCCTTTTAGAAAACCCGGCGAAATTAAAAGTTTGGGTAAAGTGTTTTTAGCTGACTCGCCTGAGAGGGTTTGGCTTGGCCGCTGGTGTACTCTTCTAGTGCGACGGCAAGAAGTTCGCCTTGCCACTCATGGCTGGGGTTATTGGAGTACATCATCAATTCAGACTCCATTAGGAGTTGCGTGACCTGAACGGACGTTAATCGCTTTATATCATCGACGCTACGAATTTCATCGTCTCCCCATCGATGACGAGCCCACTCCAGCAGGCTTGATCTGAGTTGAGGTAGATTATTTTGCCGGCAGCACGTTATTAGCGTTTTATAGGCGCTTTGTTCATCCATTGTGCTAAGAGGTGCGAACTCTTGCAATGTTGGGACGTGGTTGAGGGTGTCAGGCTGTGCTTTTCTGCGTTTAAACCAGATGGTTAACCAAGCCCCCATTAGAAAAATGGCTAATAGTAATAAACCAATGACAAGGTAGTGACGAAAAGAGAAGTCTTGATCTGCTTGTGTCAGCTCAATGTCTAATTCACTCGGTTCTATTGTTTTAACGATCGGTTTTTTCGCTAATGAAATAGGGGCAACTGAGCGAGTTTGTGCTGGCAAAGGTTCACTGATGGTCGCTTTATCGGCTTCTTTTTTGACGGTTTCATTTGAGCTGTTTGGCAGTGGAGCAATGTTGATTTCTTTAGTGGATGCTGTCGCTGTCCTAATGATTCTTTGCTCTGTATCCCAATAAGCAATGTTGATATCGGGTAGTGCTAAGCTGCCTTCTTCGGTTGGCACGACTTCAACGATGATGGTTTGATTGCCTGTGACGCCATTGGCTGTTTTTTGATTGTCGAATTTGGGTGGTTTTGGGTAAAGCTTATAGTTAGGTGTGCTATTAAAGTCCAGTGTTGGGATTTGTTCAGGCAGTGCGCCTTTGGCATTAATATTAATGGTCCAAATGAGAGTGTCACCCACTCTAGGGGCGTCGTTTGTCTTGCTTAAAGAGGTTGATACTGTCACTTCTTGACTAGGCAACCAGGTGTCACTTGAATAGCTGGCTGGGATAGGCAAGACTTGTAGATTAAGAGGTTCACTTTGAACCTTGATCATCCTTCTACCCGTCGAGGTGTTGATCATCGCTTGTATGCTTTGTGGCGGTATAGTCAATATGCCACTGCGTTGGGGAAACGCCAAATAGTCGCGGGTTAATACCTGATATTGTGTGCCGTTGATGGTTTCGTAGTTCATTTGATCGTCAATCAGTCTTTCGATGACAAGGTCAGGATGAGAAGGTACGGAACGATTGGCATTTTGCATAGCGACTGAGGTGTACAGTTTGATGCTTAAAATGACTTCTTGTTGTAAATACGGTTCTATTTCAGACACTTCAGTTCTCATGATGACGGGAGGGTTACCGTTGCTGTCCATGAGTTGAGGAGAGCTTTTAATGACTAATCTTATTGGTTCAGATTCATGGGCGCCAATTTTAATGGGAGGGATTTCGACCGTACCAACGGATTTTGGCATTAATGAAACGACCCAAAAATTTAATGCCGTACTGGTGCCTAAGTTAAAGCTAAATTGACTGTTTTGGCTTTTGCCTAAGATATCAAAGTCACGTTGTAGTGGTGTGAGATCCGGGCCATTCCCAGTATCAGAAAAGTCCGCTCGTAATGTGAGTTGCACAACTTCATTTTCAATGGTGACTTCTTTGTTGAGAGACGCAGTAACGCTTGCTGCATGAAGAGAGCTTGATAAGGTGATAAAAAGCAGGGCAGCCATTAATGAGTAAAACAAACGGCTGAGCTTGTTTAGCGAAGTTAATGAAAAGAAGTATTGCTTTATTACCATGGGTTTTGCCCATCCTCTTGCGTAAATCGATTTTCATTGCGTTTTTCTTGATGCAAATACCAAAGTTTGCGCTGTAGAAGCTTTCCAGGGTCGTCTTGGATTTGCTTTAGCCATTGGTTTAATGCCTGCTCTTTTTCTTTGTCTAAGGTTGTTTTAGCTTGTTCATTCTTATTTTTGCTGTCTGAGTTTTTATTTTGTTCATTATCCTCAGGTGTTTTGTTGTTGTCTTGTTTTTCGTTCTTTTTATTGTCTTTTTTTGAATCAGATGGGTCTTTTGAGTCATTTTTATCATTAGAGTCAGATTGACTTGGCTGTTTGTTCTGATCCTTCTCTTCATTTTGTTTTGTAGAAGCCTGTTCATCTTTTTCTTGTTGCTCTTTCTTTTTTTGTTCTTGCTCTTGCTCTTGTTGTTTTAAGTATTCGAGGTTTTCTTTGGCGGCTTTTAAGGATGGGTCTTGCTCTAGCGCTGTTTCATACGCTTGCATCGCTTTCTTTGTGTCGCCAGACAAGGCCAACGCGTTACCTAGGTTGTAATTTTCTGCCGCGTTTTTGTCGAGTTTATCCAGTGCTTGTATTGCTGCGGGGTAATTTTTTAACGCATAAGACGACGCGGCCTTCCAGTTTGGTTGTTGGAAAAGGCGATCGGCTTTTTGCCAGTTTCCTTGATCAACTGCGTGCTGGCCTTTTTGGTCTTGAGTCAAAAACCAATCCAGAGGCGATGCTTGCAGCTTTTCAGCAGGCAAAGAAAATAAACCGATGAAAAGCATCAACACCATGCCCTTTCTAAACTGGAACGCGAGCCAGAACAGAAAGGGCAGCGCAAACCATTGTCCTTGTTCGGTCCAGTGAATGCTTTTATTTTGGGCCTTTTGAGTTTGTTCGTTATTCAGTGATGTGCTGGTTATTTGCGCAAGCTCACGAGACGTTAATCGCCCTTGGTGAAATGTGCCTCCAAGATTTGTGGTTAGCGCTTTTAAATCGGATATAGGCACTGTTGGAATAACATTCATGCCATTTTTTTTCAAAACTTGGCCGTCAGGAAGTTTAATTGGTCCGCCTTGTGGAGTGCCTACCGCAACTATATCCAACTGTATGTTGAGGCCTTTTAATAGTGTTGGAACCTTTTCTTTATCAAGCTGGCTAAGGTCATCGGTGAAAATGATTAGATGCAAAGGAGCTGAATCGTCTTTATTGAGTGATAAGGCGGTTGCGACTCCGCTGCTTAAATTGCCGCCATACACGGGCATAATAATGGGGTCGAGCGCCAACAAAAAATGCGTGATGGTCTCTCTGTCTTGGCTAAAGGGGCTAATAATAAAGCCTTCGCCTGCGAAGGCAACTAAGGCTATTTCGCCTTCTTTACTTTGCTCTAAAATGTCTCTAACTGTTTGTTTTAATTGGGTCTGTCTATTGGGTTTGATGTCTGTGGCGTACATAGACAAAGACTGATCAACAATTAAAACGGTTTTCTGGGTGTTTTCGAACATGGTTGTTGGGTTTTTTGTCCAGCTTACGCCAGCTAAGCCAATCCAACACAAAGTAAGCGCTATCAGTCCTAGCCACATATTCAGGTTATTGGATGCGTTTTTATAAACAAGGTGGTTGAGTAAGTTTGGATCAACCACTTTATGTAAGGTATTTTTCTTCGAATTGTTTAGGCGAAAGAAAAAAGCTACTAGCAGAGTGAGTGGGATAAAAAGAAGCCAGTAGGGGCGCTCAAAATGAACGACGTCAAAAAACATCATAAGCGATCTCCTTTACGCCAATTCCTTGTTCTCAAAGAAACTTGTCGACTGGCAAGTAACGACAAAGCTAGAAAAGCAACAGACCCAAAGCCTAACCAGTGAAACAGGCTGGTTAGCGGCCGCTGCCAAATATCTTCCGCTGGAGTGGGCTCTAACGCATCTAGGGTCTGGTAGATGGCTCGTAGGTCTTCGGTGCTTTTGGCACGAAAATACTCTCCGCCAGTTTGAGCGGCAATATTTTTTAACAAAGTTTCGTCTAGATCGCTGGAGGGGTTAATGGCTTTTGGGCCAAAGAAGCTTTGCACCATCATGCTATCAGCCCCTATGCCGATGGTGTGTATGCGAACATTTTGTGAAGCGGCAAAGGTGGCCGCTTGTTGTGGTTGAACTCGCCCTGCGGTATTGGCGCCGTCTGTCATGAGAATAAGTACTTTTTTGTCGGATGGTTTGTCTTCAAGTCTTTTAATGCCCAACCCGATCGCATCGCCGATGGCGGTTTGTTCTCCAGCAAAGCCAATTTGAGTTTCTTGGACCAGCTGATTAATGGTCTTGGTATCAAAACTCAACGGCGCTTGAAGGTAGGCTTTCGTACCAAAGACGATAATACCAATGCGATCACCTCGTCGTTCTTTTATAAAGTCGGACAAGACCGATTTAGCCGCTTCGAGGCGGTTTTCTGGTTGGTCATTGAGCGTCATATCGGTGACTTGCATGCTGCCCGATAAATCCAACGCGATAAGTAAGTCACGCCCAGATGGTGTGACTTTTGTTGGTTCGCCTAACCAGACCGGTTGAGCTATGGCCAATACCAACAAAAACCAGCTAAGTGCTATGCAGGCATATCTAAGTGTTGGGTTTCTAGGAAGAACGTTACTGCCCTGATGATGAATTAGTTGTGACGTATTACCCCACCAGATGCCATCGCCTTTCACTTTGGTTTTGGGAAGGAAATACAGGATGAATGGCAAGGGTAGAATAAGCAGAAACCAAGGCCAAGAAAGCTCAAGCATGGTGTTTCCTTATCCAGTAGCAAGTGACGTTTATCATTTCTTTCCGCTGTTCAGGGGTTAACTCAATATGGTCGCGGTATAGCCCATCTACGAAGTCAGAACCCAGTGCCGAAAAGTGATGTTTTTCTGGCATGGCGCTGTCAATTTTTTGTAGCAGCGTGGCGCTAGGTAAGGCCGCTATTTCGTTTTCCCCTTCACTTATCAGACATCGACGAATCATTTCATGACACAGTAAAATGCAGGCTTTGTCTGCCAATTCACTTGATGTTGCTCTGATGGTAGAAAGTGCTTCTCGACGATAGGCGTATTTTTGATGGCGTCGATAAAAGAAAATAATGACGCCAATTATCAATAAAACAATGGCAGCCAAGACCAACCAAGTCCACCAAACAGGCGGCCACATAGGGATAGATTGAGGCAGTAAGTAGGCTTTGTTGGGCAAATCTATGGTTGCCTGTACGGGAGCGGTAGGCATCAGTGTAGCGCTCCTTGAGACAGCAAATAGCGCGCTATTTTTTCTGGTGATTCAGTGATGTCAAATAGTTGGTGGCGAATACCAAACGCGGCCAGTTTTTTACGCATCAGCGCATTTTGTTCAAAAAAATCTATTTTTGCCTGCTGCATACTGTGTTTACTAATGTTCACTTGTTTGACGCCGTGACGGTCGGCCATCTGATATTGGCCTGCGGGCAGGTTATAAACATTGCTATCGATGATTTGTATCCAATGTACCGAATTGTGTTTGGCGAGCTGCATTAGTGTGCTTTCTTCGCTGTCGCTCCACGTTTGTTTGTCCGTCAGAATAATCACGTCTTTATTGTGCATCTTATTTGTTAGCAAGGTGTTTGACCAAATACTATCAGGGCGACTCTCATTGGTTCTGTGTTCTAGGTGAGACGCCTCTTTTAGTTGGCTTAATAGCGACGACAGGGTTCCAGATTTATTGCTGGCGTGTTCTTCCGAGCCGTAGGTTAAACGGTAGGAGAGCGTGTCGCCTTGCTGTTTTGAGCGCCATGCAATAATACCTGCCAGCTGGATCAGTCGTGTGGAAATAAAAGTGTGACGTGTTCCAAAGTAGGCGCTACTAGAAAGATCTAACAATAAAAGCCGCTGGTGATCGTTTTCCTGCGCGTAAAGCCGAGTATGTGCTTGACCGGTACGAGCCGTAACACGCCAGTCGATGTGTCTTAAGTCATCGCTGGCTTGATAGGCACGTAGTTCGAGCATTTCCATGCCGTGACCCTTTTGTCGAGAGCGGCGATCACCGGCATTCGTTGCAAAGCGAATGGCTTTTGGTGCTCGCCCTAAATGCTTAGCGTAATGTGCTAATAGGGCAAAATGGGCGTCATCCAACTCAGGAGACTCGGGTGATAATAATGGGCTCATCGTTTAGGGGGCCTTGTATTGCTGTTCTTTGAGTTAGTGAGCCTTGAGTTACAACGCTGGAACGTGACTAATCAATCGTTTTAATAGATCGTCAACGGATAACCCGGCGGCTTGGGCTTCAAAGGTAGTAATGATGCGATGGCGCAAAACCGGTAACGCAATTTGACGCACATCATCGGGCGTTACAAAGTCCCGTCCATCCAATAAAGCGTTTGCCCGTGCGCAACGATCGAGAGCCAATGTGCCGCGTGGGCTAGCGCCAAACTCAATTAAGTTCGTTCCTTTACCTGCATCGCCTAAATAAAGCTCAGGCTGTCTCGTGGCCATGACCAATTGCACTATGTATTGCTCGACACTTTCCGACATGTATAAGGACAAGGCTTTTTGTTGCAGTGCCAAAATATCACTTGGTTTACATAAGGGCTGAGAGGTACTTACGGATGTTTTATGAAGATCCTGTTGTCGCACTAATCTTAGTACTTCTAGTTCGCTAGCGGCACTTGGATAACCAAGGTTAATCTTCATCATAAAACGATCAAGTTGGGCTTCTGGTAACGGATACGTCCCTTCTTGCTCAATCGGGTTTTGTGTCGCAATAACAAAGAACAAATCCGATAAAGTGTAGCTATGGTTGCCCACTGTAACTTGTCTTTCGCCCATGGCTTCTAATAACGCAGATTGTACTTTGGCAGGCGCGCGGTTGATCTCGTCGGCCAGCACGATATCGTTCATGATAGGGCCAGGGATGAAACTGAACTGTCCGGTTTCTTGTTGGTAAATATCGGAACCCGTAACGTCGCCGGGTAATAAATCAGGGGTAAATTGAATACGTTGGAAACGGCTGTCGATGGCACTGGCCAACGCTTTGGCGGCGGTGGTTTTTGCGATACCTGGTGGCCCTTCTAGCAACACATGACCATTCGCAATTAATGCGACGAGTAATTCATGGGTTAAGTCTGGTTGGCCGACGACGGCGCGATTTAGGTGGTCTTTTAATTGTTCAATTACAGCTACCATCGAACCTAGATTCCTTATACTTCTGTCAAAAAAAGTGTCAACGCAATATAATAGTCTTCATCTTATCGGATTCAAATCTTTACGCACAGAGTGATATCTGTAAGGGTAATGTAAGCACAGGAAGAAAAAATGGCAAAAGTGGTTTTAAATGTGGCTTTGCCCGCTTTTAAATATGAGGCTATGTATGCTGGTTCAGCGAAAAATCTAGTCGCGAGTAGCCTAGATGGACGTAAAGTACAGTTGCCTTTGTCCGCCTTTCAGCGCTTTGTAACGCACCAAGGGATCTACGGTGTGTTTGAAGTAGAGTTTGATGACATGAATAAATTGATTGGCGTCACTCAAATTCGATAGCACAGCTAAGATACAGCATTCACCTAATCTCAATTGTCTAGGAGCCCTAACTATGTACCAACTTGCTCGCTCGTTACTTTTTAAATTAGACCCAGAAGTGTCTCATGAATTGTCATTGGATCTTCTTGCAGCAAGCAGTCGATTGGGTTTGAATAAGCTTTTAGGTGGATTACCATCTACGAAGCCCGTTGATGTGATGGGTTTGCGTTTTCCCAATGCAGTGGGTTTAGCGGCTGGATTGGATAAGAATGCAGACGCTTTTGAAGCATTAGGGGCTTTAGGTTTCGGTTTTGTAGAAGTCGGAACCGTGACGCCTAAAGGGCAGGCTGGTAATCCTAAGCCACGTCTTTTTCGGTTACCTGAGCATGATGCGATTATCAATCGCATGGGCTTTAACAACAAAGGCGTGGATCATTTAGTATCACGGATAAAGTCTCATCGTTATCCGGGTATATTGGGTGTGAATATTGGTAAAAACCTAACCACGTCTGTGGAAGATGCCGCGGCGGATTATTTAACGTGCTTAGAAACGGTTATTCCTTACGCCGATTATATTACGGCAAACATCAGCTCGCCGAATACACCTGGGTTACGCAGTCTTCAATTTGGAGAAAGCTTGGCGCAATTAATTGCGCCGCTGGTGGCGGCTCGAGATCGTTATGAAGCAGAACATGGTAAGCGTGTTCCATTGGCCGTAAAAATTGCGCCAGATATGAGTGATGATGAAATTAAAATGGTCGCCGATACATTAGTAGAACAGGGTGTTGATGGTATTATTGCAACCAATACGACGCTGTCTCGTGATGCTGTTTTAGGCCACCAGTTTGAAAAAGAAGCTGGTGGGCTGAGCGGCGCGCCAGTACGTGACGCATCGACTCATGTGGTTAAAGTGTTAGCGGAGCATTTGAAAGACACATTACCTATTATAGGTGTAGGTGGTATTTCAAGTGGCGCGGATGCGGTTGAAAAACTTCAGGCTGGTGCGAGATTGGTACAAATTTATTCTGGCTTGATTTATCAGGGTCCAGAATTGATTAAAGAAGCGATAGCAAGCACAGACGCTTATTATCGAGAGCTTGATTTAGGCATTTAAACAGATCGAATTGAAAAACAAGGTGTCCAGTGGGCGCCTTGTGTGGCAGGCGGAAAATGATTCCGCCTTCTTTTTATATCGAATATTCATTCAAATTTAAAAAAGTAATTTTAAAATGAGCACTATATTACAGACAACGGATTCAGCAAGTCAGGTTTACGCATTAGAGATAACCTGTCCTCTTGGATTGGAAAATGTCTTAGAAAAAGAACTGCATGATGAAGGCCTAACACAAACCCGTTTTGGCGAAGGGCAGGTTAAATTAACCACCGATTTAGAAGGCATGTATAAAGCGTGTCTTTGGTCTCGTGTTGCAACCCGAGTGATGCTGCCGATCGCGAACTTTAAAATCGATTCAGCCGATGAACTTTATGACGGTGTGAAGGCGATTAAGTGGTCTGATCATATGTCAGCAAGCGATACTATTGCCATTGATTGCCACGGTACTAATCATCATATTCGCAATACTCAGTTTGGTGCGGTGCGTGCCAAAGATGCGATTGCTGACTATTTCGTTGAGCTATCTGGTGAGCGCCCAAATGTTCAAAAAGAGCAGCCAGATGTGCGTATCGCTTTGCGTATTAAACGTGAAGTTGTCACGGTAAGCATCGATTTATCGGGCGAAAGTATGCATCGCCGTGGTTATCGTCAACAAGGCAGTATGGCGCCACTGAAAGAAAACCTCGCGGCCGGCCTATTGATGCGTGCTGGCTGGGGAAGAGATTGCGGTTTAACGCAATTGATTGATCCTATGTGTGGTTCCGCGACTTTCTTGGTGGAAGCCGCGATGATGTCTTTGGATATTGCGCCGGGGTTAGGGCGTCAATACTGGGGCTTTAAGGGCTGGAAACAGCATGACCATCGTATGTGGCAACAACTGATGGATTTTGCTAAAAATCGTAAAAAAGACCCTGCTGAACTAGGGTTGCGCTTTCAAGGTACGGATCGTGATCAGAGAGCGATCGCGGCGGCTCGTGAAAGCATTAAACGTGCAGGCATGGTTGGGGTGATCGATGTTGCAATGACACCTTTCCAAGAGCATGAATTTGATATTAATCCAGAATTACCAGGTTTAGTGATTACCAACCCGCCTTACGGTGAGCGGATGGGTGACGAAATGGCGCTGATTGCTTTGTATCGCCAATTGGGTGAATGGGTTGTCAGTCATGTGCGTGGATGGCAGTTTATGATGCTGACCAGCAATGACCATTTGGCTCGTCAAATCCCGGCACGACCTGAGAAAAGTACTCGTGTTATTAACGGTGGTATTGAGTGTCGTGCTTATATTTTCCCACTGTTAGAAGGTCGAATTAAAGAAGACGTTGTGGCGCAATCGGTTATGACTCCGGGTGCTCAGATGTTTGCCAATCGTCTGCAGAAAAATGTTAAAAAGATGAAAAAATGGGTCGATAGCAACAAAATTCAATGTTATCGCGTTTACGATGCAGACATGCCTGAATACGCCGTGGCGATCGATATCTATCAAGATTGGGCCCATGTACAGGAATATCAGGCACCGAAAAGTGTTGATCCAGAAAAAGCCAAACAACGTTTATTTGAAGTGATGTCTGCGATTCCAACCGCGTTAAATATCGCAGAATCCAATGTGATCTTGAAACAGCGTCAACGTCAATCAGGCAAAGAGCAATATGAAAAACTAGACCAGTCTAAGCACGAAATGATCGTTGAAGAATACGGCTGTGATTTCATTGTGAATCTAAAAGATTACCTAGACACGGGTTTGTTTTTGGATCACCGACCAGTACGAAAACTGATTCAAGATCGTGCCAACGGTAAACGTTTCTTAAATCTCTTTTGTTACACAGCGACAGCATCCGTTCATGCTGGTCAAGGTGGTGCTCGCAGCTCATTAAGTGTCGACATGTCGAATACCTATACAGAATGGGCGCGCCGTAATATTGAATTAAATGAATTCTCTGAGCGTAATCATCAAGTTGAGCGCGCTGACTGTATCGAATGGTTAAAGCAAAGTCGTGATGTGTTTGATTTGATATTCATGGACCCTCCGACTTTTTCAAACTCGAAAAAAATGGCCGATGTGCTAGATATTCAACGTGATCATGGCGATTTATTGCGTTTAGCGATGGCTAGATTGGCAAAAGGCGGAGAGTTAATATTTTCGAATAACTATCGTCGCTTTATTTTGGATGCAGATCTAGAGCAAGAGTTCGAAGTGAAAAATATTACTCATGAGACCTTTGATCCGGACTTTGATCGTAATAGCAAAATTCATCAATGTTATGTTATTAAGCACAAGTCTTAGACTTAAATTGTGGATTTGATGTAATTAAAAAAACAGTATGAATGCAGGTTGAAAGAACGATTTAACTTGCTGAAATTTAAAGGTTTAGAAGTTTTTACTATGAGAAAAAAAACATTTCGTCTGGTTATTAGTTGTCCTGACAGAGTGGGGATTGTGGCGGCGGTGAGCCAGTTCTTGAATGAGCGCCAAGGCTCTATCATTGAGGCCAGCCATCACACAGACATCGAGCAGAAGTGGTTCTTTATGCGTCATGATATTGACGCAGAAAGTCTTAAGATTACGGTTGAAACCTTTCGGGAAGAGTTTGCGTCTATCGCGGAAGAATTTAATATGCGCTGGTATGTTAAAGACAGCGAAGATCGTCCTAAAGTGATACTGATGGCGACCAAAGAATCTCATTGTCTTAATGACATCATGCATCGCTGGCACACGGGTGAATTGAACTGCGAAATTGTTGGCGTGATTGCTAACCACGAAGCGCTTCGCTCCATGGTTGAGTGGTATAAAATTCCATATCACTGCATACCTGTACCAAAAGAAAATAAGATGCCCGCGTTTCAGCAAATTGAAGCGTGTATCGATGACGCACAAGCGGACGCTATTGTGTTAGCTCGTTATATGCAAATTTTCCCAGAATATTTGTGTGAAAAGTATCGTCATCGAGTCATTAATATTCACCACAGTTTCTTACCGTCTTTTATTGGCGCAAAGCCTTATCATCAGGCGGCGGTTCGTGGCGTTAAGCTGATCGGTGCAACCTGTCATTACGTGACGGCGGATTTAGACGCTGGACCAATTATTGAGCAAGACGTCATTCGTGTACGTCATAGTCACGCTGCAGAAGACATGGTGCGCTTAGGAAAGGACATTGAGAAACTCGTACTGTCCCGTGGTTTACGCTATCACTTAGAAGATCGAGTGCTTGTTCACGGCAATAAAACCGTGGTGTTCGCCGAATAATACTCTTTTTTTACAAGTGTTATTTAAAGGGAAGGCTTGTGCCTTCCCTTTTTTGTGTCTGTTAGGTTTTTTATTGTTTCTTATCTTTTTGTAATCTTGGCGGCGTAAAATTTTTGTTATTGGAAAAAGTGTCTATAGTTAATGACAGTGATCAAAAAAGAGACGGCTTGGTGAGGTGGATTATGAAACTCAAGTTAACGCCAACTCAAAATCTATGTGTTGGCTATTTAGAATCTGGTTTTAAATTGATTCAATTAGGTGAACAATTTTATTTTATAAAAGGAGAGCGTCGTCAAAAGGTGTTGCCCAAAACGTTAGACGCACTGGTCAACAGAGGAGCACTTGCTCACACTGAGCATGGGCATTATATGTTGAGTGATGAATTTATCGAACATCGTAAACGAATGCGCGAAACGGCTAAGCCGAAACCAGTCCATCATTAATGGTAGTGTTCTTGGTCTTATTTGGGCCCCATATCTTCTTTGCGGAAAATAATGGGGCTCTTTTTTGTGGCAAAGACACATCTAAAATTGTTGAACACCAACTTATCTTGTAGGACTGCATGAGGGAGGAACGACCGTAATCAGGCGTTAAAGACTCGCAGCCACAGCCAGCCTAGTAATTATTCCCTCCCCTTATGTCTTCCAAGGGGAGGGCGAGGGTGGGGTTATTACTTTGTGACTTCGCCGCCCTTATTTTTATCACCTTGCTCCAAGTCATATGGCGTTTCTATTCGAAACTAAACGCCTACCTCATCGAAACGCCACATAACTTTCCACGACCTTCAATTATAGGCCTGCATGAGGGAGGAACGACCGTAATCAGGCGCTAAGACTCGCAGCCACAGCCTGCCTCATCGAAACGCTAAAACAGTCTTCGACCCTGAAATTTAGGTCGAGCCTTTAGGCCGACAACGTAATTATTCCCACCCCTTATGTCTTCCAAGGGGAGGGCGAGGGTGGGGTTATTACTTTGTGACTTCTCGGCCTATATTCGAGAACACCCAAACTCAACCAAACGGCATTTTTCCTCGAAACTTGTAGGCCTGTATAAGGGAGGAACGACCGTAATCAGGCGTATGTCGTCTAATAGTAATAACTGCGTAGCCATATCTCATGGCGAATAAAATTGAAAAAAGGGCTAGAAGACATCACTCACTCCTTGTGGATAATTGACGATGACTGTACAAATATATAGTTTATTTTTTTTGGTTGCCAATTTCTGGCTTGCTTTGTCTAAAAAATCATCACACTTTTGCGCGTTTGTACTGGTGGATTATAAAAAAGTCTTTTAGTATCAATGAATAAGAATATCAGCAGCCGAAATAACGCGCTGTGGACAAATGACATAACGCGCATGCTTTTTTTCCAGTTTTAGGTTTTGTTAATAGCTTAATAAAGTTCTTATTATTCATAGTTTTATGATGATATTTAGAGGCTTTACGAAATGTCTAAACGCGCATGCGCACTATTAAACTGTTAGGTTTTAAGATGAATCTCGACGATCTTATCAATTCAATAACGGAAGTGGAGTTAAAGGAAAGCCTTCCTCATTTTGTGTTGGAGTGGAAGGCGAACGAAAAAGACGTGATGAACTTAGCCATTCTTATAGAAAGATGGCTCGGAAGTGTTTGGTTTAAAAGCACAGATGAATCAAATAGTTTCTATGTTAGCTTCAATATGTTTAAACGCGAAGCAATTGATGGAATTGGTGGTTTAACTTTTAATGAAAGACTGTATTTGTTTTCATTTTTTAACGAATGGGATTCTTCAAACGAAAAAGCGCAACAGAGAATTAGGTGTAAGCTTCAAGCAAAAACCTAACAAAACGCTACACACGGACCCATTTTGCTACGCTCGTTTGTGTATGTCGCTTTGCTCCATTTTACACAAACGCTCTCCACAAAATGGGCCGGTGAGCTCGGCGTTAGGGCGAGTAAGTGCTGCCGACAGCTGCACAGTTAACTCAAGGATGCAGAGGCAAAAATAGCGAGAATGATATGCCTGATTTGAACTACCAAAAACAAGCGCAGGAATTCTATGGAAAGGTACCTGTCATCATTATGGGCAGCGGTGCTTCGGCTGCGCACGGAATGTCAGGGATGGGGAGGCTTGCACAGCATCTCGTTGCGCACACCGACGTTTCCGATCTGTCAGTTACTGAGCTGGAGGTCTGGGAAAAGTTCTGCCAGCTTTTGTGCGACGGAGTAGACCTAGAATCCGCTCTACACCAAGTAGCAGCTTCTGAAGAGCTGACGTCGAGAATCGTTAAAGCCACTTGGACGTTAATTAATTCTGAAGATATAAAAATTTTTCAGAAGAGCCTTCAGAATAATGCGATGTTTTCATTGAGTCGCCTTCTTGAGCATATGTTCAGAAGTAGCCTCAAGAAAATAAATATTATCACTACAAATTATGATCGCTTGGCAGAGTATGCCTGCGATCAGAGGCGCATTCATCATTACACCGGGTTTACGCACGGCTTCTTTCGCCAACTTGCAGCCCCTACAGAAATCACCTCTGCGCGCAGGGTTAATATCTGGAAGGTCCATGGATCTTTGGATTGGTTCCAGTCCCCTCTGGAAGATACTGTTGCCCTCTCAAATATCCAAGAGATACCGGACAACTACCAACCGCAGATCGTGACCCCTGGCACCCAGAAATATCAAAAAACGCATCTGGAGCCATTTCGCTCCATTATTAATAATGCTGATCTAGCTATCAGTGAAGCTGGTTCTTACCTTTGTATTGGCTACGGCTTTAATGATGAGCATATTCAGCCGAAACTGATGGTGAAGTGCCTTAGGCAGAAGACTCCTGTAACCATTATCACTTATGCGCTTTCTGATTCAGCGAAAAGGCTTATTCTGGAAGGTAACGCGCAGAACTACTTGGCAATAGAACGAGGGGAAACAGACGATCAATCCATCGTTTATTCTTCTCTGGACAAGGCTCCAATTACAGTAGAAATGAATATCTGGAGTCTTGAAGGCTACTTGTCGTTAATCATATAGGAAGAAGGTATGCCGATTTTTAAATTTAAGGATGAAGAGGCGCTTGGGAAAGTTGCATCCGTCGATACTACAAATGTGATCGTAGAGGTGGAGAACATCGACCAACTAAAAAGGTTGCAGGTTAACCATCTCGCTGTTCTGCAAAGCAGCAGGCCCGGACAGCACCTCATCGGCCTCATTACCCAGGTGACCCGCAAGCGCGGCACTGAAGACATTATCAACGATGGTATTAGCGAGCAGACATCAGAACTAAATTTTTGTAAAATCGCCCTAATTGGCACGATGTTGGATCGCGACGGAGAAAGAGAAAACGTCTTCCGCCGCACTCTGGAAAGCGTCCCAGAAATTGACGCTAATTGCTTTTCGCTAGATGGCGAAAATCTTACCGGTTTTATGCGTACCCTCTCTAGTGTCTCAGCCGATGGAAATGCTCTGGTTCTTGGTAAATACACACTGGACGAGCACGCGGTTGCCTACCTCAATGGTAACAAGTTTTTCCAGCGCCATGCCTTCATCGGCGGTAGTACCGGATCAGGTAAATCCTGGACTACAGCTACAATCATTGAGCAAATGGCAGGGCTCCCTACAGCGAATGCCATTGTTTTGGACCTCCATGGCGAATACTCACCGTTGGTAGGTCAAGGCATTCAGCACTTCAAGGTGGCCGGGCCAGGAGATATTGAGGCAAAACGTACCATTGATGATGGTGTGCTTTACCTGCCTTACTGGCTGCTTTCGTATGAAGCACTCGTATCCATGTTTGTTGATCGGAGTGACCAGAATGCGCCTAACCAAGCCATGATCATGGCGCGTGAAATCAATCAGGCGAAGCAAAAATACCTGGAAGATAATGATCAGAAAGAAGTGCTAAAGCACTTCACTGTTGACAGCCCAGTTCCGTTTAATCTCGATTTCCTCATGGACGGGTTGAATGGTATCAACGTCGAGATGGTTCCCGGCGCTCGCGGTGAAAAACAAGGTGATTTCAACGGGAAGCTGTCTCGTATGATTTCACGGCTTGAGAATAAAATCTCTGATAGACGCCTCGGTTTTATGTTTAATGGCGGTGGAGACGTCCTGGATTTTTCCTGGCTTGAAAAATTCACGACCGCCGTGCTTGGCAGTGGTGAGGAAAACGGCAAAGCCGGTATCAAGATCATCAATTTTTCTGAGGTACCCTCAGACGTTCTTCCACTAATCGTTTCTCTTGTTGCTCGGGTTACGTTTTCCGTTCAACAGTGGACACCATCCGAACTGCGTCATCCGATAGCGCTTCTGTGTGACGAAGCGCATCTCTACATGCCCCAGCGAAACATGGCCGATTCTGCCGACGACATCTCGCTTGATATTTTCGAGCGCATCGCGAAGGAAGGCCGAAAATATGGCGTCAGCCTAGTGGTGATAAGTCAACGTCCCTCCGAAGTAAATAAGACGATGCTTAGCCAGTGCAGCAATTTTGTTTCCATGAGACTAACCAACGCCGAGGATCAGGGAGTTATCAAGCGTCTACTTCCAGACAGTCTTGGCGGGTTTAGCGACATTTTACCTACACTCGATACTGGTGAAGCGCTTGTTGTTGGTGATGCTAGTCTATTGCCAAGCCGGATCAGAATTGATGAACCAAAAAATAGGCCAAATAGTGGCACGGTTGATTTTTGGGATGAATGGCAGAAACCAGTCAAAGATAAGCGTTTATCAATTGCTGTTGATAACTGGCGTAAGCAGAACATTCAATAATATCGAATTTACTAAGCCATTAAGCCCTAACAAGCGCATGTTGTCGGACTGGGTTTCCGCTGCGCTCCAAACCAGCCGCAAATGCGGGCGTTAGCAGCCAAATAGTATGGAGCACTAATGAAGTACGGTAAAACGAATATAAATGGAGATGCTGGAGAGTATTTCCTAGCTTACAAATTTACAAAAATACTCGGTTGGCCATGTCGATTATACGGACAAGACTTAGGTGTAGATGCAGAAATTGAAGTACTAGATGATGATAGTATTTCCAACGGCGACATTATCAAAATACAAATAAAAGCTGTTGATTCCATCAAATCAACAAGTTCAGTTTCAGTATATGTAGATGACAGACATATTGAGTACTGGAAGAAATTTTGCCTTCCTGTAATCGTATGTTGTATTGATCTTTCTACTGAAAAAATTTATTGGAAGCAAGTCACTGCAACGGAGGCTTATGATACACAAGGTGAATCTAAAAAAGTTTCATTCTGTCTAGAGCATAATATTTTCGATGACTCCTCAAAAGAGGCATTCAGAAAGCTTGTTTCACCTGAAAAAGCTAATTCAATAGAGGGGCTATTTGTGAAAGCCAAAGAACTTACATTGCAATTGCCTCAGAATACTTCAAATTTTTATGATCATGAAACGATTAATCAAGTAGAAGATGTTTGTAATAATATAACTACTATTGTTTCTGAAATAGATGAAATTTTAAGAAGTTTTCCTTGGAAGATTAGTGCTTTTGCATTGAGAGAGCTAAATTGGATGCGCGATATGGTTAGAGTTACAAAGATTGATATCAGTAGATCTATCTGTGATCTAGCAAATGGCGGCTAACAAATGCAGGCAAGCGACGCGGAAAGCGCGCGCCTGGTACAAGCGTTAGTCCTTTTCAAATTGGAGTGATACTATAGTGATACATTTTAATCTGAGGTGTCACTATGAGAACCGAAGTTGTTACTACACTAAAGAGGCAGGCAACGAAGCTGCTTGCTGATTTGCGTGAGTCAAAAGAGCCTATTCTCATAACCGAGCATGGTCAGCCATCAGCCTATTTGCTTGATGTAGCTGATTACGAATTGATGCTGGAGCGGATGAAAATCTTGGAAGGTATCGCAAAAGGCGAGCAGTCCATCCGTGAAGGTCGAACAATGGATATGACGCAAGCCAAAGAGAAAATGAGTAAATGGCTCAAATAATCTGGACTGAGCCTGCATTAAATAATCTGAACGATATTGCTGAGTATATTGCAGTTAGTAACCCGTACGCGGCGAGGCAACTAGTAGAAAGGGTTTTTAGCAAGGTGCAGAGACTCGAACAATTTCCTGACTCAGGCAGAATCCCTGAAGAAATTTCGACTCTAAATTATCGAGAAGTTGTAGTGAATCCTTGCCGTATTTTCTACAAAGTGGATAACGATTCAATCTATATTCTTCACTTATTAAGGCAAGAAAGAGATTTACGAAAGTTTTTACTATCGACCGAAAATGAAAACTAACTAATCTGGACTTCCCAGACTTTACTAGACAAAAAATTAACTTAGATAATGTTTACGCAGTAGATTTTGCTGTGGCATAAGTTTCTATTTTCCATGAAAATCGGAGTCTGTAGCGCCTTCTTATTTAAGGCGCCCAAGACTCCAATCTATCTCATTTCAATTCCTTTCCCACTCACTGCACGGATGGCGGTGTCTCTGTGAATAAATAACTCACTGCTTGTGCCAGTTTCGGGCTGACGTGTCCGCTGCGCAGTAATGCCCATAGTGGTTGTTTTGCTTCTGGGTGCTGGCTGAGTTCTGCTGCAATTTGTTTAAAGGCGATGTAGCCGTCTTCGCGGTGGGCTAGTTTTTCCATGATGATACGAAGCAGTTGAGGGTTCTGAGCTAACCAGTGAGGGCATTTTGCGGCCAACGCGGCGATAGGGTGAAGATCGTCATCGTGACATTCTGCTAGGCTACCAAGTAAACCAAATAGCGGCAGTAATAGCGTGTCGTTTAAATCGGCTCTTGATAAGGCGCGCAAGTAACTTGCCTGCATCAATGCGTCTTGTTCTATTTGCAGTTGTTGTATCAGCGTATCTTGTAACGGGTTGGACAGTGTTTCGTGTTCTAGGGCATGACATAAGGCGCTGACAACCGGTTTGGCGGCTTGTTGGATCGCTTTTTGTATGAGTGCTTGGTATTTGTCTTCGTTTACTCTGGCGGCGAGTTCCGCAATGCCTTGAAGTCCTAGTGTCTGCCAGCTGTCGTCTTGTTTTGTTAAGTCTGACGATAGGTGTTTCACAACGTTATCAAAGTAGTTTGAAGGGGCTTTGTGTAAGTCTTTACCGAGTTTTGCATGAAGGCTTGCCATGCGCTCTTGGTCAGGTTTAAACGCATAAGGGCTGTCTTCAAATGCTTCAGATAATCCCGCTTCTTCGCCTTTGTGCAGTATTTTATCGACGATGCTTTTAATGAAGTGATCGCGTGTTCCTAGGTTTAGGCAGCCAGCTTCGTCTAGAGGCAATTTGAGAAACCAAATCACGCCTTGTTCTACGGTGTCTTCTTTTGTCGCATTTTTGCTTTTTAACAAGCAAGCTAACCAAGCATGTTGGCGAAATGGAAAAGGGTAGGCTTGCTGTTTACGATCAAATTGCACGGCTTGTTGGGGCGTTATTTTGCTAATGCTGCGGCCTAGGTCGTAGTAGGTTACATCGCAACCGACCATGTCGAATAAGTCTGAAAGAGATTCAATGTTGCTCATGATAAAGTATTGGCTCATGTTGCCGATAAGCGCTTTAGTGTGCCGTTATCGGTTTGATTTTATATGTGAGTTAAAGATACGTTATCTTACCGCTTTTTAAAGGGGAAATCAGGTTGAAAGAAGCCTTTTCTGCTCATCATGTTTTGGCCGACTTGTTGATAGATTTGCAAGTGGCGATGCAAGACTGTGGCGTTTGGGAATGTGAAGCGCCCACTCAAGCTGATATGCAAAGTAGTGAGCCTTTTTGTATTGATACGATGGCTTTTGAGCAATGGTTGAAGTTTGTGATGATTGAACGTTTTAAAACAATGCTGGAAATGGGCGCTGATTTACCTGCGAGTTGTTATATATCACCGATGGCTGAAGATGCTTTTAAGGATCGAGACGAAGGAAAAGTGATTCATATCGTGAACTGTTTGAATCGAATTGATCGGCATTTAAGTGGTAGTTTGTGATCTCGGATCAGGTTAAAAATCCGTATGTAAAAGACCTTTGCTGGTTGGTGGAGGGGCATTATATTGAGCAAGATTTTAACCTTGGGCCGCATTGGGTGGCAGACGTTAATGTAAGGCTGCTTGAATTAGATCGCGACCCCCGTGCGCTTGTTGCTGCTATCTCAGCCTGCAAGTCTCATTTTCTTGGCAGTTATTTTGAAAGTTTGTTTTCCTTCGCTATAGCGAATTTATCCGATTTAGTGATTTGTTTGGAGCATTTTCAAATAGAGAAAGATGGGCAAACGCTTGGCGAAGTAGACATGTTAGTTGAAACGCCAAATGGAGAACTCCATCAATTTGAAATTGCGATTAAGTTTTATTTAGAACGGCTCGATCTCTATCCTCATCATTGGATTGGACCTAACAAGAATGACAGTTTGCTGAAAAAGGTATCGAGAGCAAGAGAGCATCAGTTATTGATTTTACAGACACAAAAAGGGCGTGAGGCGATTAGTCATGTTGCAAAGAATCGAATACCGCATACAAATTTGTTGATATTTGGACGTTTATATTCTGCTTTGACCAGTCGTGAAAATATTGATCAGTGGCTCTCGCAAAATGAGCGTGGTGGCTGGATACGAGTGTCTGACCTTTTTTTACTGATGCCATATTTTTCTTATTTTTTAACCTTAGAAAAGCCTCATTGGATGGCGGCTCCAAATATTAATGATGATTTTTCTTTCTTTTCTCTGCAATCAACCTACAATCTTGTAAGCTATTTCCTACGTGATGATCGCCCTAAACATGTTTTTTTATGCCAGTCGCTTAATGAAACCAGTACGGAAAAACGTAGTGTGTTTATTGTCCCTGACTTATGGTGAGAGGTTAGACAGAATCTAATATCAAAATGCATCGAATATATTTTAGTAGTATTAAATATAAATGACCGATTTATCAAAATTACTCCAATGTAAAATGCCATTAGCTGCTTGGGTAATAGATGTAGAGCAATCAAGTGTTCCGTGGTGCAATGGCGCTGCAGAGGCTTTATTGGCAGACTCTTTAGGTGAAATTAAATCAGGTCAGCGAATGATAGGGGAAGCGCTAAAAGAGCGTATTTCTCTTTATCTAGACGGAGTAGAGGAAGGCAAGTCATTAACGTTTGACTGGCCCTTTATTTCCAAAGAAGGCATTCATTACAGTTGTACTGGATCCGTTATTTCTCTAGGTCAGAAGCGTAAAGGCTTATCGGTTGAAGCTCATCCGGTTATGACACCTCGTCTTTCTAGAGATGATCAAGACGTTGGTCTTTTGGCTCAATTTGAAACCCTGTCTTTTGCCATTTTTGACGAAAATGGTGTGTATTGTGATTCCAGTAAGTGTTTCAAAACGCATTTTGGCAACATAAATAATGTTCGAGAGCTGTTTGCTGCGACAGACGCGGCGGATAGCTTTATGAGTCGTTTTACTCAGCAAGAAAGCTTGTCACAAGAAATTATGCTTTCCACTCTTAGGGGTGTGCGTTGGCATAGAATTGAGGTTTCCCAGAATAAATCCACTCAAAAAATCTACCTACTTACTCATGATATCCAAGAAGATAGAGATCATGAAGTCGCTCTTTATCGTCTAAATAATTACGATTGCTTAACAAACTTACCTAATAGAAATTTATTATATCATCAGTTAGAAAATGCTTTAGTCAATGCGAGCAAGCGCCAGCGCGCGTTTGGCATTTTGTACTTAGATCTTGATGGTTTTAAGATTATTAACGATAATTTTGGTCATCGAGTGGGAGATGAGCTTATTCAGCGGGTTGCTGAGCGTATTAAAGGAAGCATTCCATCTGGTGCATGTTTGTATCGCTTGGGTGGCGATGAGTTTGTGGTGGTGCTGGAAAATATTGATTCTATTGAAGATCTAGAAAACATTGCAAAAAATATTATGCAAAATGCCAGTAATACGTACCCCGTTGCGAAAATGGAAATGATGATTACGGCAAGTATCGGTATTGCTAGTTACCCTCAGCATGCAAATGACGTCGACAACTTGCTAAAGAATGCGGATGCCGCCATGTATCGTGCAAAATCCACTGCGCACAATATGTATTTTGTGTATGAAAACAAGATGGCGGATAACATCAATGCCCACCTTACGCTAGGTGGAGGACTACGAAAGGCAATAGAAGAAGAGCAGTTTGTTCTTCATTATCAACCAAAAATACGTCTTCCTGATGAATCGGTTGTTGGTGCCGAAGCGCTAATACGATGGTCTCACCCTGAGCTTGGCATGATCAGCCCAGATCAGTTTATTCCTTTGGCAGAAGAGAGTGGTTTGATTATTCCTCTGGGTGAATGGGTTATTTGCAGAGCGTGTCGTCAGTTGCAAGAGTGGAGAGAAGCGGGTTATCGTCCGATTAAGCTGTCTGTTAATTTATCCAGCAGACAATTTATGCAAGCAGATTTAGTCGATATGGTTCAGCGCATATTAGAAGAAACTGGTGTGGATCCTAAGTATTTTGAACTTGAGTTAACAGAAAGCATGTTGATGGCTGATGCTCAACAATCGATTGAAAAGCTGCATGGTTTTCGTAAATTAGGCTTAACCTTGTCCATTGATGATTTTGGTACGGGCTACTCATCGCTTGCGTATTTGAAGAAATTTCCAATACAAACATTAAAAATCGATCGGTCTTTTATTCATGATTTAGGATTGGATTGCGACAACGATGCTATCGTTAAAGCAACGGTTGCGATGGCGAATAGTTTGAACCTGAAAGTGATCGCCGAAGGGGTAGAAAATCGCACGCAAGTTGATATATTGAACAGTTACAAGTGCCAAGAAGTGCAAGGTTACTTGTTTTCCAAACCTTTAAACAGTGTAGATTTTGCCTTGTATATGGACATTCATGGTTTTTACAATGTAAGTGTTGCAGTAGAGAATGATTCTGTATGACCATAGCGTTATAATACTCATGATCTGCATGTTCTTGTTTTTGGACATTTTTATATTGTGCTTGTCATTAGTAGGTTATCCTACAGCATCAAGTGAAAATTAATAAACTATGGATACCTTGTGTCGACGCTCGAAAACCTTTCTTGTCCGATAGATGCTGCACCGCTAAGCCGTGTTGAACGAAGCTTAAAGTGTGAACATGGGCATACCTATGATCTAGCAAAAACCGGTTACGTGAACCTTCTTCCGGTGCAAAATAAACGTTCTAAAGACCCTGGTGATAGCAAAGAGATGGTGGCCGCACGGCAAACTTTCTTAAATCAGCAGCACTATTTTCCTATTGTTAAAACAATTTTATCCTCTTGGCCGAAAGGTGATTTGTTTCATGGCGTTCGTATCCTCGATGCAGGATGTGGAGAGGGCTATTATCTTAATGAAATTGGCAAAGCCTTACTTGATCAAGATATTAGTATGGAACGCACTGGTTTAGATATTTCTAAGTGGGCTATTACCGCGGCGAGTAAGCGTGACAAAGGCGTGAGTTGGTTAGTGGGAAGTAACGCCAGCTTACCTGTGCCAAGTGAACGCTTTGATGCCATCTTGTGCTTATTTGGCTTTCCTGTTTTTAGTGAATTTTCGCGGGTACTGAGCGAAACAGGTTTGCTTCTGCTGGTGGAGTCTGGACCTGATCATCTTATCGAGCTACGGGAAATACTTTACCCCTCTATTCATGATTACAAGCAAACTTTTTCTGAGGGAGTAGAGGGTTTCGAATTGGTGTTGGAGAAGGCTGAGACTTATGTTTTTACACTGAATTCTCAAACAGAAATCGAACAATTATTAAGTATGACGCCTCATATCCATAAGGCGTCATACGACGGTCGAGAAGCCGTTAAACAACTTAACTCTATCAACCTTACCGCAGATATTAAATTCCGCTGGTATCGAAAAAAATTGGGATAGTAGATTATGTCTAATAACTTAGATGAACTTTTTAGTAAAAATAGAGAGTGGGCGGCTAAGGTTACCAAAGAAGACCCTGATTTTTTTTCTACGTTATCAAGGCAGCAAATGCCAGAATACCTTTGGATTGGCTGTGCTGATAGCCGTGTTCCTGCGAACCAAATAGTAGATCTTTTACCAGGTGAAGTATTTGTCCACCGTAATATCGCGAATGTTGTCGTACATACCGACTTAAATTGCTTGTCTGTGATTCAATTTGCTGTCGATGTGCTGAAAGTTAAGCATATTATGGTGGTGGGTCATTATGGCTGTGGTGGAATCAAGGCGGCGATGGGCACAGAAGAACACGGTATGATCGACAATTGGTTGCGCCATATAAAAGACGTTTACCGCCTCCACAGAAAAGAAATTGATGCGATAGAAGATGAGCAGGTTCGATTTGATCGTATGTGTGAATTAAATGTGGTGGAGCAAGTGGCTAACGTATGTCAAAGCAGCATTGTTCAAAACGCATGGCGTATCGGACAAGAACTGCATGTTCACGGTTGGTGTTACAGCTTAGGCAATGGTCACATTAAAGACTTAGAGGTGACCGTTTCTAGTGCAGAAGAGTCCGCTGAAAGCCTGAATAACATGTAGAGAGGCGCTTGTTAGATACTCGTTATTAAAAACAAAAAAACGAACCGAGAGTTCGTTTTTTTGATTCTGGACTATGCAGTTGGACTACAAATTGTTGTTTTCAGCAATTGTTTTCGCACACCCTGCAATGGTTGAGCGTATCCAAATATGCCCCGGATCATGCTGTAACAAAGGGCTCCATAACATTTTTAATTCCACTGGTGGAATGTCGAATGGCGGCGGTAATACCACCACGCGGTTGTTGTCTTTCATCAATCGCGTCGCCAGTGATGGCAGTGTGGCGATTAAGCCAAGTTGCTCTGTCGCTCTCATGGCAACGTTATAGTTTCTGGTGAATAAACGAATATTACGCTTGAAACCTAAATCCGCCAGAGAGCCGTCTACCCAACCTAATTTTTGCACTTCTTCGGGCTGGATGCCAACACCAACACCAAAACCGGTTTTGCTTACCCATACATGACGAGAAGCCAAGTACGTTTCTAAAGAAAAGTTTTTTGCAATGTCTGAATCGGCAGGCACCAAGCAGGAAAAATGATCAACCCAAACAGACTTTTGATGGAAGGACTGCGGCAGAGTCTCGAATCGATTGATGACCAAATCGACTTTGCCTTTTTCTACATCATGAAAGCTCACATCACTTGGATTCATGACATCCAGTATGACGTTTGGTGCTTCATCTTGAAGTTTCTTCATAAGCGGTGGGATCAGGGTCGCTTCGGCGTAGTCACTGGCCATGATGCGAAATACTCGAGAGCTTGATTCTGCTTCAAAGCTTTGTCCAAGGTGAAGCACTTCATCTACCGATTGTAAGATGCTTTGTACGCGCGGTTGTAGCTGAATGGCCAAAGCAGTAGGCATCATGCCATCGCTGGTTCTTACTAATAATGGGTCATGAAATAGGTCTCTTAAACGACGTAATCCGTTACTCATGGCTGGCTGAGTGATACCAAGTTGATTGGCGGCGTGGGTAACGTTTTGCTCCCGTAATAAGGAGTCTAAATAACGAAGTAAATTAAGATCTATTTTGTCTAACTGCATAAAGGAAGAGGCCCGTGTCCACTAACGTAGGGCCTGCATCATACTTCATTTTGTATATGAATAGAATGATCTCAGTTTATTGAGTAAGAAGATCAAGCCGATTTAGAAAGTTGCTCTATGACTTCATAGCAAGCGCCCATGGTGTGATAGTCCGTTTTTCCAGCAGGGCTTTTGCAGTCGTCAAAGGCTTGGTTGTCTTGAGTTAAAATACGAAACCAAGCACCGTATTGATGATCAACCATGTGTGACCAGCTGTATTGCCAAAGTTGTTGATATTTGTCCCAATAGTGCTGTTCTTTGGTCGTTATTGCTAACATAGCCGCTGCAGCGAAGGATTCTGCTTGTACCCAAAAATATTTATCACCGTCACAAATGTGGCCTTTAGGGTCGTAACCGTAACAAAGTCCACCATTGGTTTCGTCCCAAGATTTATCCCATGTGGTGTCGAATAGTTTTTTTGCAGTTGGGATTAGCCATTCGAGCGGTGAGCGCTGGTGAATTAAAAGTAACAGTTTTGCCCATTCCGTCTGATGGCCTGGTTGGAATCCCCAAGGGCGAAATAAATGTTTTGGGTCTGCGAGATTGTAGTTCCAGTCGACCTGCCAATCCGTGGTGTAGTGTTCCCAAATCTCACCACCCGCTAGAGCGGCTTGGCGTAAGCAAATATTGCTAGCGAGTAAAGTGGCCCGTTCAAGATAATGGGGTGCTTGTGTTGCATCATAGGCGGCAAGAAGTGCTTCACAGCTGTGCATATTGGCATTTTGCCCGCGGTAGTCTGAAACGGTTTGCCAATCGCTGGAAATTTCATCTTTGTATAAGTCAAACTCAGCATCCCAGAAATGCAACTCCATTAGATCGAAGGTTTCTTTAATCCAAGGTTTGGCTTCTTCTACGCCAGCTTTATAAGCGGTGGCGTAAGCGAGCAGGACAAAGGCAAGCCCGTAGCAGTGATTGGTCTCATCTAGGTTTTGATCTTTGTTTAGTAACCAAACATAACCGCCATTGTTACGAAGATGGCGTTCTCTCAAATAGCGCAATCCATGACGAGTTGCTTCTAGGTAGGCTTGCTTGTTTTCTGTGTGTTGCTCTTCTGCTTGATACGCTTTTGCATAATTGAAAATGAAGCGCGTGCTGCTAACAAGGTGACGAGTATCGGTGTCGTAAATGTCGCCGTTGTCTTTGAAGAATTGAAAGAATCCACCGTCAAGATCAATGCAGTTTGGGTGATAAAACGCCATAGTAGACTGAATATGGCTGTTTAAAAAATTGGCAGATTGAAACGCTGGAAAAGTGGGCATAATGTCGTCCTTTGTGGGCGGCTTTGCTGTTTAAGGCAAAGAGCCTGTTTATTTTTGCTAGCGAGATCGGTATTTTGTGAGCGCTAACTCATCTTAATGAGTTATATTATTAAATCAATTAGATTTATTAAATATCAGTCGTTAGTTTACGAGCTTAAATATGAGGGTGAGTTGTATGAAATCGTCAGGTAGTACCTCTGAACAAAGCCGTGTTTATAATGAACGGATTATTCTCCACTTGGTTCGGCAACACCCAGAAATTTCTCGGGTGAGTATTGCTGAGCGCACAGGGTTGAGTACACAGACTATTTCGGTGATTACTTCTTCTTTACTTGAACGGCAGTTACTTACTATTGTGGGTAAGGTGACCGGTCGTCGCGGACAGCCCTCCATTAAGCTGAGTATTAATGAGAGCGGCGCTTATGGACTGGGTATCAATGTTGACCGGGATCATATCAGCGCGGCGCTGCTGGATTTTAGTGGCGCCTGTGTTTTGTTATTAGAACGAGAGGTGTCTTTTCCCTCTGAGGAACTGGCTAAAAAAATCGCCCAAGACCTTATCGAAGAAGTGAAAGCAACACTGGGAGCAAGTTGGAGTAAGGTTCAAGGCATAGGCCTCGCTAGACCTGATTATATGGACTCTTGGTTGGATACATTGGTCACCGACTCAGATCAAAGAGCCAATCTTGACGGGCTAAAAGCCGCATTAAAATATTGGCAGTCAGATGCTTTTGAATCATGGTTAGCGGAATTAACCGGTGTAAGCTGCTTCTGTGAAAACGACGCGGTGGCGGCGGCAACCAGTGAGTTGCTGCTTGCATCAGGTTCGCCTAAAAGACACTTCTTTTATCTTTTTGTCAGTACTGCTTGTGGTGGTAGTTTGGTGGCTAATGGTGAATGCTATTTTGGCGCGCATGGTAAAGCGGGCAGTTTTGGTTTAATTCCAACGGCGACTGGCAAACATGGTAAATGGATTCTTGAAGCGTTGTCCCTGTCCTCATTACGTCGATTTCTAATGGCAAATCAAGTCGTGTGGCCTGACAATGAAGGTTGGCATGATGATCAGTACGCAGGGCTTATAAATCAGTGGGCGGCCGAAGTGGCATTAGAAGTCACGCCGGCGCTGGCTTCCGTCATTGCGTTATACGATCCTGAAGCGGTTCTCATAGGTGGGCGTTTGCCCGCGCCTGTTTTAGCGGCTTTAATTGACCGTCTTGAAAGTACCTTGGCGTCCCATAGTATGCTGCCTCTTCCTGAGATCCGTGTTGCTCAAACTGGCTATACCGCAGGGGTGTTAGGGGCGGCTGTATTACCGCTATATGAGACGTTTGCACCACAGCAAAATTTATTATTATTGAGTTCAAAAGAGAAATAATGCGTTCCGAATTATTCGGTCGCTGCGTGAGAGAGTAAGCATGAGGTTAGAAATACAGTGCGAAGATAGAATCGGCATGGTGCGTGAAATCCTCGACTTATTCATACCGCATCAAATCGATATGCGTTTAGTGGAAATGGATACAAAGCGACGTTGTATTTATTGTGGTTTTTTAGATATTCCTTTTCTTCAATTGCAGCGCTTGCTTGCAGAAAATCGCCGTTTGGAGAGTGTTGAAGATGTAAAAACGGTCATTTTTACTCCTTTTGAAAGGGAGCATAATGCGCTTTATACCTTATTAGAAGCCTTACCGGATGGTGTCATTTCGGTGGATCTAAAAGGCGAAATTACTATGGTCACTGAGCTAGCGGCTGAGGACCTGAATGTTTCGATTGCAGACCTATTGCATAAGCCATTACAGCAATTCATAAAAGGAATCAGTTTCTCTAAAGAGACGTGGGCGAACCCAAAAGTGGGGATGAGTAAACGGATTCGAATTCGAAATAAAACGTTACTGCTTGAGACGAAACCCTTCTTTGTGTCCGATGATGATGGTATTGAAAACCCAGCGGGAACGGTCATTTATTTAAAATCTGAATTACGCTTAGATCGTCAAACAGCGAGTTTGAAACAGGCGCCTAATGCTGAATGCCATTTAGAAATATACTTCCAACCCGCTGTCATAAAAAGCGAGTCGATGAGGCGCACTTTAGCCGAGGCAAAAGCCTTTGCGGGAATGGCGATGCCGTTGCTCGTACACGGAGAAGTGGGAACAGGAAAGCGAGATTTCATCGAAGCCTTATTTCAGTATTGGCATAAACAGCAAGTGGACCCAGAAGCTCAGCTAATTATTCGTCACGCAAGAGACATGACATGCGATGCTATTGTTGAGCTAGATGCCTTGTCTGGATGGTTTGTAATAACCGATATTGAGTATCTAGATGAACAGGTACAGGTTGATTTGGCCAATTGGCTTACTCGACAACCGAGTGTTGTCAGCAGTTTTGATGCCAGTGTGCGTTTGATCAGTCTGTCTTCCTTAAGTCGGCAACAACTGTCGGACGGTACGACATTAAATAAGAGCCTTTATTTTGCTTTAGCCACTTTGCATCTTGCTATGCCATCCCTTAGGGAGCGTAGAGAAGATATCGATGGATTGGTTCAACAAGTTATTTTGGAGCAAACTGAACGTTATCGATTACCGATACCAACCGTATCGAAAAGCGCACTGACTAAATTGGCACTGTATTCTTGGCCGGGAAATTTAAAAGAGCTACAAAATATCTGTTTACAGGCGTTGTTGACATTGAAGGGTAAGGCATGGACAGCTGATGATTTGATGTTGCCAGAGTCTTCCACTATGCCGAGTTTGGAATTAATCAATGATTCATTGGAGATAACACTAAAACAATGGGAGGCGAACCTGCTAAGAACCTTGTACCCAAATTTCCCGAGTACGAGGCGTTTGGCAAAAGCGGTTGGTATGAGTCACAGCGCGATAGCAAATAAGCTGAAAGAATATGGTATTAATACGAAATTGCCAGATTGAGTGATACATCAACCTGGCAATCTTGGGTCAATTAGAAGAATTTAGTAATGACGCTTCTGACGAGGCACAGGGCGGCGCATTTTTTCTTCACGCTCAATTTTGATCGGTTTAAGCGTTTCTTTTGATTGCGCTGCGTGTTTCTGGATATTGGCTACCAAGAAAGCAATTGCTGCACAGGCGGCAATGAAGAGTAAAAATTCAAACATGGCATTTCTCCAAACTAATTATTCTTATAACAATCATGGAACATTATGATCATTGCGTAAAGGTGATTATGTTGTCTTTTAGTTAATGGAGGAGGATAAATAGAAATCAACCCCTTCTCTTTAATGTCACAAGTTATACCTTTTTCTTAAGTACCTTGCCACACCATCTTCGTCATGATGACCGATGACATTCGTTGCGGCCTCTTTCACGTGAATCAAAGCATTGTCTGTTGCAAACGCTTCATCTGATGCTGAAAACATAGACAAATCATTGTCGCCATCACCAAACACGATTAACCTTTCGGCACCAATTTCTGCCTTTAGTTCCATCAGAGCCGAACCTTTACACACGTTACTGTGATGAATATCCAACCAGAAGGCGTCTGGATGGTAAATACCACCGCCCGAATACGCGGTTAAATGACTGTGTTCTTGGCTGTCTTTGATGATGTTGTCGATAAATTCTGGTTGTCCCATCGCGCTTATATTGGTGATTCTTGCGTTATGAGTGAGCTCGGACAAAGGGTGAAGGCTCATGTTTTTATGGTTACCTAGTTCGTTGGCGATGTGATCGCTTAGGTGACCTTGTAGGGGCGAATGGTAGACTCGATGTGATCCATCATCTTCTAAGCAAAAAATGAATGGCGTGACGTCATTTTCTTCAAACGAAGAGAGCAAGTCAAGAATGTGGCTCTGAGACAGTAGGTTTCTGTGACGGTACTGGTTTTGTTGAGGATCCCACCATTCGACACCATTTTTGAAAATTTGCCAATTTGGAAATTGATGCTCCTCAATACAAGCCATCGCGGCAAAATGAGTGCGGCCTGTGGCGACAGTATAGAAAACCCCTGCAGATTTTAAGCGATCGAGGGTTTCGAGTGTGTAATCTGAAAGCCGTTGATGCCGATTAAGTAGGGTTCCGTCTAGATCAAATGCCACTAGTTCCATAACTACCTCATGCTTATTGTATTTGGCACTATCGCATTTTTTAAGTGGGAAGTTCAACAATTAAGACGTGTTTATTAAAAGGACTTTTCGTAATGGACTTGGGTCACAAGTTTATTGTTATAAGCCTTTGTGACCCTTTTAATCAGTTTTTATTGACTAAAGCTGTTGTTGTGAAGGCAATACCATTCCAGCCATTTTCAATGAACTGTCGAATGTTTTGATGATCGTTCGCGGCTGGATTTTCTAAGACATCAACACGATAAAAGTCACCAAATAAATGCAACGTTTGTGTTTCGGTTAATTCATGCATGGATGCAAAAGAGAAAAGCTTACAAGAACCATTATTTTCATTAATGGCATTGTTTTGTTTACCATTAGTAAAAGCCGCCGCGGTGAAATCGTATTCACGCTCGATAACATCAATGACTTCTTTAAATTGGACTTGTTCTGGTGTGTGTTTGATTTTCTCAATCAGCGTTTGCGTGCTTAGCATTGGAACTCCGTACTGTAGATTATGGGTAAAATTAGTCTTCTAATGGTGGTCTAGCGTAACGTACTGTGACCTTGAAGATAATAAAGGAAATTATACCGCAGGTCGCAATAGTACCAAGCATCGGGACGAATGTACCGTTGTGGAGGATACTGACAACAGCGCCTCCTACCGCGCCCATAGCGAATCGAGACGTACCCGCTAATGCCGTGACACTGCCATTGTGGTTGCCTGCGTTTTTCAGTGCGCCAGCCATGAACCCACTGCCCAGTATTCCCATTGGGCCAATAAATAACATGCTCGTAATAATGATAAAAGGGAGTGGTGGATGGTCAAAAAAAGTCAGTAAAATCATCAACGCTGAGGCGATCAAGGGAGCGTAAATGGCATACTTTGATAGTACTTCAGTCCCTAGTTTTTCTACGTATCGTCCATTAATAGTGGCGGCCAACATCATCATGATGACATTTACGCCCACTAAAAATCCAAAATTAGCAGGATCAATATCATAGATTTCAATATAGACAAAAGATGAACCCGTAATGAAACTCATCATACCCGCGAAATAAAAGGCAGAGGAAGCAACATAGCCCATCACAGACGCGTTTTTAACCAGTTTGCCATAGTTACGCGAGGCATTTAGAAAAGAGAAAGGAGTGCGCTTTTCGGGAGGCAATGTCTCAGGGATGGTGCGTAAAAATAACACCATGGAGATAATGGCTAATATACCCAAGAAAACGAAAATATAATGCCAGCTCCAAATAGTTAAGATGGCCCCGCCTAGAATAGGCGCGGCCAATGGTGCCAGCGCCATGACGAGCATGATCATCGACATTGTTTTGGCAAACTGATTAATCGACATACCATCTTTGACAAGGGCTGGGACGCTAACGGCCACGGCAGCACCGCCGAAAGCTTGAACCGCTCGGCCAACCATGAGCATTTCATAGCTCTGTGCAATAGCACAAAGGAAGCTACCAATAGCAAAAATGCCAAGACCGCCAACAACGACTTTACGGCGTCCGATAGCATCAGATATCGGCCCAAAAAGAATCTGCAAAAAAGCAAACACCAGTAAATACATACTCAGCGTCATTTGTATCAGGCTAATATCCGTATCTAGGCTTTTTGCTATGGTTGGAATACTTGGCAGATACGCATCAATTGCTAGCGGTGTCAGCCCAGACAAAAGACCGAGAACTAAAACAATGGGAAAAGTAAGTTTCATACAATGGCTTAATTGAAGGATTAATCGGATTGTTTGCAATAAATTAGGAAGCATATTGGTATGCGGGGTAATTATAATCCGTTTGTTTATTCTCCGCGGCTTTAATTGTGCAAACACTAAGTAAAGCTTATGGCTATGCAATTTGAGATGTGGATCTTTTCTGGTGTTCAATTAGGGAACGTGGTTCAATTTTGCCTCTTTTGGTTAATCAACAATGGATCTGCTTTTTTACAGATCTCTCGCTCTATTTTCTCGTTGTGTTTTATCTTCTGAGCAGTGTCAATTTTAGGGTTTAATAAGGAATACTATGTTACGTTTTTTTGAAAAATGGGTATCGGCTTATCCGGATATAGAAGCGATACAATCCCCTAAAACATTGCTCGCATTCTGTCGCTATTATTCAAAAGGCGTAGAACTACCACTTTTACTGATGTCGGTTCTCACGGCGACTATCGCTATTCTTGAAGTAACCTTGTTTAGTTTTATGGGCCAGCTGGTAGATTGGCTGATTAACAAAGACCCAAAAACCTTTTTTGCTGAAGAAGGCTCGCATTTATTGTGGATGTCTTTGATGATTCTGGTGGCCATGCCATTGGTGACGTTTGTGCATTCCGCCATTATTCATCAGACCTTATTAGGCAATTACCCGATGCGAATTAGATGGTTGTCGCATCATTATATTTTGCGTCAGAGCATGTCTTTTTTTCAGGATGAATTTGCCGGACGTATTTCCACTAAAGTGATGCAAACCTCCTTGGCAGTACGTGAAACCGTGATGAAGCTGCTCGATGTATTGGTCTATATCGGCGTGTACTTTATTTCCATGATTGTGTTGATTGCTAATGCGGATTATCGACTGATGATTCCAATGTTGGTCTGGTTGGCTTGTTATATATTACTGCAACTCTATTTTGTCCCAAAACTCAAATTAATATCCGCAGATCAAGCCGATGCTCGCTCTACCATGACGGGTCGTGTGGTTGATAGCTACAGCAATATTTCGACGGTAAAACTTTTTTCACATCACGAGCGTGAAGCGGAATACGCGAAAGATGGGATGGATGGTTTTTTACAGACGGTTTATAAGCAAATGCGCTTAGTCACAATGTTAAGTGTAGGCGTGCAAACCTGTAACTATGTATTGACGTTTGCAATCGCGGCGTTGTCTATTTGGTTGTGGACGGACAGTATTATCAGCGTGGGTGCGATTGCCATCGCGGTCAGTTTGGCGCTTCGCTTAAATGGTATGGCGCAATGGATCATGTGGGAAGTGAGTGCCTTGTTTGAAAACATCGGCATGGTGAATGATGGCATGAAAACCCTGTCACGGCCTATTGAGATAGAAGATACGCCAAACGCACCTGCATTATCCGTAACGCACGGTATAATTGAATATGACGCAGTGAATTTTCACTATGGCAAGCAAGACAGTAAGGTGATTGAAAACCTTGTCTTATCGATTAAAGCGGGCGAGAAAGTCGGATTAGTCGGGCGTTCTGGTGCAGGGAAATCGACCATCGTGAATTTATTGATGCGTTTTCATGATATTGAATCCGGTCAAATTCGAATTGACGGGCAAGACATCAAAGGTGTTAAGCAAGATTCTTTACGTGCTCAAATCGGCATGGTGACTCAAGATACATCCTTGTTACACCGAACGGTTCGAGAAAACTTACTTTACGGCCGACCAGACGCCACTGAAGAAGAAATGATCACCGCGGCAAAAAATGCCGAAGCGCATGAGTTTATACAAACCTTAACCGATCCATTTGGCAATGCTGGTTACGATGCCATGGTAGGAGAGCGTGGCATTAAGCTTTCGGGTGGACAGCGTCAGCGTATTGCGATTGCACGGGTCTTGTTGAAAGATGCGCCTCTATTAGTGTTGGATGAAGCGACATCCGCGTTGGATTCCGAAGTGGAAGCGGCGATTCAAGACAGTCTGTACAAATTAATGCAAGGCAAAACGGTTATCGCTATTGCTCATAGATTGTCGACCATTGCTGCCATGGATCGTCTTATTGTCTTAGACAAAGGCAACGTAGTCGAGCAAGGTAGCCATGAAGAACTCATTAAGCACGCGGGTATTTATGCGTCACTTTGGGCGCATCAGACCGGTGGTTTTTTGGCTGAAGACGTTGATCTTGAGAGTATTGAGACAGAAGAAAACTTGGCAGATAAATAGTGTATTTCACTGGCCCATTTAGAGAGATTTTATGACGTATTTCTTGTTGTTCTTAGCCATACTTGCCGAAGTGATCGCGACGACGGCATTAAAAGCGTCGGACTCTTTCACTAAATTGGGACCAAGTGTCGTGCTTGTTGTTGGTTATGGTGTGTCTTTTTATCTATTAACCATAGTGATGCGCTCGATGCCGACTGGTGTTACTTACGCCATTTGGTCTGGGTTGGGCGTGGTTTTAATTTCGCTGTTCGGCTATCTATTTGCCAATGAAAAACTCGATATGGCCGCTTGTTTCGGTATGTCATTGATTGTTACTGGTGTCGTAGTGATTAATGTTTTTTCTAAAACGGTGAGTCACTAAATTATTGCTGTTGTTTGTCATTTGGTAATAAAAAAATGCGCCCTCACATAGGGCGCATTTTTTATGCGTGCTAAGCGCTGCTTTTTATTTTGCCTTTCTTATTTGCCAGCCAAACAAATTGGTAGGGCATCAAGGTGACTTTTCCTAAACGGTCTTCGTATACTTGCTCTGAGACCAAATCTGTCCAATCATCGTTGGCAATAAGGTTAAGTTCTGACAAGTTAAAATGTTGTGGCTGATCCGTCATGTTATATACCGCAAACAGGCTTTGTCTTCTGTCCAAACTTTGACGCCAAAAAGCAAATAAGTTTTCTCCCATGTGCAAAATATACTGAGTCGCATTCGGGTGGAAAGCAGGTTGAGCACGGCGTATTTGAGTTAATTTGGTGACACTCTGAAACACTTTTTGATGATGTGTTGGTGTATTTAAAACGTGTTCTAACTCTTCCATGTCCCAAATATGACGGTTGATTGAGCGATAATGGCCCGTGTTATTCACTCGATCCAAATCATTTTCTGTACCAAATAAACTGTGAATATAAAAGGCAGGCACGCCTTCTAGCGCCATCATGACACCCACTGCGCAAAGGAAACGAGCAAATTGCCATTGATCTGGGCCTTGTTGCGCGGAACCAGACAAGGCATTCCACAGGCTTATGTTGATCTCATAAGGTTTGGCTTCGCCTTGCGGTGTAGTACGCGAACTTATTTTCCCACCAAAGCGTTTCATGGTGTTGATTAACGTTTCCAGCTCCCATTCAGAAAGCAGGCCCTCTGTAGGGCGTAAACCTATACCGTCGTGTGACGCCACAAAGTTCAGGTAAGTGGTGCCTTGCTGAGCTGGTGCCATGCTCATGAGCCATTGTTTTAAATGACTACAATTTCCCGTGACAAGGCTGTTAATAAGCAAAGGCGGTAATGAAAAGTTGTAGATCAAATGCGCTTCGTTGGCGTTACCAAAATAAGTTAAGTTTTCCTGATTGGGTATGTTGGTTTCGGTGATAATGACGGATTCTGGGGCGTAATGTTCGATCATTAGCCTTAATAAGCGAATGATTTCATGGGTTTGAGGTAGGTTAATACAGCTTGTGCCAGGGACCTTCCATAGAAAGGCCACCGCGTCTAAGCGGAACCAGCGAATGCCTTTTTCTAGATACAAATGAATGATGCGTAGAAATTCCAGCAGAACGTCTGGGTTTTCAAAATTTAAATCAACTTGGTCGTGGCTAAACGTACACCAAACGTGTTTTTCACCATTTTTGGTTTGCACTTCTCTGAGTAGTGACGAGGTTCTAGGACGAACAACGGCGCTCAAATCAGCGCTTGGGTCCGCCTCATAAAAAAAACTGGCTCCGGGGTTCACACCTGCTTTGTAGTTCTCAAACCATAAACTTCGACTTGAGCAGTGATTAATGACCAAGTCGCCCATGACTTTGAAATCTTTTGAAAGATTCGACACATGGTCCCACTTTCCACACGAAGGATTGACCGTCGTGTAATCCATCACACTAAAACCATCGTCTGAGCTGTAAGGGAAAAATGGCAGCAAGTGAACCGCAGAAATGGAGTCGGACAATTTGCTCTTTACAAATTTATGCAGTGTTTCTAAAGGCGCTTCTTCTTTTCTGCGCAAGGTGTCTGCATAGGTAATTAACATAATGTCAGATTGATCCCATAAGTTTCTATGGGGTCTCGGTGATTCTGTTGCCGGATCTAGGTGAAAAGTCGTTAAGCACCTTTCAGCCAGCTCTTTGGTGTCTAAATTCGGATAAATGGTCTGCAGATGAGCAATAAGTCGCTGTTCTAGAGGCGACAAAGGTGCATTTTCCATGTTTACCTGCCTGTCTGTTTTGTTAATGGGTGAAAAACAATGCTGTGTTGTTTAGCCTAGTCGAAACCAATTATTTAGGACCGAACTCGGCCATATCTAATTCAACCGCTTGTGCCAGTTGCGTCATAACCCCAGGAAAAGCACTTACCACGCGGTTCCAGCTCGGAATAAAAGGCGTTTCCATTGGGTTCTCTAAATACTGATTACCCGCTTTCATGATGTTGCCCGCAAAAAGCTCAACCGCTTGCTCTTCGGCGTGAACATCTAGCTTCAGTCCGTTGATTTCTGCGTCATTGCGATAGGTTTCAATAAAATCCAACGCCACACGGTAGTAGGTTGCTTTGATCGTTCGGAACGTTTCTTGATTAAAAATCGTACCATTTGTTGCCAGCTTTCTAAAAATGGCTTTGGTGATGTCGATCGACATTTTAGACAAGCCGCCATCGTCATTGTCGGCTGATAAGTCTTGGTGTTTATGATCGTAAATGTCGGCGATATCGACCTGACATAAACGGTTGGTCGAATAGTTTCGGTACATTTCACTTAATACGCCAATCTCTAATCCCCAATCGCTTGGTATGCGCAAATCGGTCATCACATCGCGGCGGAAGGAAAACTCGCCTGCTAGAGGGTAGCGGTAACTGTCTAAATAATCCAAATAATCCAAATGCCCAAAGACTTTTTTGAGTGAGCACAGCAGAGGTGTCACTAATAAACGACTGACTCGGCCATTCATTTTTCCATTGGCGGCGCGTGCATAAAAGCCTTTACAGAATTCGTAGTTAAAATTTGGGTTGGCAACAGGGTAAATAAGACGAGCGAGCAGCTCTCTATCGTACGTTACAATATCGCAATCGTGCATAGCGATGGATTCCGCTTTGCCGGCGGCTAAGTTGTAGCCCATACAGAACCAAACGTTGCGGCCTTTACCTGGGTCAGAAGGAGAAAGGTGTTCACCTTTTAGGACGCTGTCTATTTCTCTTAAGCGAGGGCCATCGTTCCACAGTACTTTGTAGTTTTGTGGCAAAACACTGAAAAATTCAAGCGCGTGTTTGTATTGTTCTTCTGTTGCTCGGTCTAATCCGATGATGATTTCAGACAAGTAAGGCACTTGTTGCAAATGTTTTAAAATATTAGGCATGGCGTCTGTTTCTAGTTCCGAGTACAGACAAGGCAGAATCAGAGACATAGGTCGCGTTTTTGCAAACTCGCACAGCTCTGCTTCCATTTCTTCTAGCGGGCGGTGCGCCAAATTATGAAGCGTCGTGATAATGCCGTTTTGATGAAAATCGCCCATGATAATTCTCCTAAATATTGTTATAAAAATAATGGCTGTTTGCGTTATATTCTTTTTTTGCGTGTTACAAAATACCTTGCTTGGTTAGCATTAAATTGATCGCTTGAGCCCAGCCCTCGGGTCCATACGCGTCACTAAGCCAAGCGTCGCTGCGATTTGGAATCTCGGGAGGCGCATGAACAGGTGAGCGAATTACCACCGGAATATCGGCTCTACTCAGCATGCCAACGTCATTTTCGCCATCACCTAAGGCCATGGTGGTAATGGCTTCGTCACTTTGTGTCTCATACACCTCTTTTAACCACAGCATGGCGTTTGCCTTGTCGCAGTGTTTGCCCATTAAATGGGAAAAACGGCCGCCTTTTTGGATTTGTATATCAAACTGCGCAAGGTGCTCTCTAAAATGATTTAGCGCGAGATGAGAGTCTGTCCATAGCATGGGTTCGGTGAACTCTCGCTGCATGGCTTGTTTGGCGCTTGCTTCGCTTAAGCCTGTGATTGACATCAGTTCTTGCCACGTCATGTCGCTGAAGCGTTTAAATGTGTAGTCGTCTTGTTTGTCGTTGGTGAGTTCGATCAATCTGTCACGTTTTGGCCCAAAGGCTTTTAACCAATATTCACCGCAATCTTCTAATGGCTCGTCTATCGTCAGCGCCAAATTTTTAGGAATATAGATGGCGGAACCATTTTCAACGATAAAAGGGTCTTGGTGATTAAGATCTTTTCTAAGGGAGAGAAGCTCGCTGAATGTCTTGCTTGTATTGATGATGCAAGGAATGGAAAAGGTCTTTAGCGACAGTAACGCGGATTGTGCTGCTTTAAAGCTATAAGTGTGATGGTCGAGTAATGTGCCATCTAAATCTGTGAATATTAAAAGTCTAGTCATGTAGATTCCATTTTTAGGTCCATCATAAAGTGACTGGTGGACGTTAGTATTAGGCTTGCAAATCTGGTGCCAGTGCGTAAAAGTAAGCCTTTCCTGATGAGGTGCTTGCCTAAGGTTAACTGGGCTGTTGAACAAATTGATGACAAGTTTGCTACGTTTATATTTCATTATTCTTCTTTCATTGTTCGCCTTCGCAGCGAACTCGGTTTTATGTCGATTGGCCCTTGCTGATGGCTTAATTGATCCTGCTAGTTTTACGATGTGGCGACTGCTGAGTGGCGCAGCCACGTTGGCGTTACTGTGTTTTTTTCAGTTTTTTAAAACAAAAAACACCTCGATCAAAATGATTTGGCTAGAAGGCAGTTGGCTGTCGGCGCTTTCACTGTTTATTTATGCGATGGGCTTTTCTTATGCCTATGTCACATTGGAAACAGGCATTGGCGCCTTGATTCTTTTTGGTGCTGTTCAGCTTACACTGATCTTATTCGCTGTTTGGGCGGGTCAGAAACTGGCCGTTATGGAATGGTTTGGACTGCTGGTGGCGTTTGCTGGTTTTGCGTATTTGGTGTTTCCTACTTTGTCATCGCCTTCTCTTGTTGGCTTTATTTTGATGACGTTAGCGGGTATCGCTTGGGGCTTATATACATGGCGTGGAAAAATCTCGTCTAAACCGCTGTTTGCGACCACCTCGAACTTTGTCCGAACCATACCGATGCTATTGATTGCATTAGCCTTTATTAATACAGAAGGGCTTAAAAGTGCGAGTACAGAAGGGATTGTGTTGGCGGTGATCTCTGGCGCATTCATGTCTGGATTGGGCTACGCACTTTGGTACGCGGTGTTGCCTCACCTTAGTGCTTCGTTGGCGGCTGTGTTACAGCTTTTGGTGCCTGTGATTGCGACAATTGGGGGCGTTATTTTTGCAAACGAATCCGTCACCTTGCATTTAATCTTGGCAACGTCTGGTGTGTTGGGTGGTGTTTTATTGGTGGTTATGGGAAGAAAGAAAATCCAACGCTAACGCCTCATTATGGTGCGAATATTGTCGTGCGCATCAAAAAAGACGCGTTGATGGATTAAAATGGACGTGGTTTTTTGGGTAGTAATCCGTCCCGCAGAGGATTAATAGAGAAACGGACACCACATAGCGCGGTGTCCGTTTTTTTGATTCATACTAAGGTTAAGATTTTGTCCAAGCAAACGGTTTAAACATGTCGTCTACAGGCGTTTTAGCGACGTGGTTTACATAGTTGCTGATGACTTTTTGGGACAAGCCAAGAATGATTTCCAGAACCTGCTTAGGCGCATAGCCTGCCGCGTAGAAAGTCTCAAATTGTGCGTCTGTTGCGTTACCGCGTTGGCGAACCATAACAAGCGTGAAGTCATGCAATGCTTGAAGTTTCGCGGTTGGCATTGGCTCACTGTTACGTAGGGCTTCTGTTAGTGCTGGGTCTACTTTCATTGAATGTGCAATGGCAGTATGGGCAGGAACACAGAAGTGACATTCGTGCTCAACGTTGATCGTTTGCCAAACAACGGTTAATTCTTCTGCATCAAAAGACGTCGCTGTAAACGCTTGGTGCAATTGAGTGTAGGCTTTTAAAATTTCTGGAGACTCAGCCATGACGGCATAAAGGCTCGGGATGGTTCCCATTTGCGCAACAGCGCCTTCAAGAATTTCTTTGCTGCCTTCAGGTGTTGTTTCTAAAGTGTGAAATTTAAATTCGCTCATTGTGTGGTTCCTATCCGTTAGTGTCTTATTTAAAGAGGGTTTCTGGTTAACGAGGAACAATTTAACTGGATTTGAACGATCGTTCAAGATATATTTGAACAATTGCTCAATTATGTTTTTCAAAAGGTTATGTCATGAGTAAAAAACCTAAGTTTAATCGCGATCAAGTGATCTCTAATGCGACCAATCTTTATTGGGAGAAGGGCTATCACGCTACGTCTATGCGTAACCTTCAAGACGCCATTGATATGAGACCTGGTAGTATTTATGCTGAGTTTGGTAGTAAAGATGGTGTTTTTAAGGCGTCTTTACAGCATTATGCTCAGCTTGGTATTGGTCAGCTACATAGCATAAGAGCGGAAACATCATCACCATTAGGTACGTTAAAAACCTTTGTTAAACAAGCTGTGATAGATACACAAGTAGGTGCGCCGAGCTGTATGTGTATGCTGGCAAAGACCGTGGCAGAGCTGACAGATGAACAAGAAGACTTATTAAACGTTGCAAAAGAGTCTCTTAAATCTGTAGAAAACGAATTTGCGAGTTTGATTGTTGAAGCGCAGAAAATGGGCGAAGTAGCTGTAGAAAAAAACGCCAGTGAATTGGCGCGGTTTGTACAGATTCAGATTACTGGATTACGAATGTATGCGAAGACAAATGATGACAATTTGCCATTAGAAAAAATGATAAACGAGCTTTTTGATCACTATCCATTTTAGAAAATCCTTTTTAATAGAGGTTATTTCAAGGCAACACTTTTTTTAAAATTCATAAGTATCGTCACTGGATATTCTAATGAAAAACGGACGCAGTTGAATATTGAGTCCGTTTTTTTTGTGTCTTTTAAATGAATGCTAGAGCTTAATCTTCAGAAAAATGCTCAGACAACGCGGCGTAAGCAACGGTAAAAGCGCCTTCTTGGTATGCGCGTAACCCTGTTGCTTTGAACGGAATCGGCATGGGGTTCTTTTGCAATATTTCTTTGGTTCTGTTGGCGTGGAATAAATCAACTTCAACTGCTTCAATCAATTGAATCGCCGCTTCGATTTTAAAACCAACAGAGCCGCCAGCAAATTTTCCTTTGGTTGGGCGTTCACGAATAACCACTTTTTTGACTTTGTAATCTTCGAACAATTTTTTAAGCATAAATTGAAATTTACGCATGCTCTCAGTGTCGTTTGGGTTGCTAAGCGTGTGTCGTGTTTGACGACAGTCGGTGATTTGGAAAAGTCCGTCTTCTTTAGACAGAAGGCATAGAATGACTTCACTGCCTTTGATTTCGATACCGCAAGTAATCATATAAAGATCCTGAATAGGGTGGTTTCGCGCATTATCGCACAGTTAATGGCGATCTTGCAGAGTAAAAAATACTGGTTGTGTAAGTTGAAACGAGTCAGATCTAAGGCGAAAGTAATCGCTTGTGGTTTATTACACTCTTTTGATTTTGCTGACTCTTATTTTTAAGAGGAATATTGTACTATTTCAAAATAATATTTTGTTAAAATTCAAATCACAACATTTTCTACTGTTAAAGTGTGAATATAACCTTTTTACGGTGAGAGTGTTTTTTTTCAATACTACTTATTAGGCTGCATAAAATGACCGCTTCATCGCCAATGGGCATTCCTCGTCCCCAGGTGAAATCTCTAGACGAAATCCTCCCTCATGAACCTTTACTTATGATGGGCGCTGGTCCAGTGCCAATTCCAGAACGTGTTGCCAAAGCCAACTCGATTGTCATTAATCATTTGGGTGGTGTAATGGCGCAAGTGATCGATCAAGTTAAATCGATGGCGCGCTATGTTTTTCAAACAGAGTCAAAATGGGTATTGGGTGTAGCGGGACCCGCCTCGGCCGCGATGGAAATGGCGGTTGCTAACTTGTTGCAACCGGGTGAGCGTATTCTATGTATCAATAATGGCTTTTTTAGCCATCGCATGGCGGAAATGGCGATTCGTGTTGGCGCTGATGTGCATGAACTGCATGTGGGCGTTCATGAAGCCGCAGACCCAGAGCGAGTTCGTAAAGCGATCGAAGAAACACGTCCAAAAGTGCTAACACTGGTTCAAGGTGAAACATCGAATACTGTGTTTAACCACACATTAGAAGACATTACTAAGATTGCTAAGTCTTATGGTTGCCTAGTGGTGGTGGATGCGGTGTGCACACTCAGTACCATGCCGCTGAAAATGGACGAGTGGCAGGTAGATGTTGTGATTACTGGTGGGCAAAAAGGTTTGTCATCCATTCCCGGTGTATCGCTTTTAGTGTTTTCGAATGAAGCATGGGCCGCGGTAAAAAATCGTACGCAGCCAACCGCGCAATGGTGTTTCGATGCGCAATTGGCAGAAAATTTTTGGCACAGAGATGGCTATCATTACACCGCACCAGTGTCTGGCATTATGGCATTGCATGAAGCGTTAAAACTAGTATGCGATGAGACGCTAGAAAATCGTTTTGCTCGCCATTTGCGTTGTTCAAAAGCACTTCAATCCGGTATTGAAGGTATGGGGTTGGAATTGTTTATACCCCCAGCTTCTCGTTTGAATTCCGTCGTGGGCATTAATATTCCAAATGGGCTAACAGCAGGGCAAATTTGTCGACACATTTCGGATGTCTACCGTGTTGAAATCGCAGGGTCATTTGGTCAACCGATTGTTCGTATTGGGCAAATGGGTGAGCAATGCCGGGAACACAACTTGTTCCGTACCTTGCATGCGTTTGGTAGCACCATGCGCGATCTGGGTGTGAGAGTAGATCAACCAAATGGCATGGCGGAAATGGAATCTTACTTGCAGCGTGTTCCTCGCACGCTTTATCAAGTGGCCTAACTAAATGTTAGTGAGTTAGGTTCTTCTAATGTTAAAAAAATGATTATATGCCCTTGGTTTTATTGGAAGCCAAGGGCATTTTTTTGTTTTTTAAATTTAGGCGTGGCATTAAGCTCGCAAACAGTGCACCTGCGGTTATAAGTAGGCAAGCGATGATCTGACCTGTGGTGAGTTGCGTGTCAGTAAAGAGGCCAAGCCAAGCGGTAGAAAGCGCTGGTGCAGTATAAGACAGCACGCCAAGCAGTGATAAGTTGCCTTTCTTGACGCCCATGTCCCAGCAGAAAAACGCCACGCCCACAGGGCCAAGACCCAGACCTAAAATCGCCATCCACGTTGTTATTGGAAAAGACCAGTTAGGATCTTCAAGCGATAAGTGCGACACGCCTGCTAATAACGTGGTAATTAGGCAATACCAAAGTACGGCGCTAGAAGGAACAGTTTGAAAGCGTCGGTTCGCGACGGAATAACTTGACCAAATCAACGCGCAGGAAAACGCAGCGGCGTATCCAGTCCAATGAAAACTTGTACTGTCTAGGTTGATCGCTTGTCCTTTGGATTGCAGCATGATGCCAGTGCCTGCAAACGCGATAATCGCACCAACCAAATGTGTCCATGACAGCGAGTTGCCTTTTGTCATTCCCGCCATTAATACGATAAGTAAGGGCCAAAGGTAAGCGATCAAGCCTGCTTCAACCGGTGGCGCATGCTGGAATGCATAAAAATAGAAAAAGTGATAAAAATAAAACCCTAGCCCACCCATGAACATGGCGCTCTTTGGTGTTTGCTGCCAAGACGTTTTCAATTCATTTTTTACAAAATACACCAATAAAAACAGTAGGCTTGCCACCCCAAAGGTCAAGGTGAGTAACAGCATTGGTGGTACCAGCTTGGCTTGCGTGGTGAAAAGAGCAAGGGCGCTCCAGAGTAAAATGGCGATGTTCCCAATAAGAGTGGCTTGCAGATTGCTTGTTGTCATCTTGTTGTTTCCTAAAACCTGTCCTAGTCTGATTAGGCAACAGGTTACCTTGTCCGTGTGTGAGAAACATTGTCAAAAATGCGTGACTTTGTTTGTCAGAAAGTAGTGCCTTTGTTTGTCAGAAAGTAGTGGCTTTGTTTATCAGAATTCAGCGGGTTAATTGGGTAAAAATAGACTTTTTATCGCAATTAAGTAAGAAAAGTTGATGGGTGACAGGGTAGTGACAGTTTTGAGGGGTAAGGTTTGGTGATTCAAGTTTACTGAAAACATTATTTTTAGAGCTTGATTGGGTAACAACAAAAAAAATAACAAGCAGGAGATAACTATGCTTAATACCATTTCTTTAAAGTCTGTTCTTATTTGTGGTGCCGCGGCACTTACTATCGCTGGACAGGCTTACGCCTATGAACCAGCTCGAAGTGCAGAATGTATTGCACCAGCTAACCCAGGTGGTGGATGGGACTTTACTTGCCGTAGCGTTGGTAAAGTATTAGTCGACGAAGGTTACTTTAAGGGTAATGTTCAGACGGTTAACATGTCTGGCGCTGGTGGTGGTGTTGCTTTTGCCCACACAATCAGTAAACGCGACACGGACGATAATTTAATCGTTGCCGCTAGTACAGCGACAACCACTCGCCTTGCTCAAGGCCAATTCCCAGGTATGAATTCAGACCAAGTTAAGTGGGTTGGTACATTGGGCGCTGACTACGGCATCATTGCGGTAGGCAAAGATTCAAAATATACCTCTCTTAATCAAATTCTTGATGCCCTTAAGAAAGACCCAGGTGCGGTTAAATTCGCCGGTGGTAGTGCTTCTGGTGGTTGGGATCATTTGAAAGTATTGATGACAGCGCAAAAAGCAAACGTTGAGAAATTGCCAAAAATTCGTTACTTGGCATTTAGCGGTGGCTCAGAAGCCTTGGTTCAAGTTGTTGGTGGTCACGTAGATGCGTTCACTGGCGATATTTCTGAAGTTAAAGGTTTCATGGAATCTGGTGACTTACGTGTTTTAGCCGTTCTTTCTGAAGAGCGCTTACCAGCACCGTTTGACTCTATCCCAACAGCAATGGAGCAGGGTATTGATTCTGTTGCACCAAACTGGCGTGGATTTTACGTACCTGGTAACGCAAGCGCAGAATCTTATGATTGGTGGGTAGATACCATGAATGAGCTATACACAACGCAAGAATGGAAAGACATCATGACTAAAAACGGTTTGATGCCATTCCACAAATCTGGTGCTGATTTTACGCAATTCGTAAAAAATCAAACACTCGATATTAAAATCTTATCTCAGGACATCGGTCTAATTAAATAACCTCAGACCGCTTTTAGGAGGGGACATTTGTTTTAACACAGTGGCCCCTCCTGTTTTTACCTAACTTCACCCTTATGATTCACTGATACGGAGCAGAGACATGCGTATTAACGATCGTGTGTTTGGCATGCTGATGCTTATTCTTGCCGTAGTATACGGCTGGGAAGCAACAAAATTCCCCATTCCTTTTGGCGGGCACGAAAGTGTCGGACCTGAAACTTTTCCTATTATTTTAGCCATCATTTTAGGTATTAGTTCTATCTATTTGATTGTTCGCCCCGATCCAGATGAGAAATGGTCGCCGACTGCCATGTTGATTGAACTTGGTGTTGTGGTTCTTTCTATGCTTGCTTTTGCATGGGCTATTGAGCCGATTGGTTTTATGCCTGCAGCAGCGCTTGTTGTGAGCTTTTTAAGTTGGCGTATGGGGGCAAGTATATCGAAGAGTCTTATCACTGGTGTGACGAGCTCGGTTATTATCTTTTTCCTATTCAATAATGTGCTTGAACTAGCACTGCCTCTAGGTCTATTGGAGTTTTAATATGGATACTATGAGCTTATTAATGCAGGGCTTTGCGGTCGCATTAACGCCAGAAAGTATTATGTTTGCGGTTATTGGTGCCATATTAGGTACCCTAATTGGTGCTTTGCCCGGTCTTGGCCCCGCAAATGGTGTGGCTATTTTGATTCCCTTGGCGTTTAGCTTAGGTTTATCGCCAACATCGTCTCTTATTCTATTAACGTCTGTTTATGCGGGTGCCATGTATGGTGGTCGTATATCTTCTATCTTGCTAAACATTCCAGGTGATGAACCTGCCATGATGACCTGTTTAGACGGTTATCCTATGGCACTTAAAGGGAAGGCAGCTGAAGCCTTAGCGATCTCTGCGATTGCGTCCTTTATTGGTAGCCTTATTGCGACGATTGGTCTGGTTATTTTGGCTCCGATTCTGGCGAAGTTTGCGCTGAAATTTGGCCCATCTGAATACTTTGCTTTATTCGCACTTGCCTTTGCGACCTTAGGTGGCATTACGGGCAAAAACCAGTTCAAAACCTTGATGGCCGCTGCCATTGGTCTGATGATTGCGACAATTGGTATCGACATTTCTACTGGTGTACAGCGTTTTACTTATAACACGCTTGAACTGTTCGAAGGTGTTGATTTCATTATTGCCATTGTCGGCTTGTTTGCGATCAGTGAATTGTTGTTCTTCCTAGAGCGTCACGCGGGTGATGGGCTAAAACAAGTCGCGATTAACAAACTTAAACTGACGCCAAGAGACATCATTCGAGTATTGCCAGCGTCTATCCGTGGCGCCGTACTGGGTTTCGTTGCCGGTGTATTACCGGGGGCTGGTGCGTCTTTAGGTAGTTTTATTAGTTACACGTTAGAAAAAAAGGTATCAGATAAAGACGGCACATTTGGTAAGGGCGACCCTCGCGGTGTTGCTGCACCAGAAGCAGGTAACAATGGCGCGGCGTCTGGTGCGCTGGTTCCAATGTTAACGCTTGGTGTACCGGGCAGTGGTACAACCGCTGTGCTATTGGCGATGTTGATCTCGTTGAATATCTCTCCGGGTCCAATGTTGTTCCAACAAAATGCGGATCTTGTTTGGGGTGTTATTGCGGCGATGTTCATTGGTAACCTTGTGTTGCTGTTATTGAACATTCCTATGGTAGGTATTTTTGTTAAATTACTAAGTATTCCACCCAAATACTTGATGCCAGTGGTGACCTTGATTGCGTCTGTAGGTATTTACTCTGTCAGCCACAGCCCGTTAGATTTGTACTTCATGGTTGGTTTTGGTGTGCTGGGCTATATCTTCCGTAAAGTCGATATTCCATTGGTTCCTATCATTTTGGGCATGTTGCTTGGGCCTGAAATGGAGAAGAGTCTTCGTCATGCATTAGTACTTTCTGATGGTGATTGGAGTGTGCTTCTTAACAGTGGGTTGAGCATGGGTCTTTGGACCGTTGCTGTTCTTGGTTTGATACTCCCTGTCATTGTCGGCCCGATTGTTCGCGCTAAGATGAAGAGATCAAAAGAAGCTGTTAAAGACGTGTAAGCCCTGCAATACTAACGGTATTGCGACAAAAAATTCGAGCAACTCACGTTGCTCGAATTTTGTTGTTTTTATGATGAAAAATAAAAAAACATAATGGCTAAATACGTATGCGAATTCTGGTGGTAGAAGATACTCAGGTCTTAGGGCAAGCGATCTGTGAACGATTAACAAGCCTAGGACATGGCGTAGATTTGATCGGAGATGGTAAGCGTGCGGATGAGCTTCTTAAATATCAAGCTGTGGATTTGATACTGCTAGACCTTAATCTGCCTGGCTTATCAGGATTGCAATTGTTGCAAAAGCTGCGACAGCGTGATGACGATACTCCCGTGCTGATTTTAACAGCGCGCGATCAAATAGAAGATCGAATACGGCTGTTAGACGAAGGCGCTGACGATTATTTAACCAAGCCATTTGATTTTGGTGAGTTGGAAGCACGCTGTAGAGCGTTATTGCGCCGCAAACAAGGCTACGCCACGAATGTCACTGAACACGGAAACATCACGGTAAATCGTGACAGCCGACAGGTGTTTATTGATGGCGAGCTGACCGCTATTACCAATCGAGAATTTCGCTTGCTGGAAATATTTCTCGGCCATTTAGGTCGTGTATTGAGCAAAGACGAAATCACCGATCACTTATTTAATTTTAATGAAACACCGGGCCCTAATGCGATTGAACTGTATGTTGGCCGTTTACGAAAAAAAATGGTCAAGGGTGATTTGGCGATCAGCACCCTAAGAGGAATTGGCTATGTGGCAGAAATCACTAAATCATCGAAACCTCAGTGAAGAGGAAGAAAGAAACGCCTTAAGAAAAGCGCCGTCACTGCGTGTTCGTTTTATCGTCGGCGGGGTGTTGGTCATTGGTATTATTGCCAGTTTGGCCATCAATTTGATTTTTGATTACAGTCAAAAGCTGGCCGATTTATCCTATGACCGCTTATTACGCAGCGCTTTGCTGCAAATGGACGAGAATGTCGGCCTAATACGTAACGAAGTGAGTATCGATATCCCGTGGTCGGCGTTTGCCACCTTGGCGCAAGCAGAAGAAGACCGAGTTTTTTATAAAGTCGAAAGTTTAGAGCAGGGGTTTATTACTGGTTATCAAGACCTTGATAGCATGCCGCCTAAACCACCGGTGCTAGATCAAATACAATTCTATAACCAAGAATATTCTGGTGAATTGGTGCGTTTTGCTTGGGTTGAACGATATCTTACTGATCCAGAAACGGCGCAAACTGTGCGTATCGTGTTGGGTCAAACGCGTTTATCAAGAGAAGAAATGGCGTCCGCTGTAACGCAAAAAGCCGTGGAGGTGGTGGTGTTTATTGCCTTGGTTGCGATCACCTTGATCATCATTGGTAGCCATCTTGTACTACGACCTTTGCATCGAATCGAGCGGGCGTTAGAAGAGCGAGCCATGGGGGATTTAACGCCAATAGACATTAATACCCCGAAAGAAACTCATCACCTTAAAGTTGCCATTAATCACTTCATGGCACGACTTCAAACCAACTTAGAGCAACTCGAAAACTATACTGCGGACGCGGCTCATCAATTGCGCACACCATTGGCGAGTCTGAGAGCGTTAGCGGAAAATGCACGAGACAATACATCAGCAGACAATACGTCGCCAGAACGACAATATCAGACGCTAGAAAACATCGTTAAACAGTGTGATACCTTGAGTCAAACGGTGACCTTGTTGCTTAATCAAGCGGTGGTCTCTCATCGTTTGCAAACACACCGATTGGAGCCTATTGAACTGCTGGAGCCGATCAAAGCATCGTGTCGAGAGCAGGCTGTGACAGCCTTGCATCAAGGCGTGCATCTTTCTTTAGATTGTGAGTTGCAACAAACCTTGATATTGGGCGACAGCTTTTCAATTCAGCAAATGATGCAAAATTTAATCGAAAATGCCGTGCGCTATAGTGGGCTAGGTGTTGAACACGCCACCGAAGTGATTGTCCAAGTAAACGAATTTGAGCGTTTTTATCGCATAAAGGTGATCGACTACGGCGGCGGTATTCCAGACATAGAAAAAGAGCGGGTTTTTGAGCGTTTCTATCGAGGTCGCTATGACATTGCCGGCAGCGGTGTTGGCTTGGCGATGGTAAAAGACATTGTTGACCATCACTCTGCCAGAATCAAAATACTGGACACAGAGCCAAAAGGCACCACGTTTCAAGTGGACTTTGCCAAATTTACGTTCAATGAGGGCACAACATGAAACGGTTTTTTTTCTGCATGAGCCTAATACTAAGTGTAAGCGGCGCTAAACTATGGGCTGAGGAGCCAGTGTGGTTTGGTAAAGAGGACGCGTTGCGAGTTTTATATATTAATTCTGCGATGGATTTGGCGTCCTTTGAACCCATTTTAACCGAGTTTGTTGCCCTTCACCCTGATGTAAGAGTGGCCTATCGAGACGTCAATACATTGGAGTTGTATTACCAGACGATCAAGGAACAAAAAAAGCCGCAAGCCAGTTTAGTTGTCAGCAGCGCCATGGATTTACACCTTAAATTAGTCAACGACGGTTATGCACAAACCTACCAGTCTAGTTTTACCGATCGCTTGCCTGAAGATTTTAAATGGCGAAACCAGCTGTTCGCATTTTCGCTGGAACCCATTGTGATGTTAGTCAATAAAAAAGCCTTTCCGGGTAATTTGCCAGAAGATCGGCAGTCGTTATTGCAAACGATTCGACAGAATGAAAAAGCCGTGACTAAGCGTATCGGTACTTACGATATTCGAAAAAGCGGAGTGGGGTACTTATTGGCAAGCCAAGACGCGCGCCAAGCCGATGTGACATGGGGTCGTTTACTGGAGGCTTTTGGCAGTCACGATGTTCAAACCTATTGCTGCACTCATGAGATTATCGACGATGTTGCGTCAGGTAAATTGGTATTGGGTTATAACCTGCTTGGTTCTTACGCATCACAAAGAGCGCGAGATGATGATAGGCTAAAAATGATTCTGCCAAAGGATTACACCCTAATGTTGATGCGTGTGGCTTTGATTCCTAAAAGTGCGCCAAACGCAGAAGATGCTGGTGTTTTTTTAGATTATTTATTATCCGACAAAGCGCAAGGAATGATGCAAACGCAAGGCTTGTTGTTTCCAATTCGTCCCGATTTAAACAACCCTAATGATCCTTATGTGGTTAATGCACCAGGGCCAACGGGTGTGATTGAATTGGATCAGCAGCTTTTGGTTGGGCGCGATTATGCCAAGCAAAAACGCTTTATTCGTAACTGGGAAATGGCGCTGGAAATCAGCGAGGACGATTAGCTCGATAGTACCCAGGCGTAATCTGATAATGTTTGGTGAATAAACGCACAAGGGCGCTGGCGTTGCTTATGCCGACTTTTTGGGCGATTTCTTCCAAGCTTTTATTGCTTGATGATAGCCATAATTTTGCTTCACGAAGGCGGCGCTGTAATATGTATTGCTTTGGAGTCATACCTAAATGACGCTTAAACAAAACGGCCAATTGGCTTGGGCTTAAATGAACCTCTGACGCCAACTTCGCTAAGTGCCATGATTCTTCAAAGTGGTGGTCGAGCAGCTGTTTTGCTTTTGCTAAACGAGCGTCGGCTTTGACAATTTTTTCTTGAGGAATTGGCAATAAATGTTCGAGTAAGTTAAGCGCTTGATGTGTTTTTAAACGGCTACTTGTGTCGCTTACCAAGCTTGATAAAAAAGGCAAATACGCCTGAGCTTGCGGTGTTAAATCGATAAAACTGAATTCGCTTTCAATCTTGCTGTCCCATATTGGCAGCGCGTTAAGCACCAAACAGAGATTATCTTCTTGCGCTAAATGGGTATGTGCTTGGCTAGTGGAAATAAAACAGGCTTGGCCACATTGCACGGTTTGCTGTTTATTCTCAACGTCTAAAATCAGACGCCCAGAAAGTGGCAATACAATTTGAGTATGATTATGTAAATGCGCGTTAGCGGTGTTTTGATAGGAAATTACTTCGATTGAGTCGCGCACGGCCATTGTTCCTTGTCATCTATTTATCGATTAATAGATAATCGTGTTACAGAAAGTATCATGATTTTATAACTACTTTGCTGTCATTATGACTTAAAACAAATTGAATGAAATCAAAAGGAAATATGATGCGTTATTTGATTGCTCTAATGTGTTTTTTTACCTTGCAAAATGTCTATGCTGACATGACATTAACCATCATGGATCAAGATAATAAACCGGTCTCTGATGCGGTCATACTGTTATCTAAAGAATCCGTGAGTACTCCTGACGCCGTCGCGATAATGGATCAAATTGATGAATCCTTTGTACCACGCGTTCTGGCTATACAAAAAGGTCAATATGTTAACTTCCCCAATAGTGATGACATTCGACACCACGTCTACAGCTTTTCTAAGCCAAAAGCCTTTGAAATTAAGCTCTACAAGGGGTCAGAGATTCCACCGATAGCATTCGATAAACCGGGTCTGGTGGTGTTGGGCTGTAACATACATGACGATATGATTGGTTATATTATCGTCGCTGACAATAGTTATGTGATAAAAACCGATAAAGATGGCAAAGCCAGCTTACCTGTTAAACAAGGTGACATAGTAACGCTATGGAGTGAAAGATTTATCGAGGGTGTTAATACGACAAAAGAAATCAACATCACCAATGACACAGAGCAAACCCTCTCTTTAGAGCTTTTGCCACCCATTGAAATAATGGATCACTCAATGGGTTACGGTTTTGGAAAAAAACAATGGTAAATCCAGCGGGCGTCATTGTATAAAAGAATCATTAAAAAGAACGTTAAAAGCAATATGAAAGAATCGCTAAGCAAGAAACGCTATAAAAGTAGGAACGTGATGAATAAAGTAATGATCAACGTGCTAGGCGTCAGTTTCGGATTGCTGTTCGCACTTCCTGTCCTGGCCTCTGACGGCAAACTTCTCGCTACAGCTGGGCTTTCACAACTAGAAGGCAGCGGTGGTGGTGGACTTGTTCCTTGGGCCACATTGGCGGGATATGACAGCCAAGATGATATTGCAGCGTCGGCATTTATGACCGATGTAAACGTCACCGATTATCGATTAACGTCCATTGGTGCTGCCGCCAGTTTTTATGATCGAGTAGAGCTTAGTTACGCTCAACAAACATTTGATTTGCCTGTTGGTTTAGTAAAAGCATTGGATACTGGTGAAATCAAACAAGACGTTATCGGCGTAAAAGTTCGCTTATACGGTGATGCGGTGTATTCAGCTTACCCTCAAGTCAGTGTCGGCTTGCAGTATAAACAATTAGACAGCGATGTTGTTGCGTCTTACCTTGGTGCAAAAAACGACAGTGGTACGGATTTCTATGTTGCCGCGACCAAAGTGCATTTAGCCGCTGTGGCTGGTTATAACCTCGTGTGGAACCTTACCGCTCGCGCTACCAAGGCCAACGAAATGGGCTTGTTGGGTTATGGTGGTCCAGATAACAACGACTACCAAGTCATGTTAGAAGGCAGTGTTGGGGTGCTATTATCACCTAAATGGGTGGTTGGCATGGAGTATCGTCAAAAACCGAACAATCTATCGAGTGTGGAAGAAGACGATTGGACAGACGTTTTTGTCAGCTACCTTCCAAATAAAAATTTCAACATCACCGCTGCTTATGCTGACTTGGGCACGGTTGCTACGAAGAAAGATCAAAAAGGCATCTATTTATCAATGACGGGGTACTTATGGTAATGCTAATTAAAACATCTTTATTTACCCTGTGCTTTTTCTTGGTTGCCTGCGCAACGCCATCGAAAGCGCCAGAAAGTCTGTACAAAGAAATCGGCGGACAAGCAACGATAGAAGCCATTACCAACAATTTTATTAAAGAGGTCAGCTTTAATGAAACCATTTATCGTTACTTTGAAAAATCCAACATCAAACGCTTTCGTGAAAAATTCAACGAGCACCTTTGCGTCAGTACCGGCGGCCCTTGTACTTACACTGGCGATACTATGTTGAAAGTTCATCAAGGCCAAAAAATCAACGAAACCGACTTCAATACCACGGTTGATTTATTGGTCAGCGCCATGGCAAAAGCCGGATTAACCTACCCGCAGCAAAACCGAGTGCTAAAAGTGCTCGCGCCAATGCGCGATGACATGCTTTATAAGTAAGTGAATTAGAACGAAATAGCATTCTTTAAAAAACGACCTTCGGGTCGTTTTTTTATTTGATCCTGGTCAGCTTTCATTCAAGCATACATAGTGTTGCTGGATGCATAGGCGTAGTGTGATAAGTGATCTTTGATCATTCATTACTAGATGACGTCAAATAAGAGGAATAAAATGCTGGCTTTATTTACTGAATTGGCCGACTGGCTTACGTTTGTATTATTTGGCTTATCACCGAATTCTAAACTTGGTGATGCGGTTCATTTCTTTATTGAAGACACTACGAAAATCTTTTTTCTCTTGATCATTATGATCTACTTTATCGCGTTGCTTCGTGCCTCTTTGAACATCGAAAAAGTTCGTGATTATCTCGCTAGTAAAAACAGATTCATCGGTTATATCACCGGATCCGTATTTGGTGCCATTACCCCGTTTTGCTCTTGTTCAAGTATTCCAGTATTTCTTGGTTTTACCTCGGCGGGCATTCCTGTTGGCATCACCATGTCGTTTCTTTTGACCTCGCCGCTGATCAACGAAGTTGCGGTGTTACTGCTACTTAGTTTGGTTGGCTGGCAAATAACCCTGATGTATATCTTGGTTGGCATGGCAGTGGGTATTATGGGAGGCGTGTTTCTTGATCTCATTCGTGCAGAAAGAATGCTACAACCCTTTGCATTAAAAGCTTATCAATCAGCAACCCCGCCAACGGCAAATATCAGCGGTGCAAGTACAAAGCCAAAGCTTTCATTCAGTGAGCGACACGACTTTGCTAAACGTGAGTTGTGGGACATTTTCACACGGGTGTGGAAATGGGTATTTATCGGTGTTGGGCTTGGCGCGGCGCTTCACGGTTATGTACCGGTATCTTGGCTGGAAGGTAACCTTGGAGACGGGCAATGGTGGTCTGTGCCGATGGCCGTTTTGCTTGGTATTCCTCTGTATTCAAATGCGACGGGCGTGATTCCTATTATGGAGAGTTTAATCACCAAAGGCCTGCCAATCGGTACCACAATGGCCTTTTGCATGAGCACCGTTGCCGCCAGTTTTCCAGAATTTATCCTACTTAAACAAGTAATGACATGGAAACTGATCTCCATCATTCTCGCGTTGTTACTTTTTTCCTTCACCCTCGTGGGTTGGATTCTAAATGTCATTAACTAAACATTGAGATAGAAAAAGGAGCACTAAAATGAAAGAAGTGAAAGTACTAGGCAGTGGTTGTAACAAATGCATAAAAACGGCAGAACTTATTAAAAACATTGCGGCTGAAAACGAAGTGCCTGTGAACATAGTCAAAGAAACCAATGTAGAAATCATCATGCAATATGGTGTTTTAAGTACCCCTGCCGTGGTAATAGACGAGGTTCTCGTTCACTCAGGTTCCATCCCAGATAAGAAAAAAATACAAAGCTGGTTTTAGACTAATTCGGCTACCAGTGTTTTTCTCGTTCTGGTTGAATCTATATATTGGGTTTTACTAATGTTTATTTAAACCAAGGAGCACTATGAAAAGTTATAAAGAGATCAACAAAGAGCAAAATGCTTTTGCCCGTGAATACCACAAGTCGTCACCTGAAATTTTAGATGGCTTTATGGCAATGCATAAAGCTGCCATGGAAGAGGGCGCACTCGAAGTGAAAGTAAAAGAAATGATGGCACTAAGCATCAGCATTGCTTCACGCTGCGATGGTTGTATCGCCTCTCACGCCAAAGCTGCACTACGTGCTGGTGCTACTCGGGAAGAACTGATTGAAACCATCAACGTAGCACTCATGATGGGCGGCGGCCCAGCGGTTATCTACGGCACACAGGCATTAAGCGCAGTCGATGAGTTTTTGGCAGGCTAATATTAGAGAAATACATTTAAGATGATGAAATGACTATTATGGTTTCATTCTCTTAAAATCTGTTTTACGTTGATCTTTTTCTTTTTCTTTTTGATAGAAGTTTTCGAGAGTACCGACTTATTTTGGTGCGAAGGCGCTTTCTAAGACGAGCTAACAAAAAAGGATAGGTGGGAGAGGAAGCGGGTTTAGACCGTACTTGGTGATTGTTCTATGTCACATCCACACGATCTAAGAATAGCCTTGTTTATGTGATTTATACATTTAATCTAGCTAAGGTAAAGGCAAATCTCATTGAAAGAAAATATGCGAGAGAGCAAGGGGTTATTGAGCTTTAAAGGTAGTTTCAGACGAGTTAAAAGGTCGGCTCTTTTTTTCTAAAAAAGGTAATATTTTTGAAAATCACTTTCTCTATCAGTGCTCAACACCTTACTTGGCTAGTCGTTACCATTATTTTGGGAATGACGATTGCTTACTTGTATACTGGCTGGCCTGTTATAGCTTTGTATTTTGGTGTGCCATCCGGCATTGTGAGTGCTTTAGGGTTCTTATTAGTTGATAAGTTTTTTCTGAAATACACGCAAAACTCTTTTAAACGGTTTTTGTTAAGAGTGCTTTGTATGCTTATTATCTCGGCGGCTGTCTTTGCAATGTTTGTGCTTTTAAAGTAATAAGTGTTAAAAATCGTGTCTGCAAACAGACGCACTTGTGCAAACAAAAGAACAACCCCATCCTGCGCTTTCCCCTTGAAGAAAGGGTAAGGAACTAATACAAGAAAGGCGACCAAGTGGTCGCCTTTCAAATATCTATACTCCCAGTTTAATAAGCTGGTTTATCGCTGCGTTTCATCTGCATGCGACGTAAAAACTCCGACATGATGTGCATGTAAAGTTCGTCGCCGAGGTATTTGTCTTCCACGCCACGGTCGATGCTTGGGTTGTCGTTTACTTCGATAACGTAACCACGTCCGTTGATTTCTTTTACGTCGACACCGTATAAACCGTCGCCAATCGGTTTGGTTGCGGCAATGGCTGCTTGCAATACGCGACGTGGCACTTCAAATGTAGGTAGTGTGTCAAAGCCGCCACTTTCGCTTGAGCTTTCACTGTGTTGGTAGATCTGCCAGTGGTCTTTCACCATGTAATAACGACACGCAAAAATTGGTTTGTTGTTGAGTACGCCGATACGCCAGTCGAATTCTGTGTACAGGTATTCTTGCACCAATAACAAAGACGATTTTTTGAACAAGGTGTTTAGGCTTGCGGTTAAGGCTTCGCGATTTTCTGCTTTGATTACGCCTTTAGAAAACGCGCCATCAGGGATTTTAACGACCATTGGGTAGTTAATAACGGCTTCTAAAGCGCCTTCTACGTCTTTTTCACCCTTGTGTACGATGCGTGTTTTTGGGCAGGGTACTTTGTGGGTGTTGAATAAGTCCGCCAAGTACACTTTGTTAGTACAGCGCATGATGGATTGCGGATCGTCCATGACGACCAAGCCTGCGGCTTCGGCTTTTTTGGCGAAGCGGTAAGTATGGTGGTCGATGTTGGTGGTTTCACGAATGAATAGACCATCGTATTCCGGCAAACGCATTATGTCTTTTGGACCGATCATGTCGACTTGAATACCAAGCTGTTTGCCCGCTTGCACGAATTTTTTCAGTGCTTGCATGTCACTTGGCGGCATGGCTTCTTCTGGGTTAACCAGCATAGCAAGGTCGAATTTTGCGGTACGCAACGCACGGCCTTTGCTCCAAACCTTGGTGCTGAATGCTTCTAGCGATTCGGCGAATAAGGTTTCTTCTTCGTCGTTCAAGTTTTTGTGCGAGGTGATTTGTAAATCACTCACTTGCCAGGTTTTACGGAATTTCAATTTTACTTCCAATACTGGGCAAGCAAAGGCTTCGAACATTTTTCGGGCGAATTCCTTCATTTCTGGCTGCGCGGTTTTACCAAATACGCAATGGAAACTGAGCTCGGTTGGCGCATCTGGTGTACCAAGTTTTTGTGCCAAAGCAGGCAATAGTTGTGCGACTTGCATTTCGTACAAGGTTTTTTTGCTGATGTCGTTCAAGACTCGCACGGATGGCATTACGTGGTGACCACGGCTTTCTGCCAGCAGAGAACAGTAATACCCATCGGACAGGTATTTGCTGCTTTTACATAGGTTGATGATACGCGTGCGTCCTTGGCTTTTGGTCGCCAAGTTTAGGTATTGAGTAAAAGTGATCACTCGATCACTGGGTAAAAACGCGGACCAATCTTTGGCCTGATCAACAACAATGTACGTCTGTGACATTGGCTTTGTTTTTCCTTCTAAATAAAATCAATAAAATCTGTTTGTGTTGCCTTGTTGAAAGGCGCTTCAGCGTTTTTTATGTGCTGTGGAATTTCGCGAATAGTGCGCTTGTTTTTGTGTTTTAACAATAGTCTAAAACACAAAAGAATAATTATTTTTTGGTTAAAAAATAATCTGTAATTTTAGAAAAGTTACGCTATCTTTTTAGTTATATTCGCCCTAGAATGCGCGAAAATTACCGTCGTTATTTTTCGGCTTTTATTGCCATAGAAATAGATGACCCTAGCGATCTTTTGCCCTTCTCTGAGGCGATTTAATGACCAAAACCAGCAATGCAGCGATTCCCCTTAATCCGACGCCAAATACGGAAGTCAAAACGCCGCAAAAATTGTCTTCACCTGTCGACATTCGTTCGGCCAGTGTGGACGATTTAAAAGCCTTGTTGACGCTTGAAGACAGCGCTTTTACTGGCGACCGTTTGAGTCGTCGTAGTTTTCGTCGGACGATTACCAGTACGGGATCGGCGTTATTGGTGGCGGTGGGGCAAGATCAAAATCTGCTGGGTTATGCGTTGTTGCATCTACGACAAGGTACGCGATTGGCGCGTTTGTATTCTTTGGCAGTGTCGCCACAAGCGCGAGGCTTGGGTATTGGCAAAGCCTTGATCCAAGCGTGCGAACAAAAAGCCATTAAAAAGGGCAAGATCTTGCTGCGTTTGGAAGTGAGTGATGTAAACCAGAATGCCATCGCGTTATATAACACCATGGGTTACCGAGAATTCGGCCATTACGATGCTTATTATGAAGACCAGACTGACGCCATTCGTATGCAAAAACGCCTTCGTCATGGGGCGAGCGAGCAAACCACGCGACCTTTGCCTTGGTTGGCTCAAGGTACGCCATTTACTTGTGGTCCGGCGTCGTTGCAAATGGTGCTGTCTGCGCTGCATCCTGAGTATCAAGCGACACCAGACGACGAGCTAGAAATCTGGCGTGAAGCGACGACGATTTTTATGACGTCGGGTCACGGTGGTTGTCATCCTATGGGCTTGGCGTTGGCGGCAAAAAAACGCGGTTTATCGGCGGATGTTTGGCTGAGCGAAGAAGGGCCGTTGTTTGTCGACAGTGTGCGTAACGAGCTTAAGAAAGACGTCATTACGCGTGTGCATCAAAGCTTTGTTAAACAATGTGATGACGCCGATGTGGCAGTTCATTATTCTGTGATGCCGTTAGAGCAGTTAATTGAAGCGTTCGACTCAGGCGCGCTGGCGATTATTTTGATTAGTACTTTTCGTATGGATGGTAAAAAAGCCCCACATTGGGTGGTGATGTCGGGTTACGACGAACATTGCATTCTTGTGCATGATCCCGATTTGGACGATGACACTAAATTGGCTGATGATCCGCCAAGTCCACTTGATTGCCAATTCGTTCCTATCGCACGCAATGAGTTCGAAAAAATGTCCCGCTTTGGACAAAGTCGTCTACAGGCGACGGTTGTTCTGAAAACGCAATAATTCACTTTCTTCTTTATCTGCAATAGAAAGGGGCTAATGCTATTAGCCCCTCCTACACCGTTTTACACAAGACTCTAAACACTTGGTTTTAAATGCTGGCATGGTATTGTTCGTTGATATGAAACGGATTAATCAAGGAGTGGTGTTATGAAGGTTGCGTTTACCAGTGACAATATTGCCGGTGCGTCTGATTCTGTATGGCAAGCCATGATGAAGGCATCCCAAGGTGATGCGATGCCTTATGGTAACGATGATACGACGGCGGAAGTCACTACTATGTTGTCGGCATTGTTTGAATGTGATGTCGATGTGTTTCTGGTGTCAACAGGGACGGCAGCGAATGTATTGAGCATCAGTGCGATGACGCCGCCTTGGGGTAGTGTGTTGTGCCATTCAGAAAGCCATTTATTGAATGATGAAAGTACCGCACCGGAGTTTTATACGGGCGGCGCTCGTTTTGTTGGTATTGGTGGGGCGGACGCCAAAATAGACCCCGTCATGCTTAAAAAAATGGTAAATCAAAAGGTTGGCGATGTGCATTCTTGTCAGCCGTCTGCGGTGAGTATTTCGCAAGTCACGGAAGTGGGCAGTGTTTATTCATTAGAGGAACTTCGAGCGATTACTCATGTCTCAAAAGAAGCGGGCTTGCTGGTTCACATGGACGGTGCTCGTTTTGCGAATGCTTTGCTGTCGTTGGATTGTACTCCTGCTCAAATGACGTGGAAGGCTGGCGTGGATATTGTGTCATTTGGGGCCACGAAAAACGGCACAATGGCGGCGGAAGCGATTGTGGTGTTCAACAAAACATTATCAAAAGAGTTAGGGTTTCGTCGTAAGCGTGGTGGGCATTTGCACTCAAAAATGCGTCTATTATCGTCGCAAATGAAAGCCTATTTGACGGATGATCTTTGGCGTAAAAATGCTGCACATGCTAACGCTATGATGGCTTTGTTGCAGGCCGGTTTGGCGACCATTTCGAGCGTAAAAATCAATACGCCAGCCCAAGCGAATATGCTGTTTTGTACCTTGTCAGAAGGTATGGCGGAGTATTTGTTGGCAGCAGGTTTTGCTTTCTACGGCGGTCGCTGGGAAAAAGGAGTGGTGCGTTTGGTGACGTCATTTAGAACGCCACAAGAAGGCGTTGAGGCTTTTATTGACTGTGCTCGACAATTTGAAGCTGGCACAGATCAAGGATAAAACCTGTTTATTAATGACTTTTGACCATGAAGAGTGCCTACTAGACGTGAAATAGATCTGTCTGGTTAGGCGAGAGCTATTTCTTTTTGCTGTTTTTTGAACGCAAAAATAGAAATGTATTTTTTATTTCGAATATTAAAGGGTTTATGGTTATGGAAGAGTTACTTCAATATGTATTGAACGTACAGGTTCTGGTACTCGTACTGGTGGTTGTTCTGCTAAAGAATTCAATCAAGTTTGTGCCACAGAATCAGGCCTACGTGATTGAACGATTTGGTAAATACCAATCTACCAAAGAGGCTGGGCTGAATTTTATCCTACCTTTTATCGATCGTATTTCATCGGATCGTACGCTAAAAGAGCAAGCTGTTGATGTGCCTGAACAAAGCGCAATCACCAAGGACAATATTTCTTTACGCGTGGATGGGGTTTTGTATTTCCGTGTATTGGATCCTTATAAAGCTACCTATGGCGTGGAAAATTATGTTTTCGCGGTGACTCAATTAGCGCAAACCACCATGCGTTCTGAATTGGGTAAAATGGAATTAGATAAAACCTTTGAAGAGCGTGATGTGCTGAACACGAATATCGTTGCGGCCATTAACGATGCGGCTGGCCCTTGGGGTATTCAGGTATTACGTTACGAAATTAAAGACATTGTGCCACCACAATCTGTCATGGAAGCAATGGAAGCCCAAATGAAAGCGGAACGTGTGAAACGTGCGCAAATTTTGGAATCGGAAGGGGATCGTCAAGCGGCGATTAACCGTGCTGAAGGTGAAAAAGCCTCTGTGGTATTAGCCGCAGAAGCGGATAAAGAAGAACAAGTGTTGCGTGCCGAAGGTGAAGCGAAAGCCATCGTTGCTGTGGCATCGGCTCAAGCCGAAGCCTTGCGTAAAGTGGGTGAAGCTGCGGCAACGGAAGAAGGGCAGAAAGCCATACAGTTGGATTTGGCGACAAAAGCCATTGAAGCGAAACGTGCCATTGCCAAAGAGTCTTCTGTTGTCTTGTTGCCTGATGGCGCGACGGAAGCATCTGCGGTTGTTGCACAAGCGATGACTATTATCCAGAAAATGACGAAAGGGAGCTAAGCATGGATTTCTTTACCAATAATTTGGCCCAAAGCCTTTTTGTTGTTGGTTTGATCCTCTTGGTTGTTGAAGTCACCGTATTGGGGTTTTCAACCTTCGTGTTGTTTTTCGTTGGTCTGGCTGCCATGGTAACGGGCGCTTTACTGTATCTGGGGATTTTACCTGACAATGTATTGAGTGCCATGTTTAGCATGGGTGTTTTGACGCTGTTGGCAGCACTTTTGCTATGGAAACCCTTGAAACGCATGCAATCAAAAGTGAGCTCTAAAAAAATCAAGAGCGACTTTATAGACCATCGTTTCATCTTAAAAGAAGCTGTGTCACCGACACAGTCTCCTAAGCACCATTATTCAGGTGTGGAATGGGCTTTAATCAGTGACGAGTCGATTGCAGCGGGAACGAAAGTAGAAGTGACAGAAGCCGAAGTCGGCAAGTTGCACATCAAAGCGGTCGAATCTGAGTAGAGAGATTTATTAAATAAAAAGCGCTAGAAAAACGCCAAGCGGGAGTAATCCTGCTTGGCGTTTTTTATTTTAATGCTCTATGACTGGCTTGTGTCTTTTGGCAACCAAAGTGAAATCAGACTGGCGAGCAGTAAAAAGCCGCAAGACACCCATAAGCAGCTGATTAAACCAAACTCCTGATAGACCCAGCCGGACAATAACGTTCCGATCAATCGACCCATGGCATTGGCCATGTAGTAGAAACCGACGTCCATAGAGACACCTTCTTTACTGGCGAATTGGACGATCAGGTAGCTGTGTAAGGACGAGTTAATGGCAAAGACCGCACCAAATAGAATGAGACCACCTAGCAAAACAATCAGCGGATAAAATGCCAGTTGCAGACCAATGGCGATGGCGGCGGGCAGGGCGGTCAATGCCAATGCCCAAAGCGTAACCATTTTGGCGCTGGGAACTTGATTAGTGCGTTTGCCAGTAATGTGCGGCGCTAGACTTTGCACTATGCCGTAACCAATCACCCAAAGTGCGAGGAAACCACCGACGCTCCAGTGATCCCAACCAAATTGACTGCTTAGATAAACCGGCAGCGCGACCACAAACCACACATCCCGAGCGCCGAATAAAAAGAGTCGCGCGGCAGAGAGAATGTTGATTTCTCGGCTTTTAGAAAAAATCTGTGAAAACTTAGGTTTGTTACTGGCTTTACCTAGATCACCGCCTAATTGCCAAAGACTAAATAGCCATACAACGCCAAGCGCGAGGGCCATGATAAGAATGGCGTGGTGGAAGCCAACCGTCGTCAACAACAAACCGCCCAAAAAGAACCCAATGCCTTTTAACGCGTTTTTCGATCCGGTTAATAAGGCGACCCACTGGTAAAGTTGACCGCTTTCGCCTTTCGGTACTAAGACTTTAATCGAACTTTTCGCACTCATTTTATTCAGGTCTTTGGCGATGCCAGACAGTGCTTGCGCGATCATGACCCAGACAACCGTAAGCCAACCTGCTGGTACGAGCAACATGCCGAGGGCGACAATTTGCAGACCAAGCCCTATGTTCATTGTGCGGTTTAAGCCCCATCGTGCGCCGAGCCAACCACCAAACAAATTCGTTACCACGCCGAATGCTTCATAGAAGATAAAGAGCAGCGCGATGTCTAATGCGCCGTAACCTAACTCGTAAAAATACAGCACGACCAACATGCGTAGCGCGCCGTCGGTTAGGGTAAAACACCAATAATTTCCAGTGACGATGAGGTATTGACGAACGTTGTTTGGCAACTGTGTTAATCGCTGTGAGAACATAAAATCGCTTTTTTGTTTGTCTTATCAGGAGCTGTCATCTTGTCTGTTGTTGTTAACAGTCAAGATGGCAGCGGTTGTATTAAGCCGTTTGGTCCAAGCGTCCTACTTTACGCATGAGTTCCGCGGTGCGGTTGGCGTAACCCCATTCGTTGTCATACCAGACGTACAGCTTCACTTGCGTGCCGTTGATCACCATGGTGCTTGGCGCGTCTATGATGCTAGAGCGAGGGTCGGTTTTGTAATCGACTGATACCAGAGGGCGTTCTTCGTAGCCCAATATGTCTTTCAATTCGTTTTCACTGGCGGCTTTTAGGATCTGGTTGATCTCTACTTCCGTGGTCGCGCGATTCATTTCGAACACGCAATCGGTGAGCGAAGCATTCGTCAACGGTATGCGTACGGCATGGCCGTTCAGTTTGCCTTTTAGTTCTGGAAATATATGTGTAATAGCGGTCGCGGAACCGGTTGTTGTTGGAATTAAACTGGTACCACACGAGCGAGCGCGACGTAAATCTTTGTGCGGCGCATCAATGATGGTTTGGGTATTGGTGATACTGTGAATCGTCGTCATGGAACCGTGCTTAATGCCAATTGATTCGTGCAGGACTTTTACTACTGGCGCTAGGCAATTGGTCGTACATGATGCGGCGGTGACGATAGGGTGCTGACTTGGGTTGTAATCTTGGTCGTTGACGCCCATGACAATGTTTAGCACGCCGTCTTCTTTTACGGGCGCTGTGACCACAATACGCTTTACACCTTGATCAAGGTAGGCTTGCAAAAGTGCTTTGGTTTTCATCACGCCGCTGGCTTCAATCACTACATCGCATTGTGACCAATCGGTTTCGGCAATAGAGCGATTTTGCGTACAAACAATGGTTTTGCCGTTGATGACAATGTTGTTGCCTTCGCTGGTAGCATTGTGGCTCCAGCGACCATGAACCGAGTCAAAGTTAACAAGGTGAGCGAGTGTGGTTGCATCCCCTTTTAGATCATTGATTTGTACGAACTCGATGTCGTCCCAGTCAAAGGCGGCACGAAATGAAAGGCGACCCATGCGGCCGAATCCGTTGATTCCTACTTTAATGGTCATGTCATTGTCCTCGTGAAGTTAATAAAATAAAATTAGCAACAGGCGCCTTTTCGTTCTGGTCGGCCGCCCATGGTTTCGAGTTGATCTACGTTGTCTTTCAGCCACAAGACTTGGTTGTCTAAGGTGGTTTTTAAGACCTTTATTGCCCAGCTTGGTAGTTCAGGGTGAAGTCGATAAAACACCCATTGTCCTTGTCTGCGATCGCTCAGAACGCCGCTTTTTCGAAGTTGGGCAAGATGACGAGAAATTTTGGGCTGTGTTTCATTCAGTGCCGCCATGAGCTCGCAAACACAAAGTTCATTATATTGGGTAATCAGTAATAAGCTTCGCAAGCGAGTGTCGTCAGCGAGCGCTTTATAGAATAGATCGGGTGTCATTTCAATTTGGCTCTTTTGCTGTCTTGTTTGAAATAAGTGTTTTGTTCGGATTTCATTGGCGATGATTGTATCTTCTAGATAATACATATGTAAAATCATATATTCGAATTTTCATATATTTAATCTAATTGTAACATTGTACGAATAAATCAAGGTGGCGGGCGTGGACACAAAAAAGGGCGAACTCCGTAGAAGTCGCCCTTTAAAAAGACTTGCTAAATGGTTAGCGAAGAATCAAAAGAGGAATGTCGCTTTCGATGATCATTTTGGTGGTATTGCTACCGACAAAGAACTGACGAACTTTTGAATGAGCGTAAGCCCCCATGGCCATAAGTTCGATTTTATTTTCTTCACGGTATTGGGTGAGTACTGGATAAATCTTACCTGGTCGAATGCTTGATATTACTTCGAAGCCTTCTTCTTCAAGAATGGTTTGCGCTTCTTCCAATTTTGCACGCCTTTCCGGTGTATCATCACCCGCCATAACAAGATGGCATGGTAAGCCTATCAATAATGGGCTTTGAGCAATGCGTGCAATGGCATTGTCTGCGGCTTCGCGACCATCGTAAGCAATCATAAAGTTTTTCGGAGTGGTAAATTTACCGACGCTGATTAAGATCGGTTTGTGCAAAGTACGCGCCACGCGCTCAATGTGTGAACCAACTGTGTGAGCGTCCATCGTATGGCTGATGCCGAGTCGACCTATAACAACCAACCTAGTCTCTTCTTCAAGATCAAGAAGGTTTTCAACAAGGTCGCCATGTCGTTGCAATTCCTCTACTAGTTTAGCGCCAGCTTTATTAGCAAATGCTCTGGCGTTTTCAAGCACAATTTTTCCGTGTTCTAGTGCCAGTTTTGCGCGTTTTTCATCGAGAGCGACAAGCTCATCTAACAGATGTTCTCGGCTGCCAAAGCCGATAGAGCCAGACAAGTCGTCATCTGTTCGCACGGCGTCTTTTTCTAAAGAGTGCAGCAAAGTTAACGAACAGCCCATTTGTTTGGCAGCCCACACAGATGCGGTGGTGACATATTCTGATAAAGCAGAACCATCAATACAGGCAATAATATTTGTCATTGTTGCACTCCTTCTTTTTCTTATTTAAAAGTGTAGAAAGTATTGTTGAGCGACCACTTATTATCAGTGTCCGCCCATGACTTTCTCGACTTCTTCCGGGTTGTTATGAACACCGAACTTATCGACAACCGTCGCGGTGGCTTCGTTCATTCCAATCAGCTCAACTTCAGCACCTTCACGGCGGAATTTGATTACCACTTTGTCTAAAGCGGATACGGCTGTAATGTCCCAAAAATGCGCATCGGTTAAATCGATCGTAACCTTTTTAACCGCTTCTTTAAAATCAAAAGAGCCATTAAACTGATCTGATGACGCAAAAAATACTTGGCCTATCACTTTATAAGTACGATGGTCAGTTTGTTTATCTTGATCGCTCTTCACTACCATAAAGCGCCCGATTTTATGGGCGAAGAACATGGCCGCTAATAGCACGCCAACAAACACGCCAATTGCTAAGTTGTGTGTTGCAACCACAATAGAAACCGTCGCTAACATTACAATATTAGTTGATAGTGGGTGTTTTTTCAGGTTGATGATGGATTCCCAAGAAAAAGTACCAATTGATACCATGATCATGACAGCTACTAACGCGGCCATGGGGATTTGACTAATCAGGTCATCCAAGAAAACCACCATGATCAACAATATTAAGCCGGCCATGAAGGTAGACAAGCGACCACGGCCACCAGATTTTACATTAATCACGGATTGACCAATCATGGCGCAACCTGCCATACCGCCTAGAAATCCAGAGGCGATATTGGCAACCCCTTGGCCTTTACATTCGCGATTTTTATCACTGTTTGTATCGGTGAATTCATCGATAATGGTGGCGGTCATCATGGACTCTAATAAACCCACAACGGCCAAACCAAGAGAGTAAGGCAGAATAATTAAAAGTGTTTCTAGGTTTAGCGGAACATCTGGCCATAGAAAAATGGGTAAGGTGTCTGGTAATTCGCCCATATCACCAACGGTACGAATGTCTAAACCATACATCATGGCGAAAATGGTCAATACAACAATGCAAACCAATGGAGAAGGTAGGGCTTTACCAATGACTGGAATTAACGGGAATAGGTAAATAATACCAAGTCCTGCGGCGGTCATGGCGTAGACATGCCAGGTTACATCCGTCAGTTCTGGTAATTGCGCCATAAATATCAGAATCGCTAAAGCATTCACAAAACCGGTCACCACAGATCGAGACACGAAACGCATCAGCGCCCCGAGTTTTAAGTAGCCCGCAATAATCTGAAAAACACCCGTGAGTAGTGTGGCGGCAAGCAAATATTCTAAACCGTGATCTTTCACTAATGTCACCATCAGCAATGCCATGGCGCCAGTTGCAGCAGAAATCATACCAGGACGACCACCAACAAAAGAGATAACCACGGCGATACAGAAGGATGCGTACAAGCCAACTTTAGGGTCTACACCTGCGATGATGGAAAATGCAATGGCTTCGGGAATTAAGGCAAGTGCAACCACGGTACCAGCGAGGGAGTCGCCTTTAATGTTCGAGAACCAGTCTCGTTTTATCGAATCGATCATTTATTACCTTCTGAATTTAAAAGAAAAATAAGCTGGAATTATTGTGCCATGTTTTGGCAAATGCATGACATTGCCATAAGGGCTTATTACTTGAGTCACGAATAGACTTAGAAATAGGTCACAGGATCTAATGAGGGTTGATAAAGCTAATGCCTGCGCCCAAAATTGCGTAAATTATAAAGATTTGATGTGTTTATAGCAATCACAAGCCCACCCAAGACCAGGGTCTTTAAATGGAAATTGGTATAAATAGGCAAATAAGCACGTCGACTGTACCAAGGTACAATAGATACTTCTCTTTGATTCTTCTATCTTGTCAGTAATTATAAATTTATTACGTCTTATCTAGAGTCCAGGAGATTCACCATGAGCGACAATCAAGTTCCTTTTGCAACGTTGGGTAATGCCATCGGTTTCATTACTAAATTAGATGGTTCTGTGACGGTTCAATCTATTGACGGGCAAGAGCGAGTTGTAAAGCTAGGTGATCCGATCTTCTTTGGCGAGACGGTTCTTACTGGAGGCAGCGGTAGCGTTACTATCGCATTTGTTGACGGCACTGATGTAGTAATTGGTGGGGACTCTATTGTAGAGATGACGGATGAAATTTATAACACAGGCGATAACGAAGACCTTGTCGCGGACTCTTCATCCGAAATTGATGCATTACAAAATGCAATTCTAGCGGGTGATGACCCGACCCTTATCCAAGATGCCCCTGCAGCGGGTAACACCCTAGCAGATCAGCAGCGTGTTGATGTGTCTATTGAGCGAAATGATAATAGTGCACAAGCGGGCTTTGGTAGTGATACACAAAGTAGTCTTCCGACCTATGGCTATGATACAGATAACGGCAGTAGTGGTCAGGCGACAGGAAGTGAATATTCTGCACCTTCCTCAGTTCGTGCGGTTAATCAAGCACCTGTTGTTGACAGCGAAAGCGTATCAGTAACAGAAGATTTTACTATTAGTGGTTCTGTCAGGGCTACGGATGTAGACCTTCCTGATGGAAAAGCGCTTTCTTTTAGCACTTCATCTACGGTTACAGGACTAATATTTAATAGTAATGGTACCTACAGTTTCGATGCATCTTCTTATGACTCATTAGTCGTAGGTGAAAAGAAAGAAATTTTAATAGATATTACCGCTACAGATGATCAAGGCAGTCAAGGTACAGGACAGTTAATAATTACAGTGACTGGAACGAATGATGCGCCTATTGCTCAAGCTGCTGCTGCAATAGTGCGAGAGGATTCCACTGTGAGCGGAGTTGTTACTGCGAAAGATGTAGATCTACCTGCTGGTGCATCACTAAAATTTGCTATTGCAGAAGAAGTTAAAGGTCTCACTTTTAATCAAAATGGATCCTATAAATTTAATGCATCCGATGAAGCTTATAATCATTTAGCTGCTGGTGAAAGGCTAACACTCAAAATCCCTGTAACGGTTACTGATGATCAGGGCGCAACTGATACTACAAGACTTACTATTAATATTGTTGGTACAAATGACGGTCCAGTTGCATTAGACGACACGGCGACAGGCACAGAAGACGGCGGCGTGATCACGATTGATGTGTTGGCGAACGACACAGATGTTGATGGCGATACGTTGACGATCACAGCAGCGACGGTTCCAGCAGAGCAAGGTACGGTAGCGATTGTTGACGGCAAGCTTGAGTTCACACCAGCAGAGAACTTCAACGGTGAAGCGACGATCAGCTACACGATCAGCGATGGCGAAGAAAGCAGTTCAGCAGAAGTTGCGGTCACGGTTGATGCGGTGAACGATGGTCAGTTTGCGATGGGATTCAGATGTTGATAGCGATACGTTGACGATCTGGCAGCGATTGGTTCCAGCAGAGCAAGGTACGGTAGCGATTGTTGACGGCAAGCGAGTTCACACCAGCAGAGAGAACTTCAACGGTGAAGCGACGATCAGCTACACGATCAGCGATGGCGAAGAAAGCAGTTCAGCAGAAGTTGCGGTCACGGTTGATGCGGTGAACGACAAAGCAGTGATCGGCGGTGACGTTTCTATAGCATCTGATGAAACAGATACGGCGTTGACCTTGGGCGGCACGTTAACGTCAAGCGACGTGGACAACGCAGACAACACCTTCACAGCGACAAGCATCGAAGGCACCAACGGCACGTTCAGCATCGCGGAAAATGGCGAGTGGACGTTCGTGGCGAACAGTGCGTTCAATGATATGAATGTTGGCGACAGCAAAGTCGAAAGCTTCACGGTTACGTCGGTAGACGGTACAGAACAAGTCGTAAAAGTGACGATCAATGGCACTAACGATGCGGCTACGATCGCAGGCGACACCACAGGTACTTTACTTGAGGATGACGAGACTAGTTTGTCGGTTGGCATTGTATCTACAGGAGGTAAGTTAACAATTACAGACGTTGATTCAGGTGATAATCCTTCATTTGATACTAGTCGTGTTGAGACTTCAGACGACACTCTTGGTAGTTTAACTATCTCTGCAGATGGTACTTGGTCTTATAAAGTAGACAACGACAAATTGCAGTCACTAGCACAAGTGGCTGAGCTTGTTGAAAGGTTTACTGTGTATGCGACTGATGGTACAAGTGAAGAAATTGTTGTTAAAGTTGGTGGTGTTGATGACGTTTCAGTAATTTCTGATGACAGTATTAACTCATTGACTATTGATGAAGATGAAACACTCACTCTATCTTTGCCGCTTGAAATTACTGATATTGATAATGGAGAAAACCCTTCTTTCCCATCTGGATCTATAAATGGTGCATTTGGTGTTCTTGTTATTTCTGACACATCGACGCCTGGTAATAGTACTTGGGAGTATCAGCTAGATACGACAAAAGCCCAATATTTGAATGATGGGGAATCTGTTCAGGAAAAAATTACAGTTACTGCTAGTGATGGCACTGACTATGAAATTATTGTGACTATTAATGGTACCAATGATGCTCCTACGGTAGATGCTGTTATCAGTAAATCTGTTTTGGAAGGTGGTGAGCTATTAACTGGCTCGGTTGATGCCAGCGATGTTGATAGTGATTCATTATCTTTTAGTGTTACCGGTTCTACGCCTTCAGGCTTTACTTTAAATACTGATGGGACATGGTCTTTTGATCCTAAGGATGCTGCTTATGACTCACTCGCGGTAGGCGACATTACAGACGTAGAAGTGACCGTCCAAGTTGCCGATGGCAAGGGTGGCACAGATACACAAACGATCACCATCACCGTGACGGGCACGAACGATGCTCCAGTGGCCACAGCAGATCTTGTTAGTACTTCTTCGAGTAATGCAGTAACGATTGATGCTTTAGCTAATGATACAGATGTTGATGGCGACACTCTGTCTATCTCTGATGCTTCGGTGGCAGTTCCTTCACAGGGTTCTGTATCTATTGTTGATAATAAATTGGTATTCACTGCTACCGAAGGTTTTAGTGGTACGGCGACAATTAATTATTCAATTAGTGATGGTAAAGGCGGTACTGATACTTCAACGGTTACTGTGAACGTAAATTTAGTAACAATTGATGCGATTACTCCTGATGACGTGATCAACGCGATTGAAGCCGACAGCACGATCGCCGTGACAGGTACCGCTTCAGGTGGCGATATCGCAGAAGGCGATACCGTGACCTTGGTGATCAACGGCACGACTTACACCACAAAAGTCGCTGAAAACGGCACTTGGTCTGTGGGTGTTGTAGGTTCTGACTTGTCAGGCGATACGGCCTTCGACGCGGTTGTGACGTCTTCAGACGCGGCTGGAAACACAGTTGAGAGTAAAGCGACTTCAACTCATACGGTTGATCTTAATATTGCTACGCCAGGTATTACCTTTGAGGATGCTGGTGTTGATGGTATTTATAACGCCGACGAAGTGGGCGAAGATAACACCATCACAGCGACTATCTCGGTAGCAGGTTCCGAAGTCGGTGATAAACTGTCTTACAGTGTTAATGGAGTAGAAACTACGATCACTTTGGGTGCTGATGATATTAGTAATGGTGTGGAAATTGAGGTATCACCAGGCGCTGAAGTTAAAGCGACTTTGTCTGATGCGGCGGGTAACCGTTCAAGTGAAGTGAGTAAAACAGCGGCGGATGCGGATATTTCTGTAGCACCTCCTATCATCACAAATATCACTGATGATTCTGATAGTTCTGATTACTCTACCGTAACTCTACATGGTACTGGCGAAGCCGGTGCTGTCATTACGTTGTGGGCTGTCTCTGGTTCAACCACAGCAGGGAATAACACTCAAACAGGTGAATATACCAAGTTAGCGAGCGTTACAACGACGGTATCTGCTGATGGATCTTGGACGTTAGATGTGTCTAATCTTTCTGATACACCAGTGAACGATAATGAGTTATTTAAGGTAACTCAGTCCGATGCGGCCGGTAACACAAGTGACTTCTCTAATACTGCGCATTATTGGCATGGTGATTGGGCTGCTGTTCAAACAGAAGCTGGTGATGATTATGTGTTAGCGGGTAGTGGTAATGATTCCATCACTATCAATGTGGATGATCAAAACAATGCCCTTTCTGTGGATGGTGGATCTGGTAATGATACTGTGATCTTCCAAAATTTTGATGTATCTAAGGCCATATTTACCCTTGATAACAATGGTAATCTGCAAATTAACCGTGGTGATACCAGTGATGTTGTTCTGCTTATTGACGTTGAGAATGTGAAGATAGGCGGTACGACTTACACCATCGACGCGTTGTTTACACCGACCGTGTCTATCTCGGATGATTTGAATGACGATGGTTATTTGAATGGTGGTGAAAGCGATGGCACTGTTACTGTGATTGTTACGCTGCCGATTGGAGCTAAAGCTGGTGATACTCTTTCTATTACGACAAATAATGGTGAGTCTAATCGTGTTATTACCTTATCTGATGAGGATATTTCTTTAGGCAGCCTTTCTGTATCAGGCATAGTAGAAACGGATGAAGGGACGACTCTTAGCGTAACAGCACAACTTTCAACGGGTTCTGTTGCAAGTACAGATTCCGTTATATTGGATACCGTGGCAGAAGTAGGGACAGTTACTGTTAATTTAATCACTGATGACAATAAAATTGATGGTATTGAATTAGGTCAAACAATTTCAATCTCTGGTAAGGCTGTTGGTGGTGATATTTCGGTAGGTGATGTCGTTAAAATGACCATTAACAATACTGAATACTCTACTACGGTTAAAGCTGGCGGCATCTGGATTATTGCTGGTGTATTGGGCAGCGATTTGGCAGCTGATTCTGAGTTTGATGTGGTGGTTACATCCAGTGATGCAGCGGGTAATAAGGTCGAAAGTATTGGCACTTCTACTCATAGCGTCGATCTTTCTGCAGAGGCAAGCTTTAGTTTAGCTGAGGGTCAACAACATATTTTAACCGATCTACCCGAAGGCTTTGCGTTCCCCGACGGTACGACTGAGGTTGTTACGAACTTTGGCGGGACGATCACGTTAGGTGATGATGGTGAGTATCGATACGATGCACCTGTTAGAGATCATGGTGACGCCGTTTCTGATAAAGACAGTGTCACTGTGACGCTTGAAGATGGTCGTACCTTTACTGTGAATCTTGATATTCAAGACTCTGCTCCAGTGGCCGTAGATGATCAAGATAGTATTGTTGTCCAGCATGAAGAATTTGAAGTGTCTGAAATTGCGGCAAGTTGGGTAAGTTATACCCATGGCGAATCGGTGACGACTTTTGATGGTACTTCTGATTTGGGTGGAGTCGATAATGATTCAGCTAAAGACCAAATTCGCTGGGGAAATCCTGCGGAGTCTAAGCAGTCCGGATATGGCTTTATTGATAACGATAGCAATTTAGAAGGACGGTTTGACCTTAATCAAGACATTAGTGTCGGTACTTTTACTCACTACAACTACCCTATTAATAGTGGCGGAGCGATTACTAGTGCGGAAATGTCTGTTGAATTTTTTGTTCTTGATCACTTAGGCGTCAGTACTCCAGTTACATTGACTGTTAACTTTGATCACAATGAAACCCCTAACACTAATGACGTTAATGCATCTCGCGATATCGTAACTGTTCAAAATACACATGTTACTTTTGAGCGGGATGGGGATATATACACACTCCAAATTGTTGGTTTCCGTGAAGTTGGTAATCCTGATGGTGAAGTCGTTACTTCTATTTATACCAATGAAAATGCGGCTACCAGTTATGAATTGGTTGTTCGTGTCGTTGAGGGTGATGGTTATAGCTTGCCTTCTACAGAAGGTAATATTTTTGATGACAATGGGTTGGGAGCGGACTCTCTTGGTGCGGATAGTTCAGTCATCGTCGTAGGTGTTGCTGTGGGTGCTACTGTCTCCTCAAATGATAGTGTGGGCCATAGCATAGAAGGTCAGTATGGTAATTTGGTACTGAATAGCGATGGTAGTTATGTTTATGAAGTTACAGCGAGTGTTTCTGATATTCCAGCAGGAGCGACAGAATCGTTTGCTTACTTAATACAGGACCAAGATGGTAGTACTTCTTCTGCTAACTTATCTATAAATGTTGGGACTAATACCGCTCCTAAAGCTCAAGATGACAGCACACCTGATTCACTGTTTGCTGGTCTTGTTGGGGAATATTATGGTACGAATTCCCAGCTTAATAACATTAGTGATTTTAGGACGCTTGTCGTCAACAAAGAAGCTGACGCAACGTTTGAAGCGGCAAATATCAGTTATGGACGAGGTTCTTCTGACGTAGCGAAAGGCACTCATCTGCAGGAGTTCTTAGGTTCTGATGCAAGCACATTAAGTACTGATCCTGGTGACAATACGGATGGCGGCATTTATCTTCAAGGTTACGTGTATTTAGAAGCTGGAACGTATAACTTCAAAGTAACAGCAGACGATGGATATGAGATAACCATTAATGGCTATCCTGTTGCGACGGTTGAAAGCAATCAATCTGTTCATACTGTTACTCATGCATCCTTTACTATCAGCGAGTCTGGGTATCAGGCTATAGATATGATTTGGTGGGATCAGGGTGGCGATTATATGTTCCAGCCAGTCTTGAGTTCAGACGGTGGGGATACATATTTTGTTCTTGATGCTTCTATTCTCAGCTCAACAGGTGAGACACCGCTTGCCACTTTAGCAGATCAAGCGTTAGCAATAAGTGTTGATAGTTTGCTTGAGAATGATACCGATGCTGATGGTGATGCTCTGACCGTCACAAGCATTAGTAATGTTCAGAATGGTTATGCGTATTTAAACTCTGAGGGAGTGATTCATTTCACGCCTCTACAAGGCTTTACTGGTGTGGCAACGTTTGATTATACCATTTCAGATGGCAAGGGCGGAAAGGATACTGCAACGGCATCAATTACTGTAACGGCTGATGGGGTTTTACCGACAGTTACTGTATCGACAGCAGAAAGTGCGCCTGATTACGATGTAAACGCATGGGAAGGACATGATAGTAATTTTGAGTCCGAAGTATTGGCTAACCATGGAAACTCTCAAGGTGGAAATGATACGTATTATTTAAATGGAGATTTGAATAATTCCGCTAGCTCTGGTGATGGTAGTGATGAAATAGTAATTACAGGTAATGTTAACCGTACTTTAACGCTTGATTCAGGTGATTTTTCTGGTGATGGTGATGATAATCTACTGGTTAAAGGTGAGCTGAATTCAAACGGATCAATATATAGTGGTGCGGGTAATGACTCTGTAGAAATTCGTGGGAATGCTAATGCAGATATTGATTTGTCTGATGGAGGTGATCGTTTAGCTATTGGAGGGAGTGTTAACTCTAATTCTGAAATAGATTTAGGTGATGGAAATGACTCTGTATACGTTGCACATGACCTAAGTGGCAAAATTGATGCTGGAGATGGAAATGATACTGTTGAAATTGGTCGAAATATCAACTCCAGCGGTGATGTTAAGTTGGGTAAGGGTGATGATGTATTATTAGTACAAGGCGACATCTCTGGAGAAATTAAAGGCGAAGATGGAAATGACGCGGTCATAATTCACGGTAACGTTTGGTCTGATGCTAAGATTGATTTGGGTAAAGGAGATGATGTAATCACTATAGACGGTAAGCTTTATAGTGATGTTGATGGAGGGAAGGGAGATGATTCCATTTACTTAGCTTCTTATACTAAAAATGATTACAACAATAACGTTGATAACATTAAGTCGAGAGTTATCAACTTTGAAAATGTTATGATGAGCGATGGTATTGTTAAAGGTGATTCTAGTGGCTTTAATAATGGTTCTGCTATGTTTAGTTATAGTGTCTCTGTTGAGATAGATAATGCGAATAGCACGACAGATACCTCCACGTTGACGCTGTTTGGTATTCCTTCAACAGCGACACTTACGCTGGACGGCGCGACGTTAACCGCTAATTCTGATGGAAATTATGACATTGAAATCACCAGTGATCAGACATCTATTGAAAACCTTAACGTATTAAGTAATAACCCATTGCCTGACTTAGAAATTACGACAACCGTTTCTTATAGCGCAAATGGCTCTAGTACGGTAGACGAAGCGGCAGATGATGATAACTATCTTGTCGGTACACAAGGTGAAGACACGTTAGTTGGAGGTTTGGGAGATGACATTCTATTTGGTGGTGATGACGAAATCACGGACACGCTAACAGGTGGAGACGGTAAAGATATCTTTATATTAAATGACACGACTGATGTATTAAATATAGATACGATTACCGACTTCAATGCAACAGAAGACGCATTAGACTTGACGGATCTATTAACAGGTATAGAAGGAAGCCCTGGTAAAGATGCTGATACGGATCTGATTACTGAGTTCTTGTCACAACATGTCAAGGTAACAGATGGGAATGTTAAAGTAGATGGTGAAGACGTTGCTACCTTTATAGAGGAGACATCTTCTTTCGATTCGAATAACGATGGCCTTGTAAATAGCTCTGATAGCATTAAAGTAATTTACAATAATGAAGAATACAGCATCAATATTGATGGCTAGGTGTTGCTAACGCCTAGATAAACAAAAACCGAATTAGGCCTTTCATAATGAAGAGTCTAATTCGGTTTTTTTAACGCTGCATTTTGAGGGGGAAAGGTTAAACGCTAAGGCCTATAGGGCAACTGACGCCGGTACCACTCAAACCGCAATAACCGTTTGGATTTTTGTGAAGGTATTGCTGGTGATATTCTTCCGCAAAGTAGTAAGTGTCTAGTGGTTCAATTTCTGTGGTGATCATGCCGTGGCCAGCGGCTAATAACTCTTTTTGATACGCTGCTTGGCTTGCTTGTGCAATCGCAAAATCTTGCTCGTTTTTGGTGTAAATAACCGAGCGATATTGGCTACCGATGTCGTTGCCTTGTCTCATTCCTTGAGTCGGATCATGGTTTTCCCAGAAAACGCTTAGGACACCTTCTAGTGTGATGATGGAGGTATCAAAAATAACCTGTACTACTTCGCTGTGTCCTGTTTGACCAGAACAGACTTCTTCGTACGTTGGATTTTTAGTGTAACCACCGGCATAGCCAACAGAAGTAACAAGTACACCTTTTATATTCCATAGCTTTCTTTCTGCTCCCCAGAAACACCCCATACCAAGAATCACTTCGGACTCTTTGTTGCTAGGCTGGCGGACAAAGGACTCATGATTTACAGCGTGTATTCCAGACACTTTTAAAGGCGTGCTTCTGCCGGGAAGGGCGTCTTTGTCAGTTGGAATGGCGGATTTTCGAAGAATGTCTTCAATCTTATTTAGCATGTTCATCTCCTAACATCGTAATCAAAACTATTGGATGGCTTTCTTTTACCTTGTGATAGCGACGGATTCAAGTACTTTAACGATGGCGGCCATTTTAGTAATGGGTTGTTTGTATTAAAGTTTTTTGAACTTATCGCATGTAAATACTCTATCTCTCTTGACTCCTACTTTAATCTACCTATAATACGCACCTCGTTGACACGGGTGAAGCAGTTTTGCCAACCTAATTAATTATTTAATAAATGATTAAAGTTAACGAAGATTAGTCGCGGGATGGAGCAGTCTGGTAGCTCGTCGGGCTCATAACCCGAAGGTCGTAGGTTCGAATCCTGCTCCCGCAACCATTTAAAGAAATTTTAGATGGCAGGTCGTAGGTTCACTTTATATTAGAAAAGTGCTCCCGCAACCAACTAATCGAATGAAATTGTCAGTGATCTATATAAAATTAATTTGTCGCGGGATGGAGCAGTCTGGTAGCTCGTCGGGCTCATAACCCGAAGGTCGTAGGTTCGAATCCTGCTCCCGCAACCATTTAAAGAAATTTTAGATGGCAGGTCGTCGTAGGTTCACTTTTAAATACAGAAAGGTGCTCCCGCAACCATTAAAATTAATTTGGTCACATAATTTCTTCAGCGCTAAAAGATAAAATCTAAACTATATCAATCGTTTAGTATGGCGCGGGATGGAGCAGTCTGGTAGCTCGTCGGGCTCATAACCCGAAGGTCGTAGGTTCGAATCCTGCTCCCGCAACCAATTAGGCTATAAGTAATGGGTCGTAGGTTCACTTTTAAATACACAAAGGTGCTTCCGCAACCAAAAATCTAGCGTTTTTGGCCACACAATTTATCTTTATTTTCTGCATATAAACTATATAAATCAATAGTTTAATCTGTCGCGGGATGGAGCAGTCTGGTAGCTCGTCGGGCTCATAACCCGAAGGTCGTAGGTTCGAATCCTGCTCCCGCAACCATTTCAGTAAAGGTCGTAGGTTCACTTTTAAATACAGAAAAGTGCTCCAGCAATCAAATATCAGATTTGGTCATACAAATATTCAGAAATACATCACTAAAAAGTAAGCTATATCAATAGTTTAACTTGTCGCGGGATGGAGCAGTCTGGTAGCTCGTCGGGCTCATAACCCGAAGGTCGTAGGTTCGAATCCTGCTCCCGCAACCATTTCAATAAAAGTCGTAGGTTCACTTTTAAATACAGAAAGGTGCTCCCTCAACCATTTCAATAAAGGTCGTAGGTTCACTTTTAAATACAGAAAGGTGCTCTCACAACCATTTCTTATTTATATTCCAATCCAAACTAAAAAATTTCCTGATCAAAATTGTTGTTTATTTTTTTTACTACTTCTTTGGTTATCTACTTTTTACTTGGAAAAGCTCATGTGGCTAATCTGTGGCCATATTGTGACCAAAATACATATTCACTCCTCAAAAAAATCATCAAGTTGTAAGTAAATGTCCTTATTTTACTTAAAATGAGGGAATCTTGTCGTTCGGGCATTTATGTACTGGATGTCTCTAAGTGGATCTTTGGTCATAAACCTCCTTGATAAAAATAGACCTTAATCACCTTCCACATTCTTTTATTTATCATTTTTTATCTCTAAGTATCTGTATCTTAAGGATATAAATTCATAATGGTCATTGGTTACTCGTTTGGTTTATAGATATGGAGCATGCGATTAAGGCTCGCCGTTCGACTTGATTGCATGTATCCCTAGATACTACTTAGCATGATTGATCTGGTGGTGAACGGCTTAACATCACTTATCAGCGTTTATATGTCTTATTTAATTATCGTTTAAAAGCCCATATCAAATTTCTTTGTCTGCAAATTAGGTTTGAGTATAGGGTCTGTCATGCTTTTAATTTCAAGTTGCACGTATTGCCAATACTCTGGATTATCGATTGTTCGTTCTTTAATTTGGCTTGGAATGAAACGGCTCATTTCGTTGTTAAAGTCGGCTTTTACCTCTTCTTCGTTCAGTAATTTTTCGACCTGAAGAGTAAGCGTCTCTATGAAGTTAGTTTTTGTTTTGCCTCTTGCCGCAAGTTTTTTGTTGATCAACTCTATGGATACGTCAATACCTCTTTGTTTGATCCAAAGAATATCCCAAACATCACGAGGCTTTATACGTCTCGCACGGTATGCTAAAGCGATGAATTTATCTGCCAAGGTTTCTTCTAATGACTGTACAGGGATCAACAGTCCTTCTGTCGGTACGACGACATCATAATGATTGATTAGTGGTCTTCTCTCAATGTCGAACGAAGGAATAGCACAAACATCTATATGCATTTTTTGACGTGGTAGGTCAGGGCGGTTTGCTTCTTTTTCGATACTAATTTGCCAAGAAGAAGTATCTCCTTGTTTGTCTTGGCTCGGCTTATTTACCCAGATTTGCGTTTCATATTTTTTTTGTATGTACTTTTGAATCTCGACTTCTAAACCATCAAAATCAGCAGGTTTAAAATCGTGCCCGCCATTAAAGTCTAAATCTTCAGATAATCGAGAGCTGTTGTGACATAAGCGAAGTGATGTGCCGCCAATAAAAGTCAGTGATTGCATAACGCCCTGTTTTACCATGACCGCCATAATATCATGGTGCAATATTTCTTTTTCTATAACAGGTGTTATCCCTGCATACTCAGGATTGGTGTTAATAATTTGCTTTATGACTTCTTTGAGCATGTTATGCCTCCAACATTTGCAGGTTTCGATTACAGTTTTTTAAATCCACAATAGCTTGGGATGTTCTGGCTCGATACATTTTGATGTCTGAATCGAAATAAATATTAGGGGCGATTGACTCGATCGTTTTTTTTGTATGTGTAAACTCAATGACTCCATAAGGTGTAGAAAAAATGCCACTTCTACCTTTTGTCATCACAGTGAGTCTGTCCATAACAATTTGTGAAATATCGCCAGTGTAGCTAAGTTGGCTCTCTAGGCTGATATAGTTAAGTACGTCTCCCCTGAGCTTATTTACGATCTTGTAAATTGCCGTTGATCCATCAGGCGGAGTAATTGTACTTTCAAAAATACCCGTTGCGACCCTTCGTAATACACCTTTTTGTACGCAATCTGTGAGAAACTTTGTGAAAGAAGGGGTATGTTTTTCGCCGAGCATAAACGCTATCTCTGTAGCCGTATGAACGCCTCCACCAGCTTTAGTAGCGTGAGATAGTACAGACAGTAATTTTTCTTTTTTTCTCATAAAGGTCTACGTATTATTACTCTATTGGTGTTAAATTGTAGACCTTATAGGTTGGATTGACAATATTTAGGTCTACAAAACATTACCTATAAAGTGTTTTTTTGTAGACCTATTGCGATGAGTAGGAGCTTTTAATTGTATAAAGCTCAATGTTAATTTGAATCAAAGTAACAAATTTGTCCAAAAACATGATTTGATTCGAAGGGTGGAGGTAGGTGATTCGAATTCGCCCTAGGGAGCGTCCCTGTCATGAGGAAATTGCTAATCCATATCGAAATAAGTCAGAGTATGAAACTTATTCTCGACATGGCTTTTGGGTATTAGAGCGTTTGGTTGTCGTCACTGATTTTTAGGTATCAGATATTGGTCTATTTTGATCATTTATTTCTTTCTATAAAGCTATCTAAATCAGACGTGAATTTTTTGGGATTTTTGAACGCTAAGAAATGATCACCTTCTTCTTTCTTTGTATAAATATAGAGCTGCGAATTGGGGATCACTGAGTTGGCCCATTGCTGGCTGCGTACGTTGTGGCTGTAATCACCGCTAAAAATGGCCGTAGGCACGTCTATTTTTTTACTGACAACATCACGCCAATCATTCATCGCATGATCGAACAGTACTTGGCTCATAGAGTCGAAATTGTTCTTTATGGCAGCGGATGCAAAGGCTTCTGAGTTTTGGAAATACAAAGAATCATTTGCGATGTATCGAGCCATGACACTCATGTCGACGATGTCTTCACTCGTTGGTGCACCTGAATAGGCGGCAATCATTTTTTCAGCAGAGGTGGTCATTCCACCGGCATTGAGTCGTTCTTCTTCTGACCAATTTGAGTGTATGTAAATGGAAATAGGCTCATCAATTAATGACAGTGTTTTTATTGATTGTGTGCCAAACAAGTCAATATAACCCCATAAGACTGAGGCGCCCATAGACCAACCGCTAAAATTCACTTTTGATAAATTCAGGTGATCGACAAATTGTTTTAGATCCATTGAATATCGGCTAATGCGATTACCGTATTTCACTCTTTGGGATAGACCTTGGTTTCTCGGGTCTAAAACGTAAACATGGTATTTTTTGCTCAGCAAATACATCACGTTTATGTATTCAGCGCCATTTGCAGACCAGCCTGGAATGAAAATTATTGGTTCCCCTTCACCCGCTTCCCAGTACGCTATTTTGACATCGTCGTTTGTCGTGAAATAATTAATTTCAAGGTCTTTGAAGTCTGAGAGTTTGGTCGGTAATCCTGTTATTTCATTTGGAAAAACAAAATCGTTTTGCAGTGCTTCTACTGCGGATTTTGCTTCAACGACAGGTGCAAAAGAGTAAAGAGAAGCCACAAAAAATAGAATTATTTTTTGACGAGTTTTCATGATGTGATTCCTTGGAAATGAAAAAATTGTCTGCTGAGTGTGTTGATTTTTCTTGTGAGCCTTTTTAGTGATTTTGTTTAATAGAAGGCGGTTTTGAAAAATAGAAAGGTATCGATGTATAAGGGCGCGAATGGCATTCCGAAACGGCCCTTATTCTTGTATTTATGTCGTGATTATAAATGCTTCCATGTTGGCGCAATGTTGGTGCCTTGCCCGAGGAAGAAACCAAATTGAATGTTCATCGCGCCAATTGGCTCTAAAAATCGAGCGTTCTTTAACGGACCGGCATCAATGGCGGTAAAACTTATCGATGAAGCAATCTCAGATATGATGACTTTTGCTGGTTCATTATCAGACGCTAAAAAAACTTGTAGATGTTGGTCATGACGGGCTTCTTCGGGAAGAAGTGGGGCAAAAATAGTATTGAATGCTTTGACGACATAAGCGTTTGGTACGATGGTTTGAATCTCTTCTGCTGCAGAGGTGGTATGTCCAAGAGAAAGCTGTTGGAAATCCTCTGTCACAGGGTTGGATATATCGATCAGTATTTTTTTATCCATATTAGAAGCGGTATTTAATACGTCTTTGATGGCGGAGAAAGGCAGTGCTAGTAACACGACATCCGATACTGCTATTGCGGCCGAAATGCCTCTGGCTTCTACGTCATAGGCTGATTTTTCAGCGAGTGCCGCGGCTTTCGCTTGATCTCGAGCGCCTATTGTTACTTTATATTTAGGCGCAAGAGCGTCAACGAAGCCCGCGGCCATATTTCCTGTACCAAGAATGGCAATGTTCATCATTATTTTCTCGTTGTCAGTTAAAAATATACTGTACAACTTGAAATGTATGAGGATAAATGTCTACTTTGTAGCTTTACTTGAAACAAGGTGTTTCAAATGGATCGTTTATTAAGTATTGAGATTTTTGTTAAGTCTGTTGAGCTGGGGTCATTCTCTGCCGTTGCTGAAGCAATGAATATGTCATCGCAATTGATTGGTAAGCACATTCGGTTTCTTGAGCAAAGTTTGGGTGTGAAATTGATTAATCGAACAACTCGTAGCCAGCATTTAACGGATATTGGGATCAGTTTTTATGAGAGGTCAAAAAATATTTTGGCTGAAATGGAGGTTGTTAGCGGTCTTGTTCAGGAAGTACGCGCGGTGCCAACTGGCAAATTGAGGGTGAGCGCTCCCGTTTCTTTTGGTGTGAATGCGCTTGCGTCATTGCTGCCAGAATATATGACAATGTATCCAGATATAAAAGTGGAAATGTCTTTAACCAACCGAACGGTCGATTTAATTGATGAAGGTTTTGATGTGGCTTTTCGTGTTGGAAACCTGTCTGATAGTGGTTTAATTGCGCGTGCATTGAGACCTTATAAGTTGGTTTTATGCGCGGCGCCACACTATATTCTTGAACATCCGACGATTTCTGAGCCCACAGATTTATTGGAGCATGAATGTTTAGGGTTCTCTCATACAGAGTTGCGTACCCATTGGACATTTCTGACTGAATCAGGGCCGATGTCGGTGCCTGTCTCAGGGCGCTTAATGGTAGATAGCGGGGAGGCTTTAATGAAAGCTGCGATTGCAGGGTTGGGTGTGATGCTTCAGCCGTTAGAGCTAGTTGAAAAGGAGATGGAAACAGGAAGGTTAGTAGAAGTATTAACGAATTACCCTGTTCCAACTAGGCCTATGCACTTGCTGTACGTACCGGATCGTAGAATGACGCCCAAATTACGCAGCTTTATTGACTTTACACTGAGCCACTTTGGGTCCTGATATAGTTTATATCAACGGGTTTTATGCCATAGACTGGATGTTAAATTATCAACCATGAAGAGTCGATAGGGTTCTTAAAATGACCAATATTCCGATAGTAGCCGATTCAATACGTTCAATTATTTACTTCGTCGCCGCGGCGAAAGCTGGCAGTTTTACAACAGCGGCGGATGAATTAGGCATTTCCAAATCTGCGCTAGGCAAAAGCATTGCAAAGCTAGAGTTGCATTTATCCACTAAATTATTTCATCGGACGACTCGCAAGCTGAGCTTAACAACCGAAGGCGAAGCGTACCTAGCAAGTTGTGAGTCGGCGTTGACAATATTGGAAGCGGCGGAGCTTAGTTTGAAAAACAAACAACAGCGACCAAGTGGCAACGTGCGTATTGATGTGCCTTCCGCTTTTGGAAGGCAAGTTGTCATGCCTCTATTATTGAAAATGGCCGCGCAATACCCAGAGTTGAAGCTGACGATTACCTTTAATGACAAGTTGATCGACCCATTAGATTCTGGGTTTGATTTGGCATTTCGTTTCGGCGCTTTAAAAGACAGCGGTGATCTAATTGCAAAGCAGCTGAACGAACAGCGTCTCATATTATGTGCTTCGCCTGATTATCTGGCACAGTTCGGCTTGCCTGTTTCGTTAGAGGAATTAAACGCACACCGCTGCGTGATGGCTTGGCGAGGAGGGCGACCGCTGCCATGGTTAGTGAAATCAGATTCAGGTGATGATGTGTACTGTCACGCCACACCGCATCATCAAATAAGTGATGGCGATGCCATGGTAGATGCCTGTGTTGCTGGGGCGGGCATCATACAATTTCCTGAGTCGTTATTGCGTCCTTTTATTGTGGCGGGAGAACTGGTTCCCATTCTGCCCGCTCTTACACCGTCGTTGACGGGCTTGAACCTCATTTGGCCAAGCAATCGACATTTGATGCCAGGTGTTAGATTTATTATTGATGAGTTTGTCCGTATTTCAGCGGAAGGAAAGTTTGCTTAATGATTGTTGAATAATTCGCTACACAGAATGGAGTCAGAGCGTATTTATTCGCCAATGCTCCTCACGTTACTATGTTTTTCATCAAGTGCAGAGATGCAAAACTAAAATGTAGACCAATGAGGAGTTACCATGCCAGTTGTAAATATTCAGATGTTTGAAGGTCGTGATAGTGCGAAAGCTCAGATCGCTAAAGACGTTACAGAATCAATAGCAAAAAACGCAGGTGTTGATCCGCAGTATGTTTATGTCATTTTTAATGATGTGAAAACGGAAGATTGGGCAATTTCCGGTGAACTGTTTTCTGAGACCGTCAAGAAATCTGGTTGATTTAACCTGTGCTGATTTTGATCTAGATTCTTTATCAGTGTTAAAAAATGTGTGAATTTTCCATATGTTTTTTAAATAAAACCTTAGGGCCACTTTGTTTCGGTGGCTCTAAGGTTTTCTTCTTTAGAATGGGTATTGCTGAGAACTATCTTCTATTGTTAGCCATTTAAGTTCAGTAAACTCGTCAATAACTGCACGACCATCAAAACGTCCATAGCCGCTCGATTTTGTTCCACCATAAGGTGCACTTGCTTCATTTTGAACAGTAGGGCCATTGATATGGCAACTTCCAGTTTCAATACGTTTTGCAACATTTAGAGCCCGTACGATGTCCTTGCCATATACCGCTGACGAAAGTCCAAACTCTGTATCATTTGCCACATGAATTGCATCTTCAGTGTCTTTTACGCGAATTATTGAAATAACTGGACCAAATGTTTCATCTTTGTAAACCTTCATATCAGAGGCTACATTGTCGAGTATTGTTGCTGGATACTGTGATGTATCTGATTTGCCACCAATAACCAACGTCGCTCCCTTAGATAAAGCATCCTCAATTATTGTATTCAATCGGTTGGCAGAGTCCTGACTAATAACAGGTCCAATAATGCACTCTCCTAACGTCGCAGCAGAACCAATACTGAGTTTCTTAGCTCTATCTGCAAATTTTGAAACAAATTCATCAGCAACCTTCTCATCGACAATAATTCGATCAGTCGACATGCAAATTTGCCCTTGATATAAAAACGAGCCAAATATCGCAGCTGAGACTGCATCATCTATTTCAGCATCATCTAACACAATTAGTGGCGATTTATCGCCAAGTTCCAATAGACAGCGTTTTAGGTGTTTGGCAGACTTTTCTGCAATGATACGGCCAACAGAAGTGGATCCAGTAAAATTAATTCTTCGAATGGCTGGGTGCGAAATTAACGCTTCTATCACTTCAGGAGCATCTTCTGGCGCGGTTGTTATAAAGTTCAGTACGCCTTCAGGTAACCCTGCTTCATATACGGCATTGGCGATAAGTCGATGAGTCATTGGGCTTACTTCTGAAGCTCGAAACACAACCGTATTGCCACACACTAGAGGGTAGGCGATTGCGCGAGCGGCAAGTACGACAGGGCCATTCCAAGGTACGATGCTTAAACAGGGTCCAACAGGTTGACGAATTGTCATAGACAGTGAATTAGGCTTATCCGTTGGGATGGTCTCACCTTGAATTTGAGTAGCTAACGACGCCGCCTCTCTAAAAAGGTTAGCGGCCAACATTACGTTAAAGCCGGCCCATAGATCACTTGCACCTACTTCCGCTTTCATCGCAGCAATAAAGTCCCCCATTTTAGCTTCTATTATATCGGCCGCTTTCAATAGCAGCGCACGTCTCTCAGAAGGTGGAGAGGCAGACCAACTTTTAAAAGCCACTCGTGATGATTCGGCTACAAGCAGAGCGTCCTTGACACTTGCCGCAGCACAAGTTGAAACGGTCAAACCGGTCAGTGGATCTTTACGTTGATGTGTTCTACCGGTTTCAGAAGGCATTTCTTTATTATCGATTACTAATTGAGTATTCATTATTCACCTCGTTATTTGAATTTTTTTTAATTATTTTATAACCAGTTAAGCCAGTAAATCCGAAGCTCTTTCTCCGATAAGAACGCATGCTGGCATTGTTGGAACCGATACAATTCTTGGCATAATAGAGCTATCTGCTATTCGTAACTTCTTAAGTCCGTTAACACGTAATTCATTATCAACAACGGCTAAATCATCATTGCCCATTCGACAGGTGCCACTGGCATGAAAATAAGTAGTGGCCCCATTTCTAACAAAGTCTTCCATCTCTTTACCTTTTAATTTCTTTCCAGGTATGACTTCTCGTTTAACATATTTTTTCAGCTCTTGGGTTGAGCCAATCTCTTGACATAGTTCTATGCTTTTAATTAAAGAGGCGACGTCATCTGGATGATCTAGAAAGTTTGCATCAACAATCGGGCGGTCAGAGGGGTTGGAGGATTGGAGTGTGACTCGACCGCGACTTTTAGGTGTTACCATTCCGCCACAAAGAGCCCAGCTAGACGATGGTGGATTATATTCTTTACCAATAACGTCACTGACATATGGCAGCTCTATCTGCACAACACTAATATCAGGAAGGTCAAGAGTACTGTCACTTTTTAAGTATCCTGAAACTTCAGCACCAGAGTTACGATGACTCATTTGAACTGGAGATTCAAATAATACACCACCATGTAGAATGTGATCCTGCATATTTTTTCCGACTTCAGGGGAGTGTACTACGGTATTAATATTATGCTTTTTGAGTTCTACTTCATCACCAATCCCACTCAGCATTAAAAGTTTTGGTGTGTTGAAACCACCACCAGACAGTATCGTTTCCACGTCTGCTTCAACGATAATTCTACCTTTTGATCCTTCAAGCTCGATGCCTTGAACAGTGGTGCCATCAATTACTAATTTATTCACATGGGTATTAACCAAAACAGTCACATTCTTCTGAGCCATAACGGGATACAAGTAAGACCGAGCCATATTCTGGCGCTGGCCATCCTTTATTATGTGATTCATTAACGCGAATCCTTCTCCTGTCACTTCACGTTCACCATTCAAGTCATCTTTAACCGGTAGGCCGAGGCCTCGACATGCATCGAGCATGGCCGTCGCAACAGGTAGCGGGTTGTCAGCAGGCTGACACCATACCGGACCGTTTTTACCTCGATATTGGCTATTTTCTTTTCCGTTCCAATTTTCAATTCGTTTAAAAATCTCAAGAGAAGATTCGTAGTTCCATCGACTATCACCTGTCATTTTGGCCCAATGATCCATATCCGCTTTAAATGGCCGAGCCCAAATAGAGGCATTAATGCTGCTGCCTCCACCTAAAACGCGTCCAGTATGTTCCGCTATAGCTCGTCCATTAACCCCGTGAGAAGGAAGAGACACGTCTCCCCATTCACGTTCAGTTCCTAAATTGGTAAACCAAAGCCTGGGGTCTAGAATCGATGGCGCTGTATCCCAGTCTCCTGCTTCGATTAAAAGAATATTTTTTGATTTATCAGCAGCTAAACGTCCAACAAGAGCACAACCTGCGCTTCCAGCCCCAATTACGATGTAATCGTATTTCTTTTTAAGAGAGGCTCCTCTTTGACGTTGATTTTCTCTTATAGCGTCGAGCTCTTCAGCCCAAACCCTAGCCGCCGTTAATGACAATAAACCTGCAGCACCGGCAAACTGAATAAATTTACGACGGCTAATTTGCCCTTTTAATAAACTGGTCTCCAATTTTTCTAACATTAATCCACTTTTAATGCTTTTATTATTCATGTTAGCTATTCCTTCTGTTTTTATTTTTAATGTGAAAGTATAGGGTTACTTATTTAATTGAATTTTTTGTTATTCATTCTATATGTACGATAAATAGAATGAATAATTTAGATCTTTATTTTATATGGATATTTTCAAATCTATTTTTCCAATATTAGATATTGACCCTGTTATATGATCTCCTTTTATTACAGGGCCAACACCGTCAGGAGTCCCTGTGTAAATTAGATCACCCGGCTGTAAGTGATAGAATTTAGATAAATGTGCGATTATTTCACGTACATTCCATATTAATAAGTTTAAGTCTGAAGACTGTTTTATTTCGCCATTTACGGCCAGTTCTATTTTGCCTTCTGTTAATACTCCGGTTTTAGCAATAGGAACAATTGGGGCAAGAATAGAAGACTCTTCAAAGTCTTTTCCTAAATCCCATGGACGACCGGTTTCTCGAGCTTTTAATTGAAGATCGCGACGTGTCATATCTAGCCCACAGGCGTAACCAAAGATAAGACTTTCTGCTTGATCTTCGTTGACATTAAAACCTGCCTTACCAATGGCAACAACAAACTCCATTTCATAGTGATAGTTGGCAGTTTGTGGTGGGTATTCAATGCTGGAACCACTTGCTACATAGGTACTTGAATCCTTTAGAAAATAAAAAGGCTCTTGGGTAGATTTGTCGACAGTGACACCCATTTCAGTCGCGTGTGCATGATAATTTCGTCCAACACAAAAAATTCGATGCACGGGAAATAGGCTATCAGAGTCAGCTATTTTGGCTAAAACGGGTTCTTTAGCTGGGAATGCGAGTTTGTTAGTCATAACTTTTTCCTTTTCTTAAATATAATTAAGGGTGAATAAACAGATCAAAAAATACCGAGATAACGATGTAAGGGCGCTTCGTCGGCCGTTATGATGAAGGCCGGTTTAGTGGTTGAATGGTTGCAGAGAGATATGTCGGTATAACCTGGGGCGCTTAGCGTGTCTTTTTCTGTCCATAGAATGGCATCATTGGTATCGACCTTTAGGGAACCTTCCCCTTCAACAATATGAAACACACAAGCTGTCGTACGTTTTGGCAAGGACAAGGTTTCGCCGGGGCGCAACATCATGGCACCGAAACCAATACTCGGGAATAAACTGGCTCCGTTTTCAGGATTTACATAGGCAATGCGAATAGGGCGATCGCTATAATGCTGAGCCATTTCAACAAGGCAGGCGCGGGTTTTTGTCCATGGATAACGCAACATAGGTGAGTTTGTGCTTTCTCTATGGAAATCAAATTCAGGCACAACTCCCGCGGCACTGTATTCCGCGAAGGACTTGTCTCGCTCTAGGGTATTGGTTTGTGTTTTTCCTTCTATCGCCCAAGAGCCTTCTAATTGGTAGATTAACGGCAGGTCCAAAATATCCAACCAAATGATAGGGCCGTCGCCTTCATGTTGGTGTTCATGCCATTTTCCTGACGGCGTCAGAATCAAGTCTCCACGCTCCATCACGCAGGGCTCGCCATCCACAATGGTTGTCGCCCCTTCACCTTCTATAATGATGCGTACCGCATTTGGTGTGTGGCGATGATTGGGGGCGGTTTCACCGGGCAAAATTAATTGCAGTCCCATATAAATACTTGGAGTGGCTTGCATGTTAGTGAGTCCATGCCCTGGATTTGCCAAGACTAAAACGCGACGCTCAGCTTTTTCCATTGGTGTTAAATCGCCAGCTTCAATCAGCAATGGACGAAGCTTATCAAAACGCCAATTTAACATTTGTGTTTTTCGACTCGGGACTTTATGGGGTAAAACTGCCCGCATATTTGGCCACAGTGGGACCAGATTTAATTCTGTTAATTTGTCACGATAGGATTGAGGTAAATCCTCTAAAGTGCCTAATGATTGCATGTGGTTCTCCTCGTATTCGTTTTTATGTTTTATCTTGGCTAAGCAAGGTGATTTAACTGATGTAATCTGGTTGTCGATTTGGCGCCGCTTTCAGAAAAGCGGGTTGCTGCTGGCAATGTTCATAAATCGCCAGCACTTTGGTGAACGCGGTTAAATCACATCCAAAGCGCAAAGCATTAGCGACTTGAGGTATTAAGCAGCAATCGGCCATCGTTGGTTGATCTCCAAAGCAATAGGAACCATGACCGTATTCAGTAAGTAAGCTTTCTAGGGCAACGAATCCCTCTTCAATCCAATGCTGATACCACGCTGTTTTTTGCTCTTCTGACACATCGAGTTGTTTCTTCAAATAGCCAAGAATTCGCAAATTATTTACTGGGTGCATATCGCAAGCAATGAGATTAGATACTTCCAATACTCTCGTTCTTGTTAACAGATCATCTGGTAGCAAGCAGGGGGTTGGATAGGCCTGTTCTAGGTAATCTAGGATGGCCATTGATTGAGTGATCTTGTTTCCTTCATCGGTAATCAGCACCGGTACGCCTTTGGCAGGATTGAGCTTTATATGGTTTTCGGTCGCTTGCTCGCCAATACGAATGTTGACACCATGATGCTGGTAATCGACTTCCTTCAAAGCGAGTGCAATGCGCACTCGATAGGAGGTTGAGCTGTTAAAAAAGTTGTATAGCTGCATGGTTTTTTCCTATGGCTGAGTAGAGTTAGGTGATAGCTGTGATGTTGTTTTTTTCATGAAAGAAGCCACTAGAAGTAATGCAACTAATAACCCTAGACCCACTACTTTTGGTATGATTGATGTATCGCCGCCTTGTAAATTAGGAAACAAAAACAAGCCTCCAGAAATCACAAACCCTACTCGCAAAATGAAGTTAAGTTTGTCTTTGAAATAACCTGCAAAACCAACAGATATGGCCCAAACACCTACTAATGCACTTATTACTGTAATGACAATTTGTGATGTTTCTCCAATGAGCAAGAGTGATGGCGTTGTGACAAATAAGAAGGGAATAATGTAAGCAGTCCAACCAAGTCGCATAGAGGTAAGTGCCGTTTTCATCGGGTTTGCCTTCGCAATGCTGGCGGCAAAGAAAGCACCAATAGCAATCGGTGGCGTTACCATGGACATCATACCCAGATAGAAGATGAACAGATGAGCCGCAATTGGCTCTACGCCGACTTGAATCAGAGAAGGTGCGACTAAAACCGCGAGCAGCAGATAGACGCCAACGGTTGGCATTCCCATCCCTAGTACGATGCAAACCACAGCCGAAATGACTAATAATAAAAATAAATTGCCTTGTCCTAATTCCACTAAGAAATAGGTTAAGCCGAAGCCCAAGCCTGTGATGTTTAGAATGCCAATAATGAAACCTGCTGCCGCGCCAATCATGATGATATCAACAATGGAATGCCCGGTTTCTTCTAGACTGCCTAAGATATCTTTGGCCCCCATGCGTTTGCCCTTATAGCCTTTCAATACGCCAACAATCAGTGCTCCAAGAGCCCCCCAAAGGGCGGCCGTTTCTGGACGTTGGTTAAAGCTAAAGAGGGCTAAAATGACAGCTGCAAAAGGAACTATGAAAATCCAACCCTGTTTGAGAACCTTTCTTTTAGAAGGAATAAGTGCTGGGTCAATCGGCATAATTTGTTCTTTAGCCGCTTCAAGATCGACCTGAATATACAGCGCTGCATAATAAAGAATGGCAGGGACTAAGGCAGCTAATACGACGTCGCTATAGCTAATCTGTAGGAATTCAGCCATTAAAAACGCTACTGCGCCCATGACCGGTGGCATAATCTGTCCACCTGTCGACGCTACTGTTTCTATGGCAGCGGCGGTATGTGGTTTAAAGCCGCCTTTCTTCATCATTCGTATGGTAACGACCCCCGTCGCTACTATGTTGGACACAACGACACCAGAAATGGAGCCAAACAGCGCCGAAGCGATAGTGGCAATTTTGCCTGAACCGCCTTTTCTTTTGCCCATCAGTGAAAGGGCAACATCATTGAAAAAATCAGCTCCGCCTGAGCGCAGTAAAAGTTGTCCAAATAGAATGAAACCAATCACGATTGTAGCGGCGACGTTTAGGGTTAACCCCAGCATTCCATTGGTATCAACACCGAGATAAACGAAAAGTCTATCTAGACTGATTTCACGGGTTTGTAAAGGTCCAGAAAGATGATTACCAATGAGAGCAAACGTCATAAAAAGTAAGACGACAATCACTAAGGTAATACCCACCACACGTCTTAGCCCTTCTAGTACAAGAGCAAATAGAATGGCTGAAACAGTTAAAGAATCTAAAGTAAGATCAAGTTGTCGCTCAACAAGATCAGGATATTGCACAGCTAAATATAGACTGGTGATCAAACCCAGTAGCGCAAGTAGCCCATTTAGGCTTCGTTTTAGTTGACTACTTTGAGGTTTTATAAAAACCAGCGCCAAACTGATTCCCAAGATCGCTGCTAAATATTGCTCGGTATAAATGGCTATTCCTAAACGGCTGAATAGGTCAGCAGCAAAGGCAATGGCAGCCAAGGTGATTAGTACCCCAAGGCTATTTCTTAATGCCGGCATTATTGCCGGCTCGGTTGTTAGTACTTCTTGGGTAGAAGATTCAACGTTCATTTAAAACACCTTTTACAGAGAAAAAAGTTGAGAGATGAAAAATCATTTCTCCCAGAGACCCTTTTCTTTGAAATAACGAACCGCACCAGGGTGATATTGAATGCCTGGGTAATTTTTATTCGGCGTGTTGACGGCGAGCGCTTTAAAACCGGGAAAAATTTGTATTAAAGCCTCTTTATTTTCAAGGATGGCTTTTACTAATTGATAAACATTTTCGTCAGATACTTTATCGTTGACGATTAATACGTTATCCCACGTCAGCATTTGGGTTGGTTTGTCTATGCCTACCAAGTGTGGTGCGGGTTTCACTTCAGAAAAATAAAATGCAGGGCGTATTTTAAGAACCGCATTAAGTGCCGATTGATCTGCTTTGACGGGTAAGAACTTCACTCCGCCCACAGAAGCATCAACTTCTGCTACTTTAGGTCCGCCAACGGCAAAGTAAGTGGCGTCAAGGCGACCTGATGAAAGATTGTCTGCGGCGCGGATGAGATCAGGAACAGGGATGTTTTTAACGTCATCCCAAGTTAATCCTCCTGTGGCCAGCATGGCTTCCATGTGAGGGCGGCCGATTGGGAAAGCATTCCAACCTGAAGCAACGCGTTTACCTTTGAGGTCTTCAATACGGTTGATTCCAGAGTCCTGGCGTACAAAAATACCGATGGGTTGAGGGCTAATACGTAAGGCCACTCTTAAATGACTGCGTTTTTTGCCTTTGTAATCGGCTACTCCTTGTACCGCGACAATAGCGTCGTTGACATCATTAATAGCAAATTCAGCAAGCCCTTGGTTGACGGCATCCATCATGGCTCGATTACCGCTGTAAGGTTGAACGACTAAGTTGATGTTGGCTTTAGAGCGTCCTACATTGGCAATACCGTTGCTCATAGTATTCCAAACTGAGCCTTGTGGTGGTGAGGCAATAGACAAAATTTGTGCAGATGCATTGGCTGATATCAGTGTGATAGAGCAGGCCGTAATAAGTGGTAATAGTAATTTTTTCATTATTCTCTCCAGTTCATTTATATTTATTGTTGCTGCTGGCTAGCGTATTTTTTATGACGGTTTAAAACGTCATAAAAAATAGAAAAAGTGTTATTAACTAAATTTGAGGAAAACCTGCCCGTCTTCCATTCGAGTCGCGTATGTTTTGATGTCTTCTGTAAGTGGCTCGCTCATGGCCTTACCACTTTTTATACAAAACCTTCCTTGATGAAGTGGGCATTCAATCTCCCCATCTTCCAAAAAACCGTCACTTAACAGGGCGTGCCCGTGTGTGCAAATATTGTCCGTAGCAAAGATTTCATCCTCTACTTTATAAAATGCTATTTGATGGCCGTTTACAGTAACTCCAATAACATCGTCTTCAGGGATATCGTCAATGCTGATTGAACTTATCCAGTTGTCGCTCATGGAAAATCTTCCTCTTTTCGAGTGTTAAATTGGGTAAATCAATGAATTAAGAATCATCTCGTTGTCAAAGATGCAGAGCCGAGACTCAATCTGAATCCCTTTTTCTGTTATGCGTAAACGGTCTAGATAACGGCCTACGTTATAAATTTCTGCAATGCCGTCGTTCTTAGTTCGGAAGACGGTGTAATTGGCCTGAGATTCAATAACACCATTGTCAGATTCGCTTAGTATCAATGGCGATGAGACCATATGTAGTTGATGGTAAGGGTCGTGAAAGATGGTTTCGGTAATGCCATAAATACGGTCTTTCAACATGCCTTTACTTGTGAGTGATAGCGCCGCCATGGGCAGGTTTCGATCAAAGTTTTCACGGGCCTGAACTTTGTAGACACACTCTTCGACAAACATGTCGAGCCACTCGCTCCAATTGGCTTGGTCAACTACCGCTGCATAGTTTTGGTAGAACTGAGTCAGTTTTAGATAGTTATCTGTTTTCATGGTTATACTCCCATCACTTTTCGCCAGTAGGCATACATGCCACGGATTAAGGTTTCGGAGACCATATGATCGGTTTCTTCTATTTCTTTGCCGCCAAGTTCTGCAAGTGATCTATGGAAGGGTTTTTGTTCAAAACCCTGTTGGGAAAACTCAATAACTTCCCCATCATCAGCCGAGACAAACCCTGCTGGACCAAAAAGATTGGCTTGTCTTAAGCGCCGTTCAGTCATTTCTTGTGTGTCGTCTTCGTAACCGAAATGAGTCCAGACAAAATCGAATGAGCCATGACCATTAGGTTGAATGTGGCGAGTACTGACGCTATTGACTTGTTGTTGCAAAATGACACTTGGGAACAGTGTCATCATCACTGCTGTCGGGCCTTCCCACCACGGCTCCACTTCAACATCTAAAAAGCTAGGGTCATTGAGTTGCATGGATTCTTTAAAGCTAGAAACATTGGTGGTTTGTGAGTCTTTACCACCTGAGCCACGAGTCGAAATCATCGCGGCATGACGAAAATGCTTATCCATTTTCAACTCAGAACGGTTATCGGCACGCCATAAGCCAAAAGTAACAAACCAAGTGTGTAATAAACCGGGATGGTAAGGGTCTTTGATGTTTTCTTGCATTAGCTTCCAGTTGCCTGGAATACGTTGTTTGTTGTAACCCAATAAAGTGAGTTTTCGGCCATTAAACATGCGGTCGAAATAAGACAGCATGGTTGGTCCAAGAAAGTCTTCAAACGACTCTATATCGTGATCGAAGCTGGCAAAAACTACGCCGCCTCGTACTGCGACTAAAAGTTTGGTTAAACCATGATCTGAGGTTTTGAAGTCTTTCGACATACCGCCTTTTACTTTACCGTCTTGTTTAACTCCGCGGCGGAAAGGAACGCCTTGAAGATTGCCTTCTAAGTCGTAATTCCACTGATGATAAGGACAGGTAAAGCTTTTAGCGTTGCCATGTTTTTCGCGACAAAAGCGCATGCCGCGATGGGCGCAAACATTTTCGACAACATAAATACTATTATCTTCATGGCGAACCATGATGACGGAGCGTTCACCAATAACAGTACGTTTAAAATCGCCCGGTTGTGGAATTTCGGCTTCTAGTCCGACATAGCACCAATGGTCTTTATAGAAAAGTTTTTGAAGCTCCTGCTTGTGTATATCTTCATTTGTATAGGCCCAAAATGGAATGCGACTGGTGTCTTCATGGTTCCAAATTGGCGTCACGGGAATGCGATTTTCCTGACTCATTTTGCTCACCCTTTTTTGTCTTTATTGTGGGTTGAATGTATCCCTTTAAGGAAATGACTGGCTTCCTATAAGGCATTGTTTAAATGTAATAACGCTAGATAAACGGCTTTAAACCCCGCTTGGGTAGAAGGCATCGGCATATATATGCTCAATATCTGCACCACGATGAGTGCAGGCCAAAGAGGCCGCCTCAACCATCGCGGGAGCACCTGCCAAATAAATTCGCCAGTTTTTCAGCTCGGGAAAATCGGTTGTAATGGCATCGGTAACCAGACCACGGAAATAGGTGCTATTAGGTTTTGTGTGGTCCAGAGCAACTTTGTATTGGAAGTTTTTATATTCAGAAGCTAAACGGTCCAAATAGTCTAAACCGTATAAATCTTCTTCAGTGCGGGCGCCAAATACCACATGAATACGGTTCTTCATGCCAGACTCTAATGCACCACGAACAATTGAAATGATGGGAGCAAGTCCTGTACCTGTCGCAACACAAAGCATAGGGTCGGCGTTTTTACGGCGTAGGTAAGAAGCACCAAGTGGGCCATTTAATTTGATGGCGTCGCCGATTTTGATGTTGTCGTCAAGTTTTGACGTAACCCGCCCATTCGGAATAAGGCGAATGTGAAATTCCAGCGTGTCATCTTCTGTTACTCCGGCCATCGAATAAGAGCGAGTACCGCCGTCTTTCCAAAAGCTGAGGTTGGCGAATTGACCAGGAGAATAGTCTAGGCCCTTGTTGGCTTTAAGCTTCAGTCTACGAACGTCATTGGAAAGAATGTCGTAAGAAACGACTTGAGCCTTTATTGTTTTGGTTGGGTGCGTAATGATTTCATCTGGTTCAGGAATCTCAATGATGGAATCAGTTTCTATACGACTCTGGCAGGCTAAAACAAATTGGCCATGTTGTGCTAAACGACCCTCAGCGGCGGATGGTCCGCTTACTGTGCCCTTAATTACTTTGCAACGGCAGGTGCCACAGCGACCAGATAAGCAACTATAGGAGATAGGAATTTGATTTTCCAAAAACGCTTCTAGCAACGTGCTGCCTTGAGAGGCTGTTATCGTTTTATTGGTGGGTTTAATTAAAATTTCCATCTTCGCTCTTACTTATTATTGTTTGATTTATGTGCGATGCTTTTGCATAAAATCGACTATAGAAGTTGTTGAGATATTCAGATATAAAATAACTCTTATAATGTATATTCACGACAGTGAGACCTCTATCATGATTCGCCTACAAAATATTGACTTAAACTTATTGGTTGTATTTCAACTAATGTACCGAGAACGTAAGACTGGTCTAGTTGCAGAACAGCTTGGACTAACCCAACCCGCCGTGAGTAATGCCTTAGCTAGATTAAGGCTAGCGTTGAATGATGAGTTGTTTGAACGAACAGCTCGTGGAATGAGGCCTACACCATTTGCTGACAGTATTGCTGAGTCTATTGGCTACGCATTAAGTACTCTGCAAGATGGTTTAAATTATCAAGAACGCTTCGATCCGCTTTCTAGTAATCGATCCTTTTGTATCAATATGACGGATTTAGGTGAGATCTATATGTTGCCGCGTTTGATGGCATATATTGCTGAACATGCGCCAAATATTTCAGTGAGTACTGTGAGAGACCAGGGTCAATCTCTTAAGGAAGAGTTGGAAATGGGCAGTGTGGATCTTGCAATTGGATTATTACCACAGTTAGAAGCTGGTTTTTATCAAAGACGGTTATTTGACCAAGATTACGTTTGTTTGATGCGTAAAGGGCACCCCTATTCTGAGGGAACACTCACGTTAGAAAAATTTTCTGAATCTGAGCATATTGTCATAGAAGCGAAAGATACAGGGCATGGACGAGTAGAAAAATTATTAGCAAAAAGCGGAGTTTTACGAGTCAGTAAATTGAAACTGCCACACTTCATTTCTGCACCGTATATTGTAGCAAAAACGGATCTTATCGCTACAGTGACAGAGAAGCTTGCCTTACAAACATCCGAAAATCTTGGTTTGATTGTCAAGCCACATCCCGTCGATATTCCTCCAGCACAAATCAACATGTTTTGGCACCGACGTTATCATCAAGATACCGGCAATATTTGGTTTCGCAATTTGGTTTTTGAATTATTTTCGGAGTAAATTAAAGAGTCGATGGGCTCCTAGTGTTTAACAGGCCGTGGTGGCCTTTAGATGCAAGAGTCTGGACTTGATCTGACTGCTTTACTTGATAGTTTCTCGTTTCGATAAATGGACTTCCTAGAAGTGGTTACCTCTAAAAAATACATTTCTTTGAACTTAGCTGGTGGTGCCACACCGCCTGTATGCGAGCAACGTGTTATGAATTAAGATTTCTTCTATACTGCTATACCAGATGGCGAATCTGAAATACACCATATGGTCTGAATGTTGGCTTGTTGCCGTTACCCTAATGAGGTAAAGGCGCATTAGCCGTTAAAAAATGAGATGCTTCTTTTTGCTGCTTTTTTGTAGCGAGAATTAATTCAAAAACATATTTTTGTAAAACTCGTTTTTTGATAAATCTTAAATTATGTATTTTTAAATATAACTAAATGATTTTAAAAGATTTATTCCTTCTTAATTTATTTATATCAAATTATATAAATTAAAGTAACGTATGAAAATCGGGCTCATAACCCGAAGGTCGTAGGTTCGAACCCTGCTCCCGCAACCATTTCTTATATTCCAATCAAAGCTATAACTTTTTCATCAAAAATTTTACGTTATTTTCTTTCCTCTATTGCTTCTTTGATCTTCTATGTCGTGCCTTTTAAAGGCTCATATGGCGAATCTGCGACCATATTGTAACCAAAATACATATCTACCCCTCAAAAAATCATACTACAAAGAAAGAGATCCTGAGTTTGATGTACTTCTTTGGCTCTTCTGCAATGGGGCTATCAATGATAGTGCCTTAGCTTTATCTGATAACAAATAATATTCGTGTCGTGTGTTTTCGTCATGAAAGGAGGTTATAGTTTAATGATAGAGGCTTTTTAAGTGCGACGAATTTTCTGGTAGTACTTAAGTTTAAATGACACATCATAAATTGAGTTAACTACACATGAAGACTGTTCCGTTACGCTGGTTGATTGTTGCCCCATTCGTAGTGCTTGCATTGATATCGGGTGTAACGATGTACTTGGTTTCCACGATAACAATATCGAATATTGCAAATACGGTGGGAATACAATATATCAAAGAGGTAGAGGGGCGTATTTATGACCGTGTGCAGGATTTCGTGGCACCGCTGAACAATATTGTTGAGGTTAATCTCAATGCTTTTTCTCACAGGCCTGAACTGCTTAATAATCTGATTCCTATCGCTAGCCGATTTTACGAGCAAGCTGCACCTTACGCGCAAATGACGTTTATTTCTATTGCAACGGTCGATGGGCGTTACCTTGCTTCAGCGCAAGACCCTATCAGAAGAGGGCAGCATAATATTGCAGCTAATTTTGTTTACAAAGCCCTCACAATGGAGGGGTTTGAATACGATCCAGTAAACGCTATTGGCGCTAAGATACAGTCCGATCCAACCTTTAGTTATGACCCTAGAGTACGGCCATTTTATACGGATGCTATAAAAGAAAGGGGAATGACGTGGAGTGACATTCATCCTTACTATGGTTATCCCGCGCTTGGTATTGGGTTGTCTGCTCCTATATACAATGTGAAAGGAGCGCTCCTAGGCGTTACCGCGACAAGCATTGCTCTGATCGAGTTGGATCAATACCTTGAATCTCTAAAACTAGTCGATGGTGCTTATATTTTTTTGGCCGAAGAAAATGGAGCACTAATTGCAACCTCGGAGCAGGGTGAACTATACAGAACCGCTGATGGTGTGACGACTCGAGCTAATCTTAATAACCATCCTAATGAAATTTTTCAGTTGGCGAGTCAGAACTTAGAAGAAGGAACGCAAACACTTAATATTAAAGGACAAGAGTATTTATATTATGTTCGACCGATAACGCTAAAATATGGAAAAAGTTGGCTGATAGGTATTTTAATTCCTAGTGCATATCATAAGAAAGTTTTAACAGATTACACCCACAGTACGATTATTATTACGCTGGTATTGTTTGTGTGCATTGGGTTAATTGGTTCATTGATTGCTCGCTATATTGGCAAGCCAATTCAGCTTCTCAATAAAGCAGCAAATGATAATAATATCAAGAGCATTCAAGTGCTACCTCAGCCTCTAAGTGGAATTCGAGAGATTAACTCTCTTAGCCAAGGGTTGAGCTCAATGGCAGATAACCTTTTTGATATAATGCAGAATTTGGAAGAAAAAGTGTCGGAAAGAACCTCTTATCTACAAGGTGAAAATAAACATTTACTAGAAAGCTCTCTAACCGATGAGCTAACGGGCTTATATAACCGCCGTGGATTCAACCTAGCATTTGATCAAGTCTTAAAGAATGTTCAGAAAAACAAACAGCAATTCACTTTAGTTTTGTGTGATATTGACCATTTTAAATACATTAATGACAAATTTGGGCATACAGTGGGTGATTTTGCTCTGGTTTCTGTTGCCATGAGCCTTAAGAAATATGCACGAGCTTCTATAGACATTGTTGTGCGCTATGGTGGTGATGAGTTTGCATTGGTGTTTCTAAATACCGATGTTGCTCAAGTGGAAAAAAGACTCAATAGCATCCAAGAAGAATGTGCTAGTACCCCAGTGGTTAAAAGCGAATATATCACGATGAGTTTTGGCGTTGTTCATGTCAGTGAGGGTTCATCTATTTCTGCGGAAGAGCTGATTGAACAAGCAGATAAGAAGCTATACCAAGCTAAGAATGATGGTAGAAATAAAATAGTCATCTAATTTTTTGTAGTATTTCCACCTATATTTAACGCCAACTACTTTGATAAGAAGGGAATGCTAATGGGTAAGTGGATAAAGGAGATCAGCCACGGTTACTCTTTATCACACTGGGAACTATATCTTATTGATTTATATAAAAGGTTTTATATGACAAAATCGTGAGTAAGACCCTAAAGAATATAGTTATGCGAAGGTGGAGAGGGATTTTGAAATTTATGTTATCACTTAGGTTTTTGATTGTGTCACTTTCTCTCTCTGGTGTCTTATTTACTATTGGGAATGGATATTATTCAACGTATCAATTACAAAAGAATCTTTTGATAGATGTATCACTAGAATCCAACCGAGTCTATGCGGAGAAGTTAGCCCATATGACAGAGAGTTTTTTAGAAAATGCTAAATCTCAGTTGGGCACTGGTGCTGTATTTGTCGCTCCTATGTTAGAGCGTAAAGTCATTCAACCTGCTGAATTACAATCAGGGTTAGACCAAATTAGAAATATGAGTCAAGGTTTTAATTCTGTCTCTATATTGGACCGAAATGGTGTAATTCTATCTATTTCACCAAAATTCATAGGTTTAGAAGGCAGCCGTTTAAGCGATTCTATAACCAGTAACTTTGAAGATAGCTCAGCGAAATTCATTGGTCCTATTACTGGACCCACAGGAACTTACCTCTCTTTTTTATCACACCCAATATTTAGTAAAACCGGTGAGTATATTGGTGACTTGCTGGGAACTATCTACCTTCACGAAAACCGATTTTTGGATCGTTTACTCTCACAGCATGGCTATGTGGATGGTTCTTATGTCTACGTTGTATCACCACAGAAAGACCTCATTTACCATCCATTGAAAAACCGAATAGGGGAAAAGGTAACCAATAACGAGGTTATAAATCGCGTTACAAAAGGTCAAAGTGGCTCGTTGGAAGTTGTTAATTCAAAAGGCGTTCCTATGGTCACTGGCTACGCGTATGTTAAAGAGTCAGGTTGGGGGATTGTTGCTCAAAGTCCACGAGCCACAGTCTTGAAGGAGCTAGATAGACAGCTATGGTTAGTGATGAAGCAGGCTATCCCTATGCAAATTCTTATCCTTACCTTTATTGTCGGCTCGGCTTATTTTATTGCTAGGCCCCTTCGTCAATTAGCTCAAAGTACAACAAATCGAGATAGAACGATCAAAATAAAAGCTTGGTTTTATGAAGCGTATTTACTTAAAAAAGTCATTCGGAAGGAAATCGATTTTTTGAATGATAAAGTGTCTAGGTTTGATGAAGATCGAAAAAAAGACGCTTTAACTGGTTTGATGAACCGTCGTGCAATGGATGAGCTTGTTGCAGATTTGGTTGCGCAGTTGACGCCCTTTAGTGTGATTTTCTTTGATATTGACCATTTTAAATACGTAAATGATGAGTTTGGCCATGATGTTGGCGATGACGTGCTTAAAGCTCTTACCAGAATAGTCAGTCAAAAAATAAATGATGAGGGGATTTTAATCCGTTCAGGTGGGGAGGAGTTTATAGTAATACTGCCAGGTAAAAAACCACAGCACGCGATAGACTTAGCCGAAGAAATACGCGTGCTTGTGGCGCAAGAAGTGATACCGCAAATTGCTAGACCCATTACTATTTCGCTTGGTGTTTCTAATTGGAATCATACAATGGAGGAAGGAGATGCATTCAAGCGCGCCGACCTTGCTATGTACGAGTCAAAAAACGCAGGACGTAACCGTGTTACAAGTCGTTTTTACTAATTGCATTTAAGCGCAAGTCAATCAGACCGAGGGGCTTCCCAGAACTTACTAGGTGGTATAGACCCATTTTACAGCGACGAGCTCGCAGTGTTTGTTTTTTGATTAGATGGATCCGTTTTTTGTGCCTGGGAGGATTGAATTCGGTTATAAATTTCTTCTCGATGAACGCTCACATCTTTTGGTGCTTTAATGCCAATGCGAACTTGAGGGCCTTGTACACTGATCACCATGATTTCCGTATCGTCTCCGATAATGATTTTCTCGCCGGGGCGTCGAGTGACTACGAGCATGATTCCATTCCTTTATTGGTTGTAGGCGATATTAAAAATACAGTTTATGTTGTTAGTTTGTCAACAATTTACAGTTTAAGATTTCTTAATTAGCTAGGGCTTGCTAGGAGTTTTGTGCTTGCTGGGTGGCTTAAAAGAGGGCTCTTGCTTGTTTGACAACGCCAATAATATTGACTTTTTTAGATACTTCAATCGGTCGGTAATTGGGATTTAATGGTTTTAAGTAGATTTGACCTGCGTCTATGACGAGCTTTTTAAAGGTAACTTCGTTGTTGCCTTCGGTATTGGCAACAATCAAATCACCATTTTTGGCGTTTTGATTTGGTTCAACAAGGATAAGGTATCCTTCTGGAATACTAATGCCGGAAACCGACGTCATGCTGTCGCCAACTACTGTTAGCCAAAATGCATTTCTAGATGTCTCAATAGGTGAATCTAACCATTCCGAATGATTGCTTAGATTTTTGTGTGCTGGCCATGCCGCTGCTTGCAAAGCGGTAATAATAGGTCGCTGATTATCTAATAGTGACTGCTGGGAAGGGGTGCCATTGTTATAACTGGACAGATTTTCTCTAACTTCGCACGCCGTTCCAAGTAATAACCACTCAGGGTCACAGCCAATCTCTTTAGATAGGCTTATTAATTTTCGAGGATTTTGTGTTCTGCCGTCCTCGATTTTTTGCAGCGATTGCTGTGTAATGCCAACACGTTTTGCTAACTCTGCTTGAGTTAGTCCTAGTTCTGTTCTTTTTTTCTTAACACGTTCAGCGATAGTCATTTCCTAATGATTACAACTTTATCTGTATTTGACAAACAATAAAAACTGTTATCATATACAGTAAAGGTTGTTAAGGAGGTTATATGTCAGCCATTGCAAAAGTAGTCGTAGTTGTAGGAAGTCAAACGGCACTTGCTCGAATGTTAGGTGTGAAACAAGCTCATGTTTGGAACTGGTTACATGTCCATAAGCGTTGCCCTGCCAAATATATACGGCGAGCCTCGTTAGTAACTAAGGGGGAAGTAACTGAAAGTGAGCTTCTGCAAGATCATGAAAGGATATCTTGAGTGTTAATTAAACAGAATCATTATGATGGTGTTTCTAATCTGTTCAATCGTCGTTTAATTGTGTTTGTTTATTAAAATTTACTAGGTTATTCGCGGTGTTTAAATCATACTGTACAGATATACAGTTTGAGTGTTTTTTTATGCGCGTTTCGTATCTTGGTTCTTCAGAGTCTGCTGCTTTCATTGCGGCAAACAGTATCCGAATTCCTCTTTACTCGGAGTCAGCTAAGCTTTCTCCGAAGAGTCAGCCGTCTAAAGATAAATCTTTGGACCTTAATACCTTATGTATTCAAAACCCGACGTCGACCTTTTTTGTACGAGCTCAAGGTGAATCGATTGCCAAAGTCGATATTCAAACGGGTGACGTGTTAGTAGCGGATCGTTCATTAACGGCTCGCCATGGGGATATTGTTATTGCCTATGAGCATGGCAAGATGTCGGTCATGATATTGGAGTTAAAACCTGATGTACTGCTTCGACCTAAAAACAAAGCCTATGCGGCAAGCGCTGCTCCTGTTGTCACATCAGAAACGTCGAGCTTAGAAATATTTGGCGTTGTGACCAGTGTGGTTCGTCAGTTAGATCGTGGTTAACATTTATCTATTGTAATAAAAACGCCTTTCACTACATGGTAGTGAAAGGCGTATTGGCCATCCAGCCTAGTGTTTTACCGTCACTTTAGAGCCTTCTATGGTGACGATCGAATTATCCGTCGCTCGGTTGCTCTCCCGGCGGAATTTGAGACTTTCCTATTACTGTCTTTTCGATGTCTTTGTTACCCGCTAATGGACGAATGTGCCCGTTGTCACGATAGAAACCAATGTCTTTTAAGTAGTGGTCGTCAAGTTGACGAAAAACTTGGTTGGTGCGGCGAGTTTCGAAGTAGTCTTTGGCTGCGTTGAATAGGGCAATGATACTCATAAATGTTCTCCAAATTAGTGTTATTGGCGGAACTTACGAGGCTTTTTTATAGAAGTGACCGCGTAAATTCCGCGGTCAATAGTGAATTACACAGGCATTGAACGCGTGGACAAAGTTGAGCGAATTCGTGAATAGCAAGTCGCCATCGAAGAAGCATAATGATTCAGTGTTTGTTTAGTCATCTGTCTTCTCCTTCATCTTTGTGTGGTATTCAATTGTGTAATTTTTGCTCTTTGAGCTCCTCGATTGAGCCTTTTTTCATGCCTTATGTCAATTGCTTATATCGAAATAATGTTTTTTTATTTTGTTTTTTTTGCTGGCCTCTTTTTGTCATAAAAACAATTGGCTGGTGATGATATTGCTGCTGCTTTTTGCTGTACAATTCATCGCGATTTTTATTGTCCTTTTTTTGTATTTAATCAGTGTAGTAGACCCCCCATGGCGACAAAAGCAACAGTTTATAAAGCATCGGTTCAAGTGTCTGATATGGACCGAAACCATTACCAAAGTTATGATTTAACCTTGGCATTACACCCTTCTGAAACCGAAGAGCGAATGATGGTTCGCTTGGCGGCGTTTGCTTTGTTAGCAGATGAAAAAGAAGGCGGTGAACAGTTAGGTTTTTCTAAGGGAATTAGCACAGAAGATGAGCCAGATCTTTGGCAGAAGAATTATTCCGATGAAATTTTACTGTGGGTGGAACTAGGTCAGCCAGATGAAAAGCGTTTACGAAAAGCCTGTGGGCGTGCTCAACAAGTAGTGGTCGTGAACTATAATGACAAATCAGATATTTGGTGGGAACAAAATAAAGGCAAAAATAGCCGTTTTGATAACATGCGAGTGTTGCAGTTTTCAGAAGTACAAGTACAAGCTTTGGCGAAAATTTGTACGCGCTCTATGCAGCTAAATGTCACGATTCAAGACAGCGAAATGTGGATCTCTGGTGAGTTGGGCGAATGCGCGTTAACACCAATGTGGCGAGGCGAGTCATAAGCTCGCTTCACACATTGATGTAAGTTTTACCGAATCAGGCTTTGTGTAGCGTGCTATGAAACAGGGCAACCGCCTTGTTATAGCATTCTAAAGCGAGGGCTGGGTCGTAACGATCGCCTTCGTCTCGCATGAACGCATGTTGACCGTTAAACTCATGCCACGTAAATAAGCGATCCGTATCGATCAATTGTTGATATACCTTTTGTCGACCTTGTGTTGAAACATGCGGGTCTTGCTTACCCCACACCATGACCAATTCTCCTTGAATGTCCTTGGTACGAGTGAAGGAGTCGTTATCTTCTTCGCAAGGGATGGTGTTGGAGTGAATGTCAGTTGCATACAGGCAAAAAGCCGATTGGATACAAGGGTTCAAAGCCGCTCGATACGCCAAATGACCGCCTAAGCAAACGCCCATCGCACCAAATTGGCCTGTGCAATACTCTTCCTGTTCAAAGTAACTAATCATCGCAACAGTGTCGCTGTCGTGAGCTTCAAGCGTTTTAGTGAATTTGTCGGAATTGCCTTTGTCTTTCCCCTCGTCATCGTAGCCCAAGACGGTACCAATTGGATTAAGCTCATGAAAAACTTCTGGAACGATAACCACAAAACCATGCCCTGCCATCATCGCGGCTGAACGAGCGATAGGTGAGGTTTGTTGGAAAATTTCAGAATAAAAGAAGATACAAGGAAAGCGACCTTCGGCTTGAGGGCGATAAACAGTACAGCGCATGGTGCCAGTTGGCGTGTTAATATCTTGATCGTGTCGTTGAATGATCATGGTTTTCCTTAAACGATTCGTTATTTTCCTACATGATATTCGACCCAAGACAGATGAGCTAGCAGTAAGCCGTGAATAATGTGCTTCGGAAAGGCTGAAAGCATTCGATTTAAAATCGACAAAAAAGATAAGTGAGAAGAACACGTGCGAATTTTATTGATTAGTGCTTATGAGGCGAGCAGCCATAAGGCTTGGGCAAACACCTTAATGAAGGGTCTGAGTGAGCATCGCTGGAGCTATTTATTTTTACCTGCTCGACATTTTGCTTGGCGTATTCGAGGCAATGCCATGAGTTTTGCTTTTGATCCTAGGTTCAAATCTACGCTGGAACAACCTTATGATTTGGTGGTCGCCACGTCGATGACGGATTGTGTTGGTCTAAAAGCCTTTTGCCCAGATTTACAAAATATTCCTTGGTTACTCTACTTCCACGAGAACCAATTTGCCTATCCTGCCAGCGACAAACAACAAGGTTTGATCGAAATGCAAATGGTGACTTTATACAGTGCTTTGGCGGCGGATTTATGTGTTTTTAATAGTCAGTTCAATAAAGATTCTTTTTTTGATGGTGCACGAGCATTATTGAAAAAACTACCTGATTACGTTTCACCAGATTGGTTGATCAATACTGAGCAAAAATCGCAAGTACTGCCTGTGCCGCTGGATATTCAGAGTCAACCAGAAAAGAGCGGTAGTCGAACGCCAGTAGAGGCACAGACCATTAAATTGGTGTGGTCTGCGCGTTGGGAGTTTGATAAAGGGCCTGATCGATTGCTAGCTATCTTGGAAGAACTGGAATGTCGCGATGTTGCTTATGAAATTGCGATACTTGGAGAGCAATTTCGTTCTATTCCAAAAGAATTTAATCAGATCAAAACCCAGTTCTCACATCGTATTACGCAATTTGGCTTTGCTCAAAGTAGGGTGGACTACTTGGCTTTTTTGGCGTCAGCCGACATCGTACTGTCTACCGCACTGCATGAGTTTCAAGGTCTTTCTGTTCTTGAAGCGGTTGCACTTGGTTGTGTTCCTGTATTGCCCAATCGACAAGTGTATCCTGAGTTGTTTGGCGACGAATATTTGTATTCAAGTGACATTAAAAATAGACAGGTAGAAGCCAATGCGGCGGTTGACCTAATTCAGCGTCTTGTTGTAAATGCTCAAAAAGCCCCGCTTGTTAGTCAATATTTAGCGAATGAGCTGCTACCACACTATGATGCGCTGATTAAGAAAATAAGTGGCTAACTCGTTTGTTATGTATAGACAACCTATCTTAATCCCCTAGTCTTCAACACCTGTCTTCATGTCAACAGCAATGCATGCTGTCTATATTTGTTGTGTATTATTAGTGCATAACGCTTTATTTTGCTCTTTACTTGTGCGATTCTCGCGGTGTTGGCGTTAAAAAATAAAAACAAAACTCTATTTATCTCTGTTTATAAAGCGGTGTTCATACAAATGTTTTAAATGTATATACATGTTGGTATGTATGTTGCTTTTTACTTAGTGATTAATAACGTTCTCATAGGAAGTCGCAATATGAATGCAACAGATTCAAACCAAAAAGGTCTATCACCGCTATCGCTTTTGAAGCTGGTAGTTTATAGCTGTATCGGTATTTTCTTCTTTTTTGTCCCCATCGACATTGGCGGTAAAGAAACGATTCCACTGGATCATATCGTTTCATGGCTAAGAAAAGATTTTGCTCAAGCCGCTGAAATTTATGCTGTATTGGCCGTTCTTGCTGGCGGCGCGTACCCCTTTGTAACGGGGAAATGGCGTGTAAGCAAAACGCAAACTGTCTTGTCTATTTTTAAAGTATTGGGTGTTATCACGGCCTTGATGGCATTTTTATCGATGGGTCCTGCGTTTTTATTCGAAAAGGACATGCTGCCATTCTTGTTTAGTAAATTGGTGGTTCCTGTTGGTTTGATTGTTCCTATTGGTGCGGTGTTTCTAGCCTTCTTAATTGGTTATGGATTATTGGAGTTTGCTGGCGTGCTTTTACAGCCGATCATGAAACCGCTCTTCAAAACACCGGGTAAGTCAGCGATTGATGCGGTAGCGTCTTTTGTAGGAAGTTACTCCATCGGTTTGCTGATCACCAATCGAGTGTATAAATCGGGTCAGTATTCAGCAAAAGAGGCAGCGATTATCGCAACGGGCTTTTCCACAGTATCCGCAACCTTCATGGTGATTGTGGCGAAAACCCTTGGTTTGATGGAGGTTTGGAACGTGTTTTTCTGGGCTACGTTATTGATCACCTTCGTCGTGACGGCCATCACGGTGCGTTTATTTCCGCTTAGCAAAATGGATGACACAGCAGAGCATCGTGAAATCGAAGTATTTGAACACTCGCGCTTTAAACAAGCCTTATTGGAAGGTTTAGAAGTGGCCAGCAATGCGGATTCTATTGGCCGTAACATTCTAAAAAACCTTAAAGAAGGCATGTTAATGGCGATGAGTATTTTGCCATCTATTATGTCTGTCGGTTTGTGTGGTTTGTTGTTAGCGAAATACACGCCTGTTTTCGAATGGATAGGGTATTTGTTTTACCCGTTCGCTTGGATTGCTCAATTACCCGATCCAATGATGGTTGCCACAGCGTCTGCAACCGGCTTAGCAGAAATGTTTTTGCCCGCATTAATCGCAGCAAAAAGTGTGTTTGTGGTGAAGTTTGTTGTCGGCGTCGTGTCTATTTCATCGATACTCTTTTTCTCCGCGTCGATTCCTTGCATCCTATCAACAGAGATTCCGTTGAATATTAAGCAAATGTTAATCGTTTGGTATCAACGTGTGGCGCTAACAATTTTGATCGCTTCGCCTGTCGCGTTTTGGGCAGAGCAATTCGTTCAATAACAAGCAGTTTACTTTAGTCGCCAAAGCAAAAATAAAACACGCTGTATTTGCGTGTTTTATTTTTTGCTTCTGAGTTTTCATTGGTGTCAGTCGAAGGCTTCGCTTATCATCCCAACAATGACCTCAACACTTCAGTATAAATCCGTTTACCTTCCCGTTTTCCTTGTGCTATGGCTGGGTTTGTTTTTAGACAGCCAAGTGGTGGCCGCTCGTCTGGAGTACAGCCAATGGCTGACTAATGGGTTGGTCTTACTGTGTTTTACTTGGGTGTATTTCAAAGCTACGCGAAAAATAAAGAAGTTAATGTTGTATGGTGTCGGCTTGGCTTTTTTGGGTGAAGTGGTTTTCTCCATTGTCTTAGGCATGTATGAATATCGTTTAGCGAATGTCCCGATTTATGTGCCTTTGGGGCACAGTTTGGTTTACGCCGCCGTGTTTTATATACACAAAGAAAAAGTTATTCAACACCACAAAACGATGATTACCTCGATGTTGTATTGGGGAATGATTGTTTATTCCAGTCTCTGGTTAATCTTCGATCAAGACTTGCTTGGCTTTCTTTGCATGCTAGCAGTCGTGCTACTGCTGAAAAAGAAAACGGGGAATGAGCTGTTCTTTCTCATTATGTTTTTCATGGTGGTGTATTTGGAATTACTTGGTACTTATTACGATTGTTGGGTTTGGCCTGATACGTGGTTTTCAACAATCTCTTTTATCACTAGTAGTAATCCACCGAGCGGTATCAGTGTTTTCTATTTTGGTTTCGACATCGGTTGTTTGTGGATGTATAAAAAACTCAATAGCCAGAAGTGGAAGCGAATGAAATCACTTCGGCTTTTGAGAAATTCTTAGGCAAACAACACCCTAATACAAGATTCTAATACAACAGGGCGTAAATAATAACATGAGGCCGTTACATGACACCGCTTGTGACGCCGAGCAAAGACCTCAAATATATGCCGTGCCAATCGTTAGCTTTTTAACGCCCCACCTTGATCTAAAAGCAATTCACGTAGTTTGCAAAAAACCTCAGAAGATTGGCGAACGCCATCATGTTCGTAACTGTTTGTCAGCCACACTTGTGTATTGCCAACGTGCTTGGCCGTCGCCATAGAAAGCTCCTGTGGCACATACATGTCGTTATAATAAACGGCTGCGACAACGGGCACTTTATTTTGTGCAAGCTTGGCGAGGTCGTAAAGTGGCGTGTAGTCTTGATAGTCCGCAAGGGCGTTGGCGGCACCAGCAAAGGGACTCAACGACGTGATTTGCTCGAACATCCACGGATACATCATTTCCCCTGTTAACATTAAAGGGGAATGGTCAGCATTGAATTCGCTGTATTGTCCACGGAGCTGTTCTGCCGCCCAGCTGGTGCTTTCGTTAGGCCGACCATAGATGCTTTCATGAATCACCGCAAAAAGAGGGCCTTCGTGATAACTGGTCAAGTTCATAGCTTGCTCTAAAAATGCATCGCTGAGTCGAGTTTTATCGCTGCCAGCAAAGGCTTCGTCAATAAACCAATGAACTTGATCGATACCGGGCCCCATGCCTAAAAGAATACCAATACTTTGGAATCGCTCTAGTGTGAGTACATCACCATCTGGTAAAAGTACTTTCTCGTTCGTTAGGCACTCTGCAATTTTTGCCATGATCTTGGCGTCATCTGGGTAGCGAGCATAATAGTTTTGGTTTTTTTCTATCACGCGCTGATACGTTAGCTGGTAAACATCGTGTGCCGAGGCTTCTAAACCAACAAGCCCTCCTGTGATATAGCAAGCAGCAAGACCTTCTGGCGCTTGGGATAAATACGCGAGAGTAATAAAGCCGCCATAACTTTGACCCAATGTTTCAAATAAGCGACCCGCATAAACCGTTTTCCGAAGGTGCTCGCAATCCGCGACAATGCTATCGGCACGAAATTTAAGCAGATAATCTCGGCCTTCTTCAGCAGACAGTTTACTAATCAGATGTTTATCAATACGACTGCTTTTACCTGTGCCACGTTGGTCTATTAAAACGACGCGGTGAGTTTTTAATGCTTCAATCATCCAAGGCAGCGAATCGGGCATAGGGCGAGGGGATTTCCCACCAGGGCCACCTTGTAAAAACAGCAGCAATGGCAGTTCGTCATGAACTTGGTTCAAGCTCACGACTTCGCGGGCAAAGAGTGTAATGCTTGGGCTGGTGGTGGGTGACTGCCAATCCAAAGGAACCTCTAGCTCATAATCGGTAATGAACATTCCTTTCATTTTGTATTGCTGATTTGTTACGTTCATTGTTTCTCCGTTATCTTTTGCAATAGCCTCATGGTGTGATGACTCGTTTGCGCTGACTGCTACTCTAGCATATTCGCAAGGCGTTCTTTATCCCGTTTTGTGGGTGCGATACCGATAAAAAAAAGAGCCTCAAATGAGACTCTTTAGATAATTCTTAAACACGATAGCAATATAAAGTTAGGCTACCCAAATCTGTTGTACATTGACGAACTCTCGAATCCCTTGTGGGCCAAGCTCGCGGCCATACCCTGATTTTCCAATACCGCCAGACGGTAAGCGGGGGTCACTTTTGACAATACCGTTCACCGCAATTTGTCCCGATTGTAATGTATTAATCGCTTGATCAATGATGGTTTGGTTTCGTGTCCAAATACTGGCGCCTAAGCCGTATTCCGTATTGTTGGCCAGTTCAAGGGCTTGGTCTATGTCTTTAATCGAACTGACGCTTAGCACTGGGCCAAAGGTTTCCTCATCAAAGGCGGCCATACCGGGTTTCATGTCCACCAGTAAAGTCGGTGGATAAAAGAAGCCTGAGCGAGAGGGTAAATCCCCCCCCACTAAGCAACGTGCTCCAGCGTCGATGCTCTGTGTTACTTGAAGGTGGAGTTGGTCTCGTAAATCCTCTCGTGCCAATGGCCCTAGATTCGTACTTTCATCTGTTGGATCACCACATTTTAGTTTGCTAAAGCGCTGTCGTAACGCTTCGCATACCTCATCGTAAATTGTCTGTTCGACGAACAAGCGTTTCACGGAAATACACGACTGCCCCGCATTAACCATCCGCGACAGCGTAATCACATTTAGAGCTTTCTCTAAATCCGCATCTGCCATTAAGATGCAAGGATCGGAGCCGCCCAACTCAAGCACGGCGGGTTTTAATCCAGCGGCAGCCTGCGAAGCAATGGATTGTCCCGCCTTACTTGAGCCAGTAAAAGACACCGCTTTAACAAGAGGGTGATCGATCATTTTACTAGCTACCGAATTCGGTACGGTTAAGTTTACCAGCACGTTTTTTGGTACGCCGGCGTGATAAAAACACTCAATTAATTTATTCGCCGTGGCAGGCACATTTGGATCGGCTTTTAACACGCAGGTGTTGCCCGCCATCAACGTGGGGGCAAGAAATCGTAACGCCAACCAAACCGGTGCGTTCCAAGGCAAAATCCCCAATACGGTGCCAAGAGGAGGGTATTGCACATAACTGTGACTAGCATCGGACTCCAGCGTTTCGGGTGCTAAAAATTTGGCGCCATTATTGGCGTAATACTCGGCACACCCTGCGCTTTTTTCTACTTCAGCAAGACCTTCTTTAATAGGTTTGCCCATTTCTAATGCCATTAAACCAGCAAGCTCGGCCTTGTTGTTACGCAAAGTGGCAGCGACAGCCTGTAACATTGTCGCACGCTTCGCCATGCTTTTTTCTTTCCATTGAGTAAACCCCTCTGCCACGCTATTGATGGCGGAATGAGCTTGTTCTAAAGTCATTGCAGGACAAGGGGGTAAAGCTTGTCCAGTGGTTGGGTTCGTTGTTTCTAGCATAGTCACCTCTTATCAGCTGGCGGCTTTCTTGTTGCTCGCCTTGGTTTTCTTTGCGGCATTTTTGGCTGGAAACGCACTGGAAAGGTCAATGGCGGACGTTTGGTCAGCAAGAGTCGGTTTCACTGTGAAGTCACGATCCATATTGAAAAAGGATCGACAGCCGTCTTCGGTTATTTCAATGGTGTCTGAAATACCGCAGGTTTTATTGCCTTCAATGCCCCACATCCATGGAATCATATGGAAGGTCATACCGGGTTTTAACACCGCCGAACTCCCTTGTTTTAAGCTAATGATATAGCCTTCATCCCAGCTCGGAGGGAAGGCGATGCCAATGGAATAGCCCGAGCGGGTAATCAGACTCGCACCCACTTGATTGTCCATAATGATATTGCGCACCATATTATCTACGTCCGACACCGTCATGCCCGGTTGCACCACACGGTGGATTTCATTGAGCGCGCGTTTCATAATTTCCTGCGATTGATACATGGCGTCCGACAGCTCGCCTAAAATGACCGTGCGCATCATGGCGGTATGATAACGACGATAACAACCGCCTACTTCCAAAAAGACATGTTCGCCATCTTGTACTGTGCGGCCTTCGAAAGTAGCGTGGCCAATCATGGTTCGTGGGCCAGAAGTGACATACGGCATCACGGCTGGCGTTTCGCCGCCCGCACGGAACATCGCCGCCGCAATCTCGGCGCCGATTTCATTTTCCGTAATACCCGGTCGACAAATTTCAATGCCCGCTTTCATGCCCGCTTCCGTGGCGAGCGCGGCGCGACGCATGACCATGATTTCTTCTTGCGACTTACAAATCCGACCTTCTTCCACAATGCCGAAGCAATCCATTAATTTGGCATTTTTCAAGGTGGTATGAATGCAATCTTGTTGATAAGCAGGAAAGAAATAGCTGTTTCTTTCATAGCCAATGCGTTTGTCACCTAAACCGAATTCACGCAATGCATCGACCAACATTTGAATGGCATCGCCCGTATCTGGGTAAGGGCGCGTTATTTCCACCCAAGTGCGCGCAAACACGTTAGATTCTTCCAGCGCACGCGTAATCATAAAGGGCTCTTTATCCAGCGGGATCACTAACGCCTGAAAGAAGGAATAACCCGTCGTCTGATAATCGGTTAAATAAGTGATGTTTTCTGGATCGGTGATCACAATGGCATCCAAACGGCGCTCTGCTATACGTACGCGCAATTCGCCTAACCGACGCTGATATTCAGCAAACGTAAACGTCATATCATCGCGTTCAATCATGCGGCTTCCTCCATAACAAAGCGTACGGCGCTTTTTAAAATATCCAAGCCTTCCATCAAATCCGCCTCAGGAATCGTCAACGGAGGAATGATCTTCAACACTCGACCCCCTTTGCCGCAAGCGCCAATCATTAAGCCTTTTTTAAAACAACGCTGTACAACTTTGGCCGCTACTTCACCGCTGCCCATATCCAAGCCTAAAATAAACCCTTTGCCGCGCAGCGCTTTGGCACTGTTTTCGGTGAGTAAAGGTTCAAGAGCATGACGGACTTGCTCCGCTTTTATCGTCACTTCAGACATCAACTTGTCGTCTTCAAAATAGCTCAAGGCTTCTGCGCCAGCGACAAACGACAAGTTTTGTCCACGGAATGTTCCGGTATGCTCACCTGGCGACCAATGTTTGTCCAAATCTGGATGCACCAGATTCATTGCCATGGGCGTGCCTGCGCCGCCGATGCCTTTTGCCAGCGTAATAATGTCAGGATTAATGCCCATGTCATCAAAGCTGAAGTACGAGCCAGTACGACCACAGCCGACTTGAATGTCATCTACAATCAACACAGAACCAAATTCCTTGGCGAGTTTTTCCAATGCCTGCATCCACTGAGCGCTGGCGATGTTGACACCGCCTTCTGCTTGAATGGTTTCGACCATGAACGCCGCAGGAGGCTTGATGCCGCTAGCAGGGTCGCGATACTGGCTTGCCAGCGTTTCTAGTGCGTTAAGTGCCGCTTCTTTGTCGTGCTCTTGATCAAATAATTCATGGCTGACGTGCAATAAAGGTACGCCAGACGCTTGGCGAAAATAGTCGTTCGCCGTCGCGGCCAATGCACCAAGCGTCATGCCGTGAAAGCCTTGGCTAAACGCCACGATATCGTGTCGTCCGGTGGCCTTTCTGGCCAACTTCATCGCGGCTTCCACTGCGTTTGTGCCTGTTGGTCCCATAAACTGCATACAATGGGGCATGTTTCTAGGTTCTAAAATAACGTCGGTAAATTTCTGCATAAAGTGCGCTTTGGCTTGTGTCTTCATATCGAGACTGTGTAACACGCCGTCTTTTTGCAGGTAATCAATCATGGCTTGCTTCATACGAGGGTTGTTGTGACCAAAGTTCAACACCCCAGCGCCAGCAAAGAAATCGATGTATTCCTTACCATCTTCGTCAACCTGACGAGCGTTTTTCGCCGTAACAAAAACCGTTGGGTACGTGCGAGCGTAAGCTCGAATGTTGGATTCTCGTTGTTCAAAAATGCTCATATCGTCTCCTAAGTAGCCGTTTGGTTATCTATTTGGTAAGTGATTGATTACGAAGGCCAGCCAGTTGGCAAAACCAACGGCAAACATCCGCAATCAGTCGATCATTGAAATCGTAATGGGGGCTATGGCAAGGAACGTCATGTCCTTCGCCATCGTTGCTGCCAATCAAGGCGAATGCTCCAGGAATGGCTTGCAAGTAGTAGCTAAAATCTTCCGACGCCATAATAGGTAAGGCTTGACCATGGTTTAGCGCTTGTTCCCCATAAAGCGCTTGCCAAACGTCTCGGGCTTGAGTGGCTGGTTCTTTATGGTTGATGGTTGCTTGGTAGCGGGTGTCATGTTGCACGACACACTCCACGCCATAAGCGGCCGAAGTTTGCGTTGCCACCGCAGAAATATGCTGATTAAGAAGCTGACGTGTTGCTTCATCTGGTACTCGAATACTGCCACTTAGCGTGGCGCTTTCTGGAATCACGGTCGGCGCTGAACCGCCATTCATTTGCGTGACACTAATCACCGCGGTCGCTTGTGGCGCAATGCGTCGGCTAACAATTTGCTGTAATGCCACATTCACCGCACTGGCGGCTAGTAGTGGGTCAGCGCATAATTCTGGTTGACTGGCGTGTCCGCCGCGACCTTTAAATTCCATACTAAAAGTGCCATTACCGCACATCACAATACCGTCTGGGCAAGCAATGGTGCCGTAAGGTAAAGCGGGCCAATTATGCCAACCGTAAATAGCGTCAACGCCTTCCAATGCGCCATCTTTAATCATTTCACGAGCGCCGTGAAAACCTTCTTCAGCGGGCTGAAAAATCAATACCACCGGTTGAGGGAGTTCACTTTCAAACTGTTTTAGCCAACGAGCGGTCGCTAATAGGGTCGCTGTATGCCCGTCATGACCGCAAGCGTGCATGCAGCCCTGATTCAGCGACTGCCACTCTTTGCCCGTTTGTTCATGAATCGGTAGGGCGTCCATATCGCCACGCAAGGCAATTGCCGCGCCTTTAGCGTCTTTATTCAGCCAAGCCACGGTGCCAGTCTCTGCGCAAGCCCGCCATGGAATATTCAGCGTATCAAGTTGACTACGAACCAGCGACGCGGTGTTTTTTTCTTGCCAGCTCAATTCGGGATGAGCATGCAATTTCTTACGCAATGTTTCAGCAAAGACAATATTTTCTTGCCATGAATTCTGCATAACGAACCCCTTAATAAAATCCAAAGTGATAAAGAATCTCGTAAGACTTCATACAGTAGTAATTAAATAATGAAGGGGTTGCAAGTGCGTAAAATCAAAATAACGTCAAGAAAAAGCAGAAATAGCAGGAAATAAAACGCGAAAGAAACAAAATAAACGCTCAAAACAAACACATAGAGAAATATGAAAAAACTTTAAAAAAACCTAAAATTTCACATTTATTTCTCTAAATATTGCCTAAAATCGGCATTTTTACGTGCTCTAAAAATACGCGTGAACGCCCTAAAATTAAGCAGTCAGCAAAAAAAGCATTTTTAAAAAGATGTCATCTCTAGCAATTAGATGTCTAAGGTTTATTTTTTATAAAAATTACAACTATAATGATTAGATATGTAATTTCTGTATATTAAACAAATTGACTTATTTAATGGGAAAGCAGAAAAGACGTGTGTGAATAATTGAGACAGGATGAAGCGGCATGTCTTTGCTAGGTTGAATGTTTAGTGCTCCACACTGAAGAGAGAAAAATTCCCAATTGGCTTTTCGCCACCAAATTAAAGCCTTTCGCAAATAGGTATAAACGTACTGTTTTTTTAGGTTTTTTTTGCTTCAAGTCTGGCCGTTACTTTTGCCATGACATACTCAGGCGAAATGGTTCCTGCTTTACTGATAACACAGCCAATGGACGTGCCTTCCGCGACCACTTTATCACCAACAAAGAAGGTGTGTATCATGTGAAAATATTTCTCATCCCAATTGATTATTTCCATCGTCACTACGTATTTTTGAAACGGTTTTAGTGAGCGTTTATATTTCATCGTATGCTCTGCGATAACAGGCATCCAACCTTCTTTTTGCATGGTTCTGGCTAAACCTGAGCGGATAAACATATCGACTCTCGATAGATCGCAAATGGTCAAATAGCGGCCGTTATTCATGTGCAAATTAATGTCTAAATCATTGGGTAAAACGCGTAACTTGAGCGAATTCTTCGGGTGCTTAATCGGTAATTGCGGTTTGAATTTTGACGCGATCAACAACATGATCATTCGAAAAATCAAGCTCATTGTAGGTTCCTTTATTATACTTATTAGCAATATGTTATGTGTGTTACTTGTCTTACTGACAGGCCTGCATTAATGCTAATTTTCTTTCTTTTTCGAAACCAGTACAGAAAAAGTCAACAATGCTAACAATTTACGCTTTAAACCGTATGAATTTTGGGAGGATTTAGAAGAAATATTGATTTGAAGTGTTGTCTCAAATTGTCTTAAAAGACCATAAGTCACAAAGGCATCAAAACACTTTTAAATACGCTGCGTTTATCGACTCATAGCAAATATTGAGGTTCTTAGGTTTTATTCCAGTGCATTCACGTTAGCGAACCGAGGATTCATTGATATACCAAGTATCGTCTTTACGGTGAATGCCAATAACGATCAAGGCTTCACGTTTTTCATAAAGGCCTTTCCATACAAATCGAAAGCAGCCGTCATGATCGCCTTCGCGATAGCCTTTTAAGGCACCAAAATACTCGTAACCGAGATTCATGCCATTTCGCGCTTGCATGTGTTTGATGTCGTTTTGAAAGCGCTCTATTGAAAAGCCGACTAGATCTTTTTCTTCATAGTGCTTAATGAATAGCTCATAATTGCCTGTATCGTCCGCCTCAAGCATTACCTTGAGGAAGTTCTCCGCGATGGATTTTTCATTTTCTAATTCAAGCATGGAAGGTTTCCTTTGTCTGGTACCAATTTATTTGTCAGAAGCGATTTGGAAAATATAGCAGATGCATCATGATAACTTTTATCAAAGTAAGCACTAAGTATAGTATTTTAATATGAACTAAATTTAGTGCTAACTAATCAATATTTTTGACCCCAAGAACCATAGCGGCAGCAATCAAAAGCGAGCCTGATATTTTATTTAAATACTGCCCGATATTTGATTGAAATTTCTCTGCAAAAAACGCAGCCAATTTACCGTAGAAGCATAAGAACAAACCATCTATAACAAGATAGGTGATACTTAAGGCGATAAATTGAGGGAGTAAAGGCTCTGACGCAGAGATAAATTGAGGGAACAGCGCTGCAAAGAAAATAATCGCCTTAGGATTTGATGCTGACGTGATAAATCCTTGCCAATATAAAGACTTAATGGAGCGAGGCGGAGAGCTTTTAAGGGGTGACTGATTTGAAAAAAGCAATCTCAGCCCCGAGTAAACAAGATACGCAACGCCTGCCCACTTAATCACTATGAAGACTTGTTGTGAAGAGTGAAGGCTCGCGGCTAAGCCAATGGACGCGGCCATCATTTGCAAAAAGTTAGCTGAAAGGTCACCACAAGCTGTAGCGATTGATTTTTTAAACCCGCTGCCAATGCTGTTAGACAGCATAAGAATATGGCTTGCTCCCGGTGGAAACATGAACGCCAACACTGTCCCAAAATACACTAACCATACTTCAATACTCATAAACCTTACCTTCTGATAACTTATTGGGTGAAGGTATATGCTATTTCATATTCAAATGGCTTAATTTATCCTATATGACATAAAACATTGATAAGTTGCCAATCATGAATGCAAACGAACTCATCCAACATTTATCTGATCATCAAGTTGTTTCGAAAATAATCGATCTGCCAGCGAATGAAGTAGAGGAATGGCACGCGCATCCATGGCATCAAGTGTTGTTTCCCACCTCTGGGTTACTGCAATCCAATATTGAAAGTAAAAGCATTATCGTTCCACATAATGGAATGCTCTTCATACCAGCTAATACCCTTCATAAGTCAGTGTCCGTAACGAAAACACAGTTTTTAGCGGTGTATTTAAATCCCCAAAGCCCAGTGAATTATGGAGATAATCCAAAGTCTTGTTTGGTCACGCCGTTCTTGAAAGAACTGATTGTGTTTTTGGTCGAGCATGGCTTGGATAATCACACAGAGCAAATGACGACGAGCTTACTTTGTGTGTTACGAGATCAAATTGCCATAGCAGAGCATTACGAAATTCCCTTACTCCTTCCAAGTGACAGAAGGTTGATGGCGATCTTCGTAGAATTGAACCAGCAGCCAGATTTGGCCTTAACCCTTGCAGAGTGGGCAGTAAAAGTCGGCGCATCTTCGCGTACACTGTCGAGGCTTTGTGCCAAAGAATTTAATCAATCATTCGCAATGTGGCGACAAAATATTAGATTGGTTTTATCGCTACAGTTACTTGAAAAAAACATATCCATTCAAAACATCGCTTTGGAGTTAGGCTACCAATCTGACTCCGCCTACATCCATGCCTTTAAAGGATTATTTACCCAAACGCCCAGCCAATATCGTAAAAAGTACTTATTGGTTTAGATTGTTATTTTGTTTTGGGCTTAAATACGAAAAGTCAGACATTTAAAATGACTGGCTTTGGGGGTCTGTTAGAGAATTAGCAAAGCACCTTATTGATATATTATTGCCAACTGATCAACCTTCTCCAATATTTCTGTGACTGTTTCCTCTAACTCTGAACCCATGCGCAAATATTCATTTGGATATTCATCTTTCATCAAAAGCATTAATACATAATGTATCGGCTTAAATTTTTCTATTAAATTATATTCTTTAAACCATTTGTTCACTAAGTGGGTTTGTTTTTTAGCTAAAAACAACATTAGTAAACCAATGATGGCTTGAGCGTGTTCTTCTAAATCTTGAGGCCATGTATCTCTAATAAATGTTTTTTCCATAGAATTCGCGGCTATTTTAAGCTCATTATTCCATAGAGCAATAGTCGAAAGGGTATGCAAACTATGAAAGTTTTCTTCATTGTCTACTCCTTGTTGTGCATAAATAAGGGCTTGGCCGTTCTTTTCCATAAACATATAATCAAAGTACAGTTTCGCTATTGGGGTGTAGACAAAACCAAAGCCGTGTTCTATTGCTTTAAGATAATTTTTCTCCGCCAGTTGAAAATCATTTAATACGAAATGATACAAGCAACCAATCATAAAGTGATTTCGAACAAGACCTTTTTCGACCGCTTTTTCGAAATGTTTGAGTGCTTGCTCAAAGTCATTTTTGCCCATGCAAGTAAATGCTTGATCAGCATATTCATCACCTTCTATTTCGGGCAATGATCTTAAATAACTGGCGTCATTTTGTTGTTTGAAAAAGGCATGAGCATGCTGATATATCTGTTCTTTTTCATTCACAGAGATGTTTTTACAGCCCAGTAGAGCTGAAGTATAGGCCAAGGTGCCAGGTAGGTAAGCGTCATTACTTAATCCCGAAGAAAATTGTGTAACTCGATGAGTTAAGTCTTCTTGGGTGCACCACATTTCAATAAACCGAGTTAGCCAAAGCAGTTTGTTTTTATCTCGACGACGGCCATAGCGCATGAGATACCAAATATTGAAAAACCGTTCTTGGATGCGGTAAAGATGGTTTTTATTGTCGGTGGGAATTTTCTCTACTATCCATTGCTTTTGTAGTTGGGATAGTTGAGCCGATATGGTTTTGCTGTCTATACGAGTTTTTTGGGCGATTTCTTTTACTGAGATGGCATCCCAGTGTTTGGCAATGGCGTGAACGATGGGCTTTTGCTGTTTACTTAGGTCGTCCATTCGATGTTTGTAAATGGGAGAAGCCATGTCGAGAGTGTCATCTAAATAACCAAAAGTGGTGCCGTGTGGGCCTTCGGCCAAAATATCAAATAATAACGCCATGGTTCTTGGTACGCCGCCAGTGAGTCGACGGATGGATTCTATTTTTTCAGGTTGCTGTTCGATGGCTAGTTTTATTTGTTGAACGGTACCTTCTCCTGCAGCTTCTGCCAGAGCTAATAGCAAATCTAGGGTTTCATCTTTCGTAAGCTTGCCTAAAGTGATGACGTTAAAAAACTGATAAAAAGGGTGTTTGTGATCATAGAAATTTTCAAGAGACACCGCAGAGCCGCCAATGATTCTCAGGTTAGCATTTTGACTTAATACTTCTCTGAGTATGGCTAAATCGAGCTTAGAGAAGTGATCAAATAATTCGGCGATATTATCGATAAAGATAATGATTTTTTGCTGATGCTTGTTTAGGGCGTTGTTGAGTAATTTGAATGCCGCTTTTGCGTCCTCGCCATCCTCTGGTTCAATGTCTTCTATTGTTTCTGCTAGACCTTTAAAGTTTGTCCCATATAAAGGGTGCTCTTCTAGATCTTCCGCGATACGCAACCAAAAACTAAACAAAGAGCTAATGCCATATTCTTCTTCTTTTAGTTGAATCGGGATTAACCAAGCTGATAACGCTTCACTTTCTTCAACCTCAATACATAATCGGGTGAGTAAGGTAGTTTTCCCCGCACCTCTTACACCTTGAATAATGTAATGCTGTTCAGGCGATGCCATATCAGACTGCGAAATTTCTTTCCATAGGCGTTTAAACTCTTTCAACCTGATGGCAAAGGTTTTCTTTAATACCGCTGTGGACGTATTTTGCGGGTTGTACTTTTTCGGTATTTCGTTTTTATAAGGCACGGTTGGCATATCGATTCCACCAGTCTTTTAATAGGGGCGAGGTAAAACGGTAAGTATTTGGTTCTGATTCAAAAATATAGCCATCATGCTCTAAGCAATTAATGACATAACCATGGTTGGTATCTTGATATTTTTCTTGTTGGCTTAAATTGAAATAATCGTTAAATGAGGCCTGTTCAGATTGAGCCAATAGATTCAAAAACTCTTTTGCCAGTTCTCTTTCTGACTTTTCAAGGCGATTGAGTCGTTCAACCCAATGGTTAAAGTTAGAGCGATAAGCTTGGTCAAATAAGGTGGTATAAGCAGTGTCAACGTCGCTGCATGTTGGGGTGAGGTTTTCAATTTCTAAGCAGTGGTCTTCAAGCCTCTCCCATAGAATTTCAATATAGTAAGGCATCAACCATTGAACTTTGCCAAGCATGTATATAGCAACGTCTGGCGTAATGTTTAATTCGCTGTCATTTTTGTTACTTAGAAAATCAATAAACGCCAATCCATCAGGTTGGCTTAAGGTAGAGAGACTTAATTTTTCTTGATCATTAATGAGATTCGACACACCGAGTCGATTGGCTAATGAATCTAATCCAATGGAACCGGTAAAAATAAACTGCACCATTTCGTTCAATGATGTGTCTTGGCACAAGGTGCGGGTGTTTTTCATGAATTTTTTGACTGCGGTTAAACCACCATCCTCATGAATCGCTTCAATTACATCGGGATATTCATCAAAAACAATGACCAGTTTTTTATCCAATTGAAGTTTACGAATCACCGTTGCTAAGTCTTGGTAAGTGATATGTCGAGTTTTGTCGGTTAACTTGATGCCTGAACCCGCTATGCTTATGTTATCAATCTTACTTAATATAGAACTAAGCCACTCTTTGCTTTTTTGGCTGTTTTTTTCTAGGTTTTTAATAAAGTCAGTATCGTACAATTGATCAAATATTTGCTTGTAGAAAGCTTGTTCCGTGGTACAGGATTGAACCATGGTATATAGGAAAATGTACTCTTCTTTAGGATTTTGCTCTAAATGCCTGAGCATTGAGGTTTTGCCAGATCGCCTAGGGGCAAGCAAAATGATGTGAGCGCCTCTATCTAAGCAACGCCATATTTTTTGTTGATCTTTGTGACGTTCGAAATACTTTTTTCCGAATACAACCTGACCTGACATATAACCTCCATGTTTTTGACAATGAATATTTTGTCAATATAGATAACAATAAATTCATTGTCAAATTTTTAGGCTATGAATTTATAGTCAAAACTGAAGGTGAGCAAAAATCTTTAAACAATATCGTTATCTTTAAAGGTATATTGTCATCTGGAGCAAAGTGATTATTTCACGACCCCCAATTCCAAACATTCCCCTTCCATTGCCTTAGCGTCTTCAGAGTCATGGGTAACAAGCAACGCGGGTATATTCGCTTGGCGTATTTCGGCAAGCACGAAGGCGCGTACGTCGCGGCGTAGTGCTGGGTCGAGTTTGCTGAATGGTTCATCGAGCAGTAGGTAGTGAGGCTGAGAAAGCAACGTGCGAAGTAGCGCGACGCGGGCTTGTTGGCCGCCGGAGAGCTCTTTCGGTAACGCGTTGGCTTTGTCGGTCATACCGAGCCGTTTTAGTGCATCGTGGGCTAATGGGAGTCGATCCGGTTTGCGCGTTTTGTCTGGTAACGCAAACAACAAATTTTCGATGATGCTCATGTGTGGAAACAACAAAGGCATTTGTTGTAGCAGGCCGACTTTCCGCATTTCTGTCGGTTTTGTATGGAGTGCGTCGCCATTAAGAAACGCTTCGCCAGACGCGGTAAACGATGGCGCTAGCGTGCCACTTAAAAAATTCAACAAGCTGGATTTTCCAATGCCGCTTGGTCCCATGATAGACAAGACGTGACCGTCGGCGATGTCGAAGCTTAAATTTTGAATCAGTGTTTTGCCATTTGATGACAAAGAAAATGCATTCACGCGGAGCACGTTTTATCCTTTTTTGTTAATGCCTTTTTAAGCCGTTTTTTGATGGTGAGTCGCCATTCCGTCCAGCGGCTTGGGATGATCTGCGCTAGCCAAAATACCATAACGGGAAAGAAAGCTTGTAGCAGCGCCATACTGCCTACTTGTTTTCGGTCGCCAGACGCCGCTTGCGCCACCGCTTCGGTGGTTAATGTACTGTAACGGCCTTCGCCTGCAATTAACGTTGGCAAGTATTGGGCAATACTGACGGAAAACCCCATGGCAAACGCGGTAAATAACGCCGGTTTGAGCATGGCGATTTTGACACTGACGTAATGACGCCAAGGTCGATTGTTTAAACGATTGGCTTGTAATAAATAGTCTTCGTTATAGGCCAAATAGGGGCCTTTTAGCGTGAGATAAACATAGGGCAATACGTACATGAGGTGCAAGGCGATAATGGCGCAAAGATCGCCATTTAGGTTGAGGTATATCAGCAACACATGCAGACCAAATAAAAAGCCAATTTGCGGCAGCAAGATTGGCACATAAATGAGCCAGTCAAAGGCGTATTGCTGTGAAGGGTTAGCAGAATTCGTCATGCTATGACGCTTTATTTCCAACATAAGCAAGCTTATGGCGCAGGCGATCAACGTTGAAAACAACGCAATGATTAGGGTGTTGGCGCTGAGTTCCATCAGTAAGGGTGCGGCGCGTTCTATGTTGTCCCAAGTCCACTGAGATGGCAGCGCGTCGGGGAAACGCCAGCGTTTGGCCAAAGACCAAAAAGGCAGCAGAATGAGGGCGATAAATGCGCTCAGTAAAGTGAACGCTCCTAGAATAACGCCAGTGCCCAGCAAGATGTCTGACACGCCGTGACGTTTGCCATTGCTGCGTTCACAGCGCGTCATGGCGCTAAACACCTTATGAGCCAGTTCCCACCCCCCAAGCGTTAAAACAATCGTAATCATCAAGAATATTGCGCCCGCGCTGGCCGTGTAACGCATGGCCAAATCGGGATCATTGAACCAGCGGAATAAAGTCACCGCTAGGGTGGACGGCGTATTTGGCCCAATGACTAATGCCAAATCCACGACGGTTAAGCTAAACGCCACGACGATAAAAATAGGCAAACGAATAATTGGATAAAGCTGAGGAATAAGTACTTTACGCCACAAAGTGAAGCGGCTGTAGCCTAGGGCTTGGCATGCTTGCATGCTTTCTCGTGCTTGAATGCTTTTCATCGCGGCGAGCATGACAAACAACAAGTAGGGCATTTCTTTGATGATTAACGCGAAGATCAATGAAATACCATAAGGGTCTTGTACGGTTATCCAATTCGGTGGGCGTTCAAAGCCGGTTAACCAAGGGCTAAAGAGTCGTACAATCCAACCCGATGGGCTCAATAAAAACAATAAACCGATCGCTATGGCGGCGTGAGGAATGGCTAAAATGGGAGAAAGCAGAGCTTCTATCTTTTTGAAAAAAGGTCGTTGATAGCCCCAAGCTAATAAAGACAGCGCCAGCCAAAGTGCCAATACGGGCGCACCAATGCCCGTGATTAAGGTCAGTTTTAGGCCCGCGTAAAATTCCCCTTGGGAAAACACGTTATACCAAGGGGATAAAGAAAAGTCATATTCGCCCAGTGGGGGGAAATAATGAAAAGCAGGAAGCAAGGTACCGACCAAGCCAATGACAATGGGAAGGGCCAGTAAAACAGTGATAAAACCTGTGATCCATTGAATGTGTTTTAGCGGCATCTTGCTTCTTATTGCTTATGTGGTTTTTGTTGAATGATGATTTACTGGGCGTAACGCTGACGCCATTTTTTTTCTAATGCGCCAACCCAGCTGGCGTGAGGTTCTGGTAGCGTTTTTCCAAGTTCTTCAATGTTCAGTGTTGCGATGCCACGTGGCAATGCATCGAATTTGGCTTGCTCGTCTTTAGAGAGCTTTGTGTATGACAAAACGCTTAAATCCCCCCAAACGGTCGGCGTTTGTTTTTTGATTTGTGCCTCGGGTGACAGTAAAAAATTAGCGACAACTTGTGCGCCAGCTTTCACGCCGCTGTTGTAGGGAATCGCTAAAAAGTGCGTGTTGCCAATAGTCCCGCCGGTAAATACATAAGAGCGTACAGTGTCGGGTAAGTTGCCTTTGTCGATCTGTACGGAAGCCGCCGAAATATCAAAGCTCAGGGCAACGTCTATTTCTTGATCGTCCAGTAAACGCATCATTTCTTCTGAACTGGATGGAAAGCTTTCGCCGCTGCGCCATGCGACGGTGTGTAGTTCATCAAGATAGGCCCACATTGGCGCGGTAATCTTATCAAAATCAACGCTGTCTACTGGCTGAGAGAGGGCTTTTCGGTGAGGTGAAAGTTCGTATAAAGCTTGCTTTAAAAAAGTCGAGCCAAGGAACTGCGGTGGCTCAGGGTACGTAATTCGACCCGGATGCGCTTTGGCATAAGTGAGCAGTTCGGGAATAGATTTAGGCGGGTTGCTTAAGGTTGCAGTGTCATGCATAAAGATGACTTGTGCCATGCCCCAAGGGGATTCCATGCCATCGACTGGCGTACCGAAATCTTGAGTGAGGCTTTGACGCGCGTTTTCATCGACGTATTTTGTGTAGCTGGGTAAAGTTTGGCTAAAAGGGCCAAACAGTAAGTGGTTGTCTTTCATGGCACGGAAGTTCTCGCCGTTAAGCCAAATAAGATCGATGGACCCTTTGGTGTTTTTACCTGCGGCTTTTTCAGCGAGTACGCGATTTACGGCATCGGATGTGTCGGTCAGCTTTACTTGTTTTAAGGTGACATTGTAGTCGTCTTTAATACGATCTGCCGCCCATTGAATGTAGTCGTTAATGTTGTCTGCGCCGCCCCAAGCATTAAAGTAAACGGTCTGTCCTTTGGCTTTTTGTAGGGTGTTTTTCCACTTTTCTGAGGTTGAGTTGGTTTGAGCTGAATGGGCTAGCATGGATGAGGTGGACAGTACTAATGTGGCGGCGATGGAAGCGGCAACGAACGATTTTTTCATTCCTTATCTCCTAATTATTATGGGCTATTGAGTCTAAGACGGTATGGATGTCGAATTTCTTACAGTTCTGGGAATTGTTTTTTATTAAAAATCGGTTTTAGCGTACCATGTTGCAGGCTCAAATTGGCGAATCTCACACTGTGCCTTTTCTCATTATAATATGAGCACAGCAATGTACGAGGTGTTATGTCTTATCAAATTTATTCTCATGTCTTGCCGAGTGCGACACCCGGTACCCAGCGCATTTTAAAAGCACATCATTTTGGTGAAGCGGGCGCTCGCCCTAAAGTGTATTTTCAAGCGGGTCTTCATGCTGACGAATGGCCTGGTTTTTTGGTGTTGAATAGACTGATTAAGCTACTGAAAAAAGCAGACAAATCTGGCTTGATTCAAGGTGAAATAGTCATTGTCCCAGTGGCGAATCCGATTGGTTTGGCGCAAAATTTCCACGGTTACATTCCGGGGCGCTTTGCCTTTTCGGATGGTGGCGGTAATTTCAATCGCAATTGGCCACAGCTCGGCTCAAAAGTACACAAACGCATTAAACACGATGTGACGGGTGATGCGGAAACGAATGTCACGCTGATTCGCAAGGCGATTCGAGAAGAGCTGACGTTGTTGCCAGAGAATACCGAGTTACAAGGTATGAAAAAGATGTTGTTGGCGTTGTCGATGGACGCCGATGACATTATCGATCTGCATTGTTCTGGCGAAGCGTGTATGCACGCGTATGTGGCACAAGAATTTGAGGATCACTTTAGGCCTTTGTTGGCGTTACTGGGTGCCAAGGTCGGTTTGTCAGAACTAGAAACCGGTGCGGCATCGTTTGATGAAACCAATGTCAGCGTGTGGCGGGATTTAAAAAGCCATTACGCGCATTTAGTGCCTTGGGGCAGTCGTTCTTTGACCGTGGAATTGCGCGGTGAAAATGACATTTCAGAGGAATACGCACAACAGGATGCCAAAGCGCTGCTCGATTATTTGATACTGCGCGAGGTCGTGTCCGGCGAAGCGCCAATCATTGATGACAGCGAGGTAAAATATTACCCATTAGATGCCATGGACTTAGTGAAAGCGCCGTGCGCTGGTATTGTGTGTTATCACAAAGCCATCGGCGAGGAGGTCGAAGCGGGTGAGGAAATTGGCGAAGTGGTCAACTTGATGGAAGACGATGTGGATACCTCCAGTTACCCTTTGATTGCTCGCACTAATGGTGTGTTTTTTGCTCGAGTTCAACGACGTTTGGTGGTGTATGGCGAATCCATCGCAAAAATCGCCGGTAGGGAGCATCTTGCTTTTCGTGAAATTGGGCACCTTTTCGAAGACTAGCACGTTCGAAGATTAGTAAGTTTTAACACTAGGCAAGATTATTTTGATACAAGCACAACCTAAAATAGAGGCTCATACCTCATTAACCGATGAGCAAAAGCTTGTTGTCCATCATGACCTTATGACACCCGCGAAAGTGATCGCCGTGGCGGGTGCGGGGAAAACCACTACACTCATTTCGCGTATCGAGCATTTATTGGCGCAAGGCGTTGATCCGTCTCATATCGGCGTGTTTATGTTTAATAAAAGCGCTCAGGAAGAGTTTGCAGATCGTTTGAGTAAGCGACTGATGTCGGTCGGGCATTTCCGTTCACCGAGTGTGATGACCTTTCATGCGTTTGGTATGAAGTTCTGCCGACGGTTAGAACAGCAAGGTTGGCTGCCGTCTGCAAAACTGGTCACCGATGATTTCAGTTTGATAAAAATGTTGCGTGAAGCCTTGCAGCGTTTGGTTCGAAACGGCGAAAAAATCGCCATGCTAGATGAGAAAGACTGGCTCGAAGACGTGCTGCTTTTTATCGATCAGGTGAAAGCGTCAGATCTATCGGCTTCCATCGTGTTTGAAGCCTTAGGTTGGTCGAAAGAGCGTCAGTTCTTCCCCGCGTTATACGATGAATTAGAACGGCTCCGAAAACGCAATAATATTCGTTTCTTTGCGGATTTACTCAGTGATCCTTATGAGTTAATTAGCGAACTTGCCGAGCCAGAGCGAGTTCGAATACGCGGTTTGGTACCGGACTTCCGTTATCTACTTATTGACGAATTTCAAGACATTAACCCTTGCCAATACGAGTTGCTTAAACAACTTTATCCGTCACCTTGCCAATGGATGATTGTTGGCGATGTGCAGCAATGTATTTATGAATGGCGTGGCGCAAGTCCAGATATCATGGCGACACAATTTGATGAAGACTTTGCCAGGGTGGCAACGTATCCGCTGAGCACCAGCTTTCGTTTTGGTCATGCAGTAGGGTTAATGGCGTCGAGCGTAATCAGTGAAAACGATCCGGATGCTTTAGTGATTGGCGCGGGGGAACGCACCCGAGTGTCCTTTGCTCGCGCGCCAAAAACCGGTAAGGCGTTGCTGGGTGAATTAAAAGCGTGGGTTGATGAAGGTAAAGCCTTGAGTGACACGGCAGTATTAGTGCGCTTATACAGCGACATGGTGCCGGTGCAATTGGCCTTGATGCACAAAGGCGTACCGTATCAGTTGCACGGTGATTCGCCATTGTTGGAAAACCGCCAAATTCGTATGTTGATGGCGTATTTGGCGGTGATTGCTGGTGGCTTAGAAAACACAAGCGCGTTTTTTCGTCCTGATGAAGTTGAATATTTGCTGACCGTACCGAGCCTTGGTGGCTCGTTTGCGCAACGTAAAACCTTGATTCAGCAAGCCAAGCAATCGCCGCATTTATTACCACAAATTATCGAATCAGTCGCAGATGCAACCGAGGGTTGGCGCGCCAAAAAACTGTATGAACGAGCCGATTGGTTACGCAGTTTAACCATTTATCGTACTGATCCCGCACAAGGTTTGGCTCACACTTTGGAGAAGCTGGGCATTTATCGTTACTTTGAAAGTACCAGCAGTAAGGATATTCAAACTCAAGAAAAAATCGCCACCTGCGATGCGTTTATGGCCTATGTTCGCGGTGTGGGTGGTGACGCTAAATCTATTTTAGAGCAACTGGCCGCTTTGAACGAACGACATACCGATGACAGCCACGGCGTGCATTTGATGACGATTCATAAATCCAAAGGGTTGGAGTTCGATCAAGTATTGTTGTCGGGTTTACAAGAGGGACGTTTCCCTTATTACGAGGAAGACCTCAGCGCGATAGATAAGCAAGCCGCGATGGATTTAGCTTCAGAGCGACGTTTGTTTTATGTGGCCATTACGCGGGCGAAACAAAAATTAGTGTTACTAGAAACACCAACGCCAGATGAGCATAAACGGATGAAACAAGGGGATATTCCGCGCGCTGCGCTAAAGAGCTTGTCCTTGTCGAGATTTGTGTTTGAAGCTCAACCTTATGCGGTCAGTCGCATCTGTGAAGCGTGGTATGTTGAGGCCAATGACGATCCCATTGATACAGAAAAAGGTTCGGTTTTTCAGCGTTATTTGAATGCCGTGACACCGTCGCCATTGCTGACTTTTCGCCATCGGGTAGAAGGTAAAAGTCATTTAAAACCGGGTGACAAAGTACGTCATGACCAGTTTGGACAAGGCGTTGTGGTACGACAAGAGCAAGGCGAGAAACAGATGATCTTCGTAGACTTTGGCGAGATTGGCCTAAAACGTTTTAATCCAAAGCACACTCAATTAATTAAACTGTCTTCACGAACGTAATTTTAAATAAGAGAAACAAGATGTCCATTCCTTTGATTGATCTAGCTAAATTAACCCATGAGAGTGATTTGATTCGCCAAGATGAAATACGCAGCTTAGACACCGCGTGCCGAGAAATAGGTTTCTTTTACCTAACCAATACGGGCATACCAAAAGAATTGATGGCGGCGTTGATGCGCGAAGCCAAGCGCTTCTTTAATCTGCCGCAAGAAGATAAAAATACCATCGATATCAAGAACAGCATTAACCATCGTGGCTACGGTAATATTGGTGAAGAACAGCTGGACGAAGTGAGCCATGCGGATTGGAAAGAGACCTTTGATATGGCGTTGGATTTTCCTGCCAACCATCCCTTGGTGGCAAAATACCCGACCATGTATGGGCCAAATCAAAATCCAACGAACCCTAAGACAGTAGAAGTTTTACAAGATTACTATGTAGAAGCGTTCACCGTTGCGCAAAAATTGCTAACAGCGATGGCGCAAGCGCTGTCTTTAGACGATGATTTCTTTACTCGTTGTTTTACTGATCACGTAACGGTATTGCGGATGATTCATTATCCGCCACGTCCAGTGAACGACCATGATAATGGCGCGGGCGCTCATACAGATTACGGTTGTGTGACCTTACTATTGCAAGATCAGATTGGTGGTTTGCAGGTGAAAAATCGCCAAGGTGAGTGGGTCGATGCGACGCCGATTGATAATGCGCTAGTGGTGAATATTGGTGACTTGATGCAGCGTTGGACCAACGATGAATACGTGTCGACAGCGCACCGAGTGCGAGCGTCTTTGCCCGATGTGCATCGTTACTCGTTTCCGTTCTTTGTCGAGCCTGACTACGAGACCAGCGTCACTTGCGTTCCAAGCTGCGCAACTGAACAAAAACCAGCGAAATACGACGCCATATTAAGCGGTGATTGGATTCAATCGCGTTTTGATGCAACGTACGCTTACAGAGAAAAAGACGAAGCGCTTTAATTCTCGCATTCTCGTTAGCGGTAAAGGCTAAACGGTACGGACTAAGCCGTTGCCAAAAAAAGGGTAAAAAAATGACCGCTAAGCGGTCATTTTTAATAATTCTGGTAATGGTTTAATGTGATATTTATTTTTATTGATTCTTGCAATGTGACCCGCAGGAACCAGTGTCCAGCTATCGCTCGATAGATCTAATGGTTCAGAACCAATCACAATGTGATGATCGAATTCTTTGCAGTACAGGCTTGGCGCTTGTTCGTCGCTGGAAAAACGCACCGCAATAATATCTTCACCGTCTGAAAATACGGCAGTAAAACGCAGCGGGTCTACAATTTTTTTGAGCTTCATCATGTCGATGATTTGCGTCAAAGTAACGCTGATCGCATGTTCTGGATTGGCTTCTAAACCATTGGCAATCATCAACAAAAAAATAACTTCTGAGTCTGTCGCGCCGTGTCGATGGCTATATAGGTATTCGGGAATCAGACGATCCAACTGCCAGCGTAAAGATTCATAGCCGCCAATTTGACCGTTGTGCATGAACAACCAATTTTTGTAACTGAATGGATGGCAATTAGAGCGGTTGGTTTCTGTACCGGTTGAAGAGCGAACATGGGCAAAGAATAAGCCGCTTTTAATGTGTTTGGCGAGGCTTTTTAAATTACTATCGCTCCAGGCTGGCAATACTTCGTGATACAGGCCGGGTTCTTCTCGTTCATCGTACCAGCCTAAGCCAAAACCGTCGGCATTCACGGTGACTTCTGATTTTCTCGCGCTTAAGCTTTGGTGTATTAAAGAATGCTCTTGTTTAAAGAGCAATGACTCAAGGTATACGGAATCCCCTTGATACGCCATCCAACGACACATGTGTTTCTCCTAGAATGAAAAAAGAGAAGTAATTTACTTCTCTTTTTATCTTAATTTAAAACGCTATTTTTGTGATAGTGCTAGACATTGAAATAACTGATTTTAGCGGATAGTTGCGTAGCTAACGCCGCCAATTGCTCCGCCGATTGGCTAATGGAGTGTATGGATTTTGTCGTTTTGGACGTAATGTCAGTGATGTTCGAAACATTACGGCTCACTTCAGCGGTAACGGCCGCTTGCTCCTCTGCCGTTGCTGAGATCCTGTCATTCATTTCACGAATCTTGGACACAGATGTATTTATATTTTGCAGCGATTCTTCTTCGTGCTTCACCTGAGTCACCGCATCGGTAGAACGCTGATGACTTGATGTCATGGCCTTTACGGCAGATGTTGCCCCAGTTTGAAGAAGCGTAATCATTTTCTCTATTTGCTGAGTGGCATTCTGCGTATTTTGAGCTAAATGGCGTACTTCGTCCGCGACGACGGCAAAGCCTCGTCCTTGCTCACCAGCACGCGCAGCTTCAATGGCAGCGTTTAGAGCGAGTAGATTGGTTTGCTCTGCGATGCCCAAAATAACGTTCAGAATGTTACTGATCTCTTTGGTGTTGGATTGCAGTTCATTGATCGTCGTTGCCGAGCTGGCAATTTCTGAGGCCAACTCTTCAATGCTACTAATGGTTTTCGTCACGATAGCTGTGCCTTCGTTCGCCGCCGTTTCGGCATTATGAGCGGCTTGGCTGGCATCGGTTGTGGATTCAGAAACATGAACGGCCGTTGCTTGTATTTCCTGAATCGCCTGAGAAATAAGGTTGGTTTCTTCTTGCTGACGATCCACCATGTCGGAAGATTCGTCCGTAATGCGGTTTAGGTCGTTGGCCGCGTTCGTTAGCATGGCGCTGGACTCGGAAACATCGTGTAAAATACTGCTAAGCTGAACAACCAGTTTGTCCATTGCCGTTTCTAACATGCCAATTTCATCTTTACGTGTGCTGGCAACTTTAGATTGAACTAACTCACCTGACGCGATCTCTTCTGCACGTCGTACGGCTTTAATGAGCGGTTTGCATATACCGTTTACAATGATGATGCTGACCGTAATGCCGATAGCTATCAATACAGCCGCCAATACGCCGCTGGCATAAATAGTCTGGTCTAGTTTGTTGTTTTGATTTTCAGCAACGGTGGTGTTGTATTCATCGATAGAAGCAATAATAACTTCCATTTGTTCGTTGACGCTGATTAAGCTGGCATCTGCCAAACGTCGAGCTTTGTTGGCCTGCATTGTTTTTAGTTTCACCCACCAACTGTAAGTTTCTGTACTGGCTTCTAGGAAAATCGCTTGTTGCTCTTCAAGGGTGGTAATTTGTTCAAAAAGACTGTTTAAACCGTCATTCTTTGGCATAGTGCCAAGAATGCTTTTAACATTTTCTATACTAGCGATCATCTCATCCGTGTAGGTTTTAAATTTTTCAGCCGATTCTGCGATTTGCTCCGTTCCGTATCCACCCATGGATTTTGCGATAGACACTTGGAAAAAACCACGTTCAAATTCGACGGATTGTTGAAGTAATAACTGACGACTTTTTTCTAGGTTTTTCATTAATTGGAGGCTCTGTGATGAGAGGCTCTGTAATTCAGACGAAACAGATTTACTTGAAAGGGCAGAGCTTATGCTCATACCAACAATGACCAATGAAAAAAGTGCGATGAGTGAGAGTATTTTTGTTCGTACGGAAAAATTCAGCATGTTTAAATCCAATGAATTAACGGTGTTTGGTGATATCTCTTTCCAGCAATACTTATGCCAATCAAGTTACGTTCCCTCACTCTAGGAAGGTAACCTTTAACTAGATTGCGTAACGTGTACTTTTTAATCTGTATTTGGCAACGTTTTGATTTATTTTGAGAATGTTCAGTTAACGGAGTTTTTAATGATTAATTTCAATGACTCGTTGAAGCGTGAAATGTGCAATAAAAACTGATGCTTATAAAGATAACGTGAAATGAAGAAAGAAGCATAGTGGTATTTCTTCAAAATGCTTCATTTATGTGCGTTTGTTGCGTTACTTGTCAGAAGAGGGTGCCGAACTGATCACGACGTCGTTGCCGTCAACCGTAAAAAAGAAACAATCACGGCGATTCGTATGACAAGCAGGACCTTTCTGATTTACTTTGAGTAGGATGCAATCACCGTCACAGTCAAACGACATAGACACCAACGTCTGGCGGTGGCCAGAGCTTTCACCCTTGCGCCAGTATGTTTGACGAGAGCGAGACCAGTAACAGACTTGCCCTGTTTCCAAGGTTTCACGAATCGATTTTTCATTCATGTAAGCCAGCATTAATACTTCGCCAGTATCGTGTTGCTGTGCAATGGCGGCGATCAAACCGTGCTCGTCTGTTTTTAAATTCGCTAATACCGTGTCCAGCGATAGCTTGTCGCCTTTGGCGAGGTTTTCGTATTCTTTTAAACTCATGTTATTACCTTCTGTAGAAAGTATTTTCTCTAAAGAGTGCTTTCTTTAAAGAGTACTTTTTTAAAGGGCGTCTTTTTAAAGAGACACCTTATGATCTGAGATCGCCCCTTTGCCGATACCTTCAAAGCCATGAGCTTCGATGTGCGTACCAGGGTTTTCTTGAGCCAATACGTTTGCAATATGAGCAGAGAGAGATTCCACCGTTGTATCGCAATCCAACATGTATACTTGATTGCTGTCTATCATGAGTTCAAATAACCCTTGCTGACTGGTGTAGCTGAAACAATGATAACGACGGCCGTCTTCTTCAATGTACTTATCTAAGTCTTCTTGTGTGCCTAAATAAATGTCTTTCCAGCGATCTGCCCAGTCTTTTTCCATGGCGTCATTACGAATGCCATCGGCGTATATTCCAACCGTAGAACGATGACCGTGGGCAATACGCTGGCAATTACCGGCGTGCTTTTTCAAACCGTGGCTATATTGGTATTCTGCACCGTCAATTTTTTCTGGTGAAAAACGTACACTGACCGCTTCAAGTTCCGCTGGTAACAAGTTCAATATTTGTGATTCAACCCACTTTGCGGCGGCATCAGGCGTAATCTTCGCCATTGGTAAAACACAAATAGCCTGAGCTGGCGCGTCACATTGAAAGCGGCGGCTGTCGTCTGGGTTTTCTTTACTATGATCAAAGCGAAACGAAACGCGATCATTGGTTAGCTTGGTTAAAGACGACCCAACATGTTTAGCAGGAATGGCCAGCATGTGATCGATGTGATCATCTAACCATTTTTTGATGTGCTTCTTAACAATACTAAAATCGCAAATCATGCTCTCGTCATTTAACTTACCAGTCAGAACGATGTCCGTCTGCCAGCTTTCACCCAACAAACCACGTTCCGTATCGAAGTACGATAAATCTACATGGGTAAGGTTTTTTACAAATAGCTTCAACGTGCGACTCCTCAATGCTTAATGGCGCGTATCTTACCGTAAATAAATAAGTCGATACAGAGTGTTACAGCTTAGGAAAAAAGCAATGGAGTAATGAAATAGAGGCATTTTTTTAAGTATTTGAAAATACGCAAGAAAGGCGGTTGATATTTCAATTTGGCTGCGTATAATTGCGCCCCAAGGTCAACAAGCCTCCTTTATGGTGTCTCTGCTGGTCCCCTCGCAACGATAAACCGTGAACCTGGTCAGATCCGGAAGGAAGCAGCCACAGCGGTGGACTTGTGTGCCGAGGTGCGGCTGGTAGAGGTGCCACCTTAATCTCTATCTCTATCCCTCTCCCAAAAAAAGAACGACAAATCCCTTAAAGAATTATTTTATTCCCGAGTATTACTGCGCTTTTTTCGTGATCTCTGTTTTTTTTGCATTGAGATTTTATGCCGCTCACTCGTTACGGCCAATACGACTCATTATCCACTTGACGCTTTTGATCCTCGATCCGTTTATAAATCTCTTCCCTATGCACTATCACGTTTTTTGGTGCTGTTACGCCGATACGGACTTGTCCGCCTTTTACGCTGATGATTTTGACTTGAATGTTGTTGTCGATATTGATGGTTTCGTTTATCCGTCGAGTAAGAATGAGCATACTTTTTCCCTTCCCTGTTTGGTTATTTCAAAACGAAAGTTTATATATTTAAACCAATAAAAGTCAATAAAAATATACTTGGTGAAGTTTATCTGATAGCACAGGCACAAAAAAAGCCACTTACTGTGGCTTTTTTTATTGGTGAAGAGAGGTGTTAAAGTAAAATTTTGGCCTCTACCACAACACCAATGATTCGATAATTATCGTAAACAGCAAGAGCGTGATAATTAGGGTTTAGTGGTTTTAGGTAGGTTTGACCGGCATCCACGACGAGCTTTTTAAATGTCAGCTCATCGGTTGAATCCAATTGAGCCACCACCAAATGCCCATTTTCTGCGGCCGCAGTAGGGTCGACTAAAATCAAATGACCTTCGCCAATGCAAGGACCAATAGGGGAGATCATGCTGTCTCCTACCGCCGCCATCCAAAACGCACTATCGCTTATTGTAGAAGGGGCATGTTCCCATTGAGTGTTTTTTTCTAAGTTGGGATGATCATGGTAGCCGTTCCATTTTTTCGCTAAATCATCGTTAATGACGGGCAGTAGTTTGGTGGCCGTCTGCGTTGAATTTACATGAGAAGAATGAGCATAGGTCTGATCGGAAGAGATTCCCCCAAATAACCAATTGGCATCACAGCGAAGCGCTTTGGTAAGAGAGACAATGTACTTTCCGCCAGGCGACGAAATGCCATTGAGCCACTGACTCACCGACCCTTTGGTCGCGCCAGTCATTCTCGCTAAGTCGACGGCTTTTAAATTGTGCTCCGTCATTTTTTGTCTGATTCGGTCTGAAATATCCATGTTAAGAATACTAAACTATATTGAGTTTGTTTTTATTTACTTGTAAGGTTTATAAAAACAAACTTCAGGGTTGGGAGGTATATTGTCATGCACAAGGAAAAAGTCATTCGCTATTTTGGTACTCAGCAGTGCTTGGCCAGCACATTGAGTATTTCATCAAGCTCGATTTCACAGTGGGGAAACGTGATCCCAGAAAAACAAGCCTTACGAATTGAGAGGCTCACCAATGGTGTACTGAAATACGACGCAAGGCTGTATATCAGATCAGTGTAGTGAAACAGGGCGCTTTATGTTTACTCATTATCGCGGCGCTCAAGATAGCAAAGCTTAAGAAAGTAGTGATTCAGAAAACAAGCGCTAAAGGGCGGCTTCAGAAAAGGGATGATTAGGAGAGGGAACGATGAAGAATCAATCAAGTTATTTTGCTGGAAAACCTGACCCCAGCTTCTTGCCCATAGAAAAAGCCTTATCAAGCTTAAGTTACGAATGCGCAGCCGTGATTCGCTGTTTTTATCATTGTGGCTTACACGATACGTCAATGTGCCAACACTTTATGGAAATTCAGAGTTTTATTGATGCCGCGATGAACGATATCACTCTATTTAATGACAATGCTAAAAGCCTAGATAAACTCGGAGATTTTTACTTTCAAGGAAAAAATACAGATGTAAGGTTTAGATTAGATGTGCGTAAGTTTTTTCAGCTAATCAATAGTGATAGGTAGATATTTAACGTAAATGGTTGGATTTAGGGTTAGCCGCGTCCAGCTACATAGGCAACCACCTACTGACACAGCTCGACCAAGTGCGACTCAACCACATCGACAAACCCTTACTGTACAAGCAACTCTACATGCCCATGCAAAGTGACTACGCGCTGTCCACCATAAAAGGCGTGCTTGGCGTACTCAAAACCGCCTTTAGCCGCGCCAAAGAACTCAGCCTCATCGCCAGCAACCCCACCAAAAACATCACCCTAAGCAGCTTCACCACCTCCCAGCCCGACAGCCAACCAGGGCGACTCAAACCCCACGACCTACCCGCGTTACTCGCCGCCATCCACAAACAACCCACATCACGGCGCGTCTTCTTCATGACGCAACTGCTCCACGCCACGCGAGAAGGCGAAACCAGCCTTGCCGAATGGAAGCACTTTTCGTCCAGCGCGTTGGAATAGTACCTACCGGCAGAGAACACCAAAAACGGCACCGAGCACCGCTTGCCCATCACCCAACACGCCATGGACCTGATCAACAGCCTGCCCAAACGTGGCACCTATATATTCAGCGTCAAAGGCATCAAACCCATTACCACACGCACCATAGAGCGTTGGTATCAAAGCCTCAGCGATGACGTCGGCATCAAATTCACAAGCCACGACATACGCAAACTCGCCCGCGACAGCTGGCAAGACAATGAGAGAGGCGCATCGACTGGGATTTCTTGTATTCAAAAGTGGGGAGATGCTACTCAACCACGAACGGGACGGACTGGACAAGCGCTACATGCACACCCATTCCAGAGAACAGATGCGCAAAGCGTTGGGGGAGTGGGGGAGGTTGGTGTTTTTATAATGAAATGGTTATATTTGAGTCAATATTATGTAAGTTTTAAATTATACTGTACATGCATACAGTGTTATTCTATTCTGAATAAGGCATGGATGCTGTGTACGAAACAGGAGGTTTTAGTGCCAGTTATTTCTTATGGTCATACATTACATAAATTAAGTGTACATGCTACAGACCCAGTTGATGTTGCATTCCCTGCAGACACAAGTTATTTAGAGCAATATATTAATATGGTTGTTGAGGATGTGATTGCTAGCCCTAGAAGTTGTAAATTTAGGTTTGTTGAACCCTTCGAATTGGTCCCATCTAGACTTTTATCACTTATTAATAAAAGTGAAACTTTTGAAGCTATTTCAGAAGATATTGTTAAGAAGCTGCATTCTGAAGAATTGGAAGTACAAAAGATAATAGAAAAGTTAAATAATGAAGTAAGTAAAGGGGTCTTAATTCAAGTTTACTTTAATCATGATGGTTTAAATAAATATCTCATAATCAAAGTTGATGATAATGAGTTTTTAGACTTGACAACTCTGAAACTTACTGATGGATTGCCTTCAGAAAAAACTAGAACACAAAAGACAGCTTTAATTACATTTAACGGAAATGAAATTTCAGAACTCTTGGTTTCCGATAGTAATAGTAAGATCTCAAGATTTTGGTGTGATAGATTTCTTCGCGCTGAACCATTGGTTTCATCTGAAATAAATACTTTTGAATCTTATACATCGATAGATAAAGTTTTAAGCAAAGTTAAAAAGAATTCTAGGTATGATTATCTTTTACTTAAAAATGGAATGATTAATTATTATAGAAATAATGATGGATTTGTTTTCGATGATGTTGTATCGATGATTAAAAATCATACAGTTGAAAATAAAAATATTTTAAATAAGATTGAAGATTATGACGAAAGTAAGTCGTATAAATTTGATGAGGTTTTCCCAGATATAATAACTGAAATTGAGTCTCTCCCTGATGTAAAAGGCTTTGATAGAGCCTTTGATATTACTAAAAGTGCGATTAAGTCAAGATTAAGTAATACTGTTGTTTTGGATGAATTTTTTGATTTGAACATTAAAGGTGATCTTAAAGATTTGAAAGGGAAAATCAAAGCAGGGATAGAGGCTGATGGTCGTAAATTCATTAAAATATATTCTGAACTTGGATATAGAGAATTTGAGAAAGGTGAGTAGTGATTAACTCTTTTGCTAATGATCTTATAAGATTATTTTTTGCTTCTGATTTTAAAGTTTACATTAGTAGCTTTGATAGCTTTCAAGTGAAAGCTAAAGTAAAAGCTGAGGAAATTTTCTATCCTAATGTTGACGAGTTGTTTGATTTATTTAAATTAGTTGAGGGGAAGAACTTACAGATTTCATTTGGTGGCTTTGGGAGTAGTGTAAGATTTTCTACAAATAAAGATGATTACTCTGAAAAAATGAGTGAATTGAAACAAGAAGTTCAAGCGTTAGATGATGATGAATTAGTTGAATTTGAGTTGGAGGTTTTAGATTTACGCAGTGAATCATCTGTTGATATATTTGATAAAACAGCTTTCTTTTTATACTTGTCTACTTTAAATGCTCAAACTCTTTTAGAAGAGTTTTCTAAGTTTAGTTTCGATGGAAAAATTGAGTTTAGGTTTTGGGAAGACATGAAATCGTTTAATAGCGAATCAATTTTTTTCATTTCCACTTACTCTAATAATGAAAAAAATCTAGACTTTTCTTTCATTAAAGAAAAGAAAAGGAAAAAAGTTATATTGGATAGAGCGAAAATAAGTCACTTTGTTAACGCTAAAGATAATTTTCTGATTCCTGATGATTTTAAAATTATTAATGGTGATGCTCATAATGAGATTGCTGGTATTTTGAACGGCATTCTTGGGGTTTTATGTCTTACTTTTATATCGGACTTTTCTTCTATTCATGATGATGATTTAGAGATTCAGATTAAAGGATATAAGAAGGTTCTTGATAAGTTATCTTTTAGTGAAATGAAGGTTGCTAATCATGATGAAATTTATAATGTTTATTCATGGGCTTACTCAGAAGGTAGTTTTGTTGATAAAATTGGAGTTGCTAGAAATGTAATGTCGATACATCTAGTTGATGGTCGTCTTCTCAATATCGAGAATGGACTTTTAGACTCTATTTTGTCTGGATATGACTTATATCTTAAAGAAAATGTAAAGCAATATATCGAAATAAAAAATAAGATAAATGATTTTTTATATGGTCAATCTGATAAGGCGCTTGATTTAACTAAAAGTGTATTTTCTACCGTAAAAGCTGGGATCTGGACTTTTATGACCTTCTTCGTGACTGTATTCTTGCTAAGAGCTATAAGTGGTAAGAGTTTGGGGGGGGCTATAAGTTATGAGGTTCTTCTTGTTGCTGTCCTATTAGTTATTATTTCAAGTATTTACTTTTGTGTATCTATTTTTGAAATTAACGTTGATAAAAAAAGACTTCTAGAACGATATGATGAAGTTAGAAACAGATATAAAGATCTTCTGAATGAGTCGGATCTTAATAAAATCATTAATGTGAATTCAATATCTCAAAAAGAATCCACATATATTGATAAGAAAAGAAATTTATATTGTTTAGTTTGGTTTTTGATTTGTTTTTTTACACTGGCTACAGTTTTTTGGCTATATAAACAAACTAATGATGTTGCACCTTTACCAGCTAATACGAATATAGAGTCTGAGGAAATTATTTTGAACTTAGAAAGCGCTCATATAAATTTTAGCTCCGACAAAGACGGTAGTTTCTTGACCCCCGCCAATCGTTGATCTACTATTTCCTTGCACTGGCAAAATCCAGTGTCGGGATTGCAACCCCGTTTGAACCGTAGCGGCCTAAAACACGCACCGCGTGTTTTTTTGTGGCCGGAGTCCGCCTGTTATGGTGGGTCTTTGTTTGGGCTAACTTCGGTTAGGCCGTTCCTACGGGCGGTTGTTGCAACCTGAATTTAGATCCACCACCTTATACGAGATTGCAACCTTGTTTAGGTGGTCTAACTTAGACCGTAGGAGGCCATAGATGGCTCATTTAATTATCTCTTCAAAAGACATCCGCACACTCGACGGATTGTATTCCCTTAATGATCTTCATAAAGCCGCTGGCTCAGAGTCGCGTCATTTACCAGCACAATTCCTAAGAAACCAACAAACCAAAGAGTTAATAGCTGAAATTGAAAACTATGCTAATTCGCATAGTTTAGCTGTTAATACAAATCAGGGTAGAAGTGGTGGCACTTGGGTGTGCAAAGAACTGGTGTACGCTTACGCCATGTGGATCAGCCCCAAGTTCAACCTGCAAGTCATCCGCGCCTTCGACCAAGCCCAACCAGAGCAACCGCAAGAACCCATCCAACAAGGCTTATCCGCCACCATCCAAGACGACGAAAAACTCAAACTCATTAACGACATCGCCCAATCCTTGGGAATAACAGAAAGCATTGTCGTCGTCCCCGCCGCCGATATAATGAATATGGTCGAAACCATCCGCAAATACCAAATCGCCGTTGATCAGCTTCAAACTAACCCACTACGGATCGATGAAACCATCGAGCGCGTCAAAAACACCACTGGCCGGCACTTCGGGGAAGGTTAGAACAGGGAAGGAACAGAAAAGGGGGGAGCTTCAAAAACTTATAAATTTACTATAAATTATTGTCACGCTTCATTTTTTATGCAAAATACTTACATCACACTGACTGTGATGATTTAAGTATATTAACTTTAAGGATGAGTAATGAATAAAATATTCTGCGTCTTGATTCTAGGGGCTTTTCTAGCTGGTTGTGCATCAATTCCAAAGCAGACGGTTGATCAAAAAGTTACTAAATATGAGCAGCAATGTCTCCCTCTAATGAATACAATAATTGAAGAAAAACTAAGTCGTGCTGAAAACACTAGTACCCGTGAAAAATGGGAAGAAGTGATTTTGGGTGATTATAGAACCGCTAAAAATACTAGTAATAGCGAGTCAGTAAGAAATGAAGCAATTGGAAGTGCTATTTTGAATTGTATGGTGCAAGAGAGATTACGTTAGTAGCAGACCTCATTAAAACTATTGTGAAAGTTTGATAAAAGGAAAAATCAATGCATAAAATAATGTTGAGAATAGTCGCCTGCTCTTTGCTGGTAGTTGGACTGGTTGGTTGTAGTACTACTCCAATGATTAAGACAACGGATCAGCTATATATTGAAAATATTTCTCTTACGCTAACCGAGTCAGTAACACCAGACATTGAGTATTATTCACAAGAAGAAATGCAAAAAATCTTCGAAGATGTACTGACAAAACGCTTAAAAGAAGAAAATCTATTAACATTGGATAACACCCAAAATTCGTTGAGTATTGAAATAACATACCGTAGACAATTTGCTGGCGATGGTACCCCGTTTCCTTCTGACTCTCTTCGTGGTCCTCGCATTGGTTATACAATCATCGTTAAAGATGGAAGTAAGGTTCTAACTAAAGAAAATCAATTCGGTTTGGAATATGTTGGGAATATGTTAATGAAATTGAAGATCGCCAGTTACACAATGAGAGAAAAATCTGATGAAGATGCGCTTATTAAAGGTGTGGCAGCAATGATCGCAGAAGATATTGAAGACTTAGAGAAACAGTAGAGTTTTTGTAAAAACTTACCAAATCATTCTCACCAAAAAGGCGATCCAAAGATCGTTTTTTTAAACCACCTTCGGGTGGTTTTTTTTCGTCTGAACTAAACATATTCATCATAAAACATCTGTGATTTGCTGCCAACAGGCCGCCATTGAGTTGATCAAGCGCTTTGCTTTAGCCCAATAAATGATATTTGGGGCCAGATGAAAAACTCTCTTTGGCCTCTCATTTCTGGTCGCAAAATCGGAAATCCTTCCTCTTACAAAAATTCACTTGGTCATTCACGCTGCTTAAAACTATACTGTATATCCATACAGTATTTTGGTGTTTGTTATGCGTGTGACTTATCTTGGTGTTTCAGAGTCGGCGGCGTTTATCGCGGCTAACAGTGTGCGAATCCCTTTGTATGTGGATTCCGTGTCGGCGGGGTTTCCTTCTCCTGCTCAGGACTTTGTTGAAAAATCCTTAGACTTAAATGAGTTCTGTGTCGCTCACCCAGCGGCGACGTTTTACGTGCGCGCTCAAGGGGATTCGATGATCGATGCGGGCATACATTCGGGTGATGTTTTGGTGGTGGATCGCTCGTTAACGGCACGTCACGGAGACATTGTGATCGCCTGCATTCATGGGGAAATGACCGTAAAAACTTTAGAGCTTAAGCCCAATGTGTTGCTTCGCCCGAAGAACAAAGCCTATAAAGCCATTCATATTACCGAAGAGTCCGAGTTGGAAATTTTCGGTGTGGTCACGGGCGTGGTTCGTAAGTACGAGCGCGGTTGATGAAGACGGTCTTTGCGCTTATTGATTGCAATAATTTTTACGCCAGCTGCGAGAAGTTGTTTCGGCCAGATTTGAAGCATACACCCGTTGTGGTGTTGTCGAATAATGACGGCTGTGTGGTGGCTCGATCCAAGGAGGCAAAGGCGCTGGGGCTGAAAATGGGCGTGCCGCTGTTTCAGGTTCAGGACGAGATAAGAAAACACGGCATTGTGTGCTTTTCGTCGAATTATGCCCTGTATGCGGATTTGTCGAATCGCGTGATGACCATCATTGAACAAGAGGCGCCTCGGGTGGAAGTGTATTCCATCGATGAGGCGTTCATGGATTTAACCGGTGTTGATCATGTGGTGGATTTGCTGACCTTTGGCAAGCAGGTGAAAGCGAAGGTAGATCAATGGACGGGCATTACCGTGGGTGTGGGCATTGCACCAACTAAAACGCTGGCAAAGTTGGCCAATAATGCGGCGAAGAAGTATCCGGCGACAGGGTCGGTGGTGGATTTGATGGATTCCGATCGGCAAAAACGCTTGCTGGCGTTGGTTGATGTGAGTGACGTGTGGGGCGTTGGTCGTCGTACCACGGAGAAGTTACGATCGAGGGGCATTCATACGGCGCTGGATCTTTCTAATGCCGACCCGAAAACCATTCGAAGTGAGTTTTCTGTGGTGATGGAGCGAACCGTTCGAGAGTTGAATGGGGTGTCGTGTTTGGATTTGGAATGCGTCAGGCCAACGAAACAACAGATTATTTGCAGTCGGTCATTTGGTCATAAGGTGACAGACAAGCAAGAACTTCGGGAAGCGATCGCTAAATACACAACTAGAGCGGCCGAAAAACTCCGCGGGGAAAAACGCCTGTGCCGTGTGGTGAGCGTGTTCATTCGTACCAGTCCCTTTATTCCAAACGAACCGCAATACGCGAGAACCCTATCGGCAGAACTGCCCAACCCAACCGACGACACGCGAGATTTACTAGACGTAGCCGATGTGATGTTTCACCAACTCTGGCGTGCAGGTTTCCGCTATATGAAGGCTGGTGTGATGTTGGCTGACTTCTATGAACACGGCGCCTTTCAGCAAGACTTATTCCGATTAGACAGCACAAAACTCAACTCAAAAGCCCTAATGACCGTCGTGGATCAAATCAACCACAGCGGCCTCGGCAACGTCTTCTTCGCCTCGCAAGGTGTATCGCCACAGTGGACGATGAAACGAGAGCATTTGTCGCCCGCTTATACGACCAAGTGGAGTGATCTACGAAACGTGTATTGAAGGCATAAGATATTTTGGGTCAGAGCAAAATTAAATCTACTCCCTAGAAAATTCCTCTTGGTGCTATCCTTTTCTATATTAAAGTATGAGAGAAAGGAGCCTCCATGCCACGTCGCCCAAGAGTTTAAATTCCAGATTATGCCGAGCACATTATTCAGCGCGGTAATAACCGCCAGCCTATTTTTTTTGCCTGCGATGAAGGCATTAAAGCCTATGCTTATTGGCTTCGTGAATACGCTGAAAAGTTTGAAGTATCGATACATGCTTGGGTGTTTATGACCAACCATGTTCATTTATTGTGTACACCCAGCAACACGTTCGATATTTCAATTATACCTATCAGCGTACTGGCATCTTATGGGAAGGGCGTTTTTAATACAGGTGATATTGAGGCTGCCAACCGAACCGCAAAGAATAATGTATGGATATAGATTCGCTAATACCAGCTTGAGATGGTTTTTTGATGCGGGTCCGCGCAGTCTGAACTCAAACAAAAAACGATACTCCTACTGAAGACTATGAATAAAATAGGGCCAGAGTAAAGCTAAACTGGCCCTTCAAAAAACTAGAGGTATTATTCAATTTCCAAGGTTTTAAAAGGTATATATCAATATAACTTCAACGGCCGTTTTAGTATTTTTTGTAACGATGGGACTCGCTTCTACATTATCGCTAAAGCGAATGTGCGTAAGGTCGGTTGAAAGCGTGAATTTTTCCGATAAAGGTTTGATCATGCTTATTCCATACGTTGTATAGTGAGTGCTTTTAGAGGTGTGTGTAGCGATAGCGCCGCTAGTGCGAGTAGACTCGGCAAAAGAAACGGAATATAAGTGCTGACTTAATTTTTCACTATTGTACGTATAGCCAATAGAGCCTATTAAAGTATAAGAACCTTGGTAAAGAGGTATGCTAATCAATGAATTAGCAGAGAAACCATCAGATTCTCCTGATAAGTCTTGCTCTAGTTCAATTTTGAGAATCCCTAATTCAATGGTAGATTTAGCGGTTAAGCCTCCTTTACGTTCATCTAGCTTTTTAATGTTGTTGTCATCTGAATTACTAGGATCAAAAAAAGATTCGTTGTAGTTTAGAGAAAAATCTATTTCTTTTGAAGCATGGTAGCCAATGGATGTTCCTTGGAGGAAAAAACTATCGCTGTCATAAGAAAGAAAAGGAAGGCTTTCTACACCACGATCAACCCCCTTATAAATTGAAGTTGAGTAATTGGTAAAAAAGCCTAATTCAAAGTTGCTTGAATGATTTTGGGCTAAACAAGAGCTTGTTGAAAAGATGGCTAATAACACTAAAATAATTTTATACGTGTGTTCATACATAACGATACTCCATTACCTTCGTATGATTTTTTGGTCTGAGCAACATATCGCCACTGACTAACGAAGGTTTTTCTGTGCAACAGGCTTCATACATCATTTGAAAGATCAGATGCGTTAGGCGCTTAGGACTTGAATTCGGGGGGAAAGGGCGGTTCTTAATAGCGTTTGGGTTAATCTCCACGGTCTTTTGGCTTCCAGCCAGGTCGATAAAACAGGAAGCCAACGGCATCACTTAATTTCTTAGTCTTCAGAATGTCTTTGATGATCTTCCAACATTCATAAAAATTAATAACCAGTGGATTCCAAGAACTAATAGGTGTCGTAATGCCGTATACAACTTTTTCTTGTTCTGATTTATACGTGCCAAATAGGCGATCCCATATGATTAAAATGCCGCCGTAATTTTTGTCGTGATATGGCTTGTTAGATCCATGGTGTACTCTATGGACAGACGGTGTATTAAAAACCCGATCCACCCACCCCAGTTTTCCAATTTTTTCTGTATGGATCCAAGTCTGATAAAGAACAACAATAGACAATGCGATGAAGGTTTGGATTGCACTGAATCCTATTAATATCATTGGCACAAAAAACAGCCACTCTACCATGCCCTCTACCCAAGCAAGGCGAAGTCCAGTCGTTAAGTTAAACTCAGGTGAAGAGTGGTGAACGCTATGATACGACCATAAAACACGCACTTGGTGTTCACATCGATGCATCCAATAATAGGTAAAATCAGCCATCAAAATGGCCATGATCCAGCTCCACCATGCTGTTGAAATAGTAAAAAAGGCGTAGGTTTGGGCGATGAATAATCCTAGAATAAAAACGAGTCCAAAAAGTGTTCGATCTAGTAAGTGGTTAGCAATAGCAATGATGAAATTCGCAGTGGTTTCTTTTAAACTTACCCGTTTTTTTATAGAAAAATCCCACAGTGTTTCCGCTATGATTAGAAGAAGAAAACCAAGTCCGATTGCTTCTAATACGCCGAGTACATCTGCAAACGCTTCAAATTGTTTGTCGATATAGTTCATTACTTTTCCACCTTATCTGTATTTTCTTCTGGTAAGAAATATAGAAACCAAAGGAGCCAGCAAAGATTGAGTAAATCCAGTGCGCTGCCTGTGCCCTGAAAGTAGCTAAGAACCTCTGGAAGCTTGTATAGCCCAATGCTCCCGAGAAATCCTAACCACCAATGTTTTTGCATAATCATAGCCATTACCTTATTATTAAAAATGAACAAGAAAATGAATGAACGTACGTTCGTTGTAATTTTAAACATGACTATGCTGATAAATCAAGTTAGAGTCAATATATGAAAAAAATACTGAATAAAAATCTCAGCCGAGATGAATCTACTCGAAAACGACGTGAGTTAATTCTAGAGACCGCGATAGAGTGCTTTGTGCTTAAGGGTTTTCATCAGACGAGTATTCGAGACATTGCTAACAGTGCTTCTATTAGCCTTGGCGGTCTTTATAACCATTTTGATAGTAAAGACGCTCTTATCTCTGAGATAGCGGTTCTTGAAGCGGTTGAACTCGAAAAGTTTGAAATGATACTCGCAAAATATAATGATCCTCTGGTCGCGATAGAAAAATTTTCTAGCGAATATTTGCACTATATTCAACAGCAACCCAACGCGACTTTGACCGTTGAAATAACGGCTGAAGCGATACGAAATCCTATTATTGCGGAAGGCTTTATTGCGAACAGAAAAAAAATGTCAGAATCTATATCAAGCGTTTTATCCAAGGGAATTGAGCTCAAACAGTTCGACCCTAAAATGAACACTAAAGAGGTTGCTGAACTTATCATCGATTTAGTAGAAGGGTTGGGATTAAGGTCTGCTTTTTTAGGTAAAAAAACCAGTAAAGTATCCAGAGCATCCTTACAATACATGATTAAAAAATGCTTAAGTATCTAAGGATTATACTTTAAAGGCTTTAGATAAAGGTTTTATTGTTTGCTTATGACGTAATGTTTTTTTCACTTACTTAGTGAAGCGGAGCGTTGCACTACACTACATGCTTGAAAGTAATAAACTGGTTTCGCTGTTCAATATGCCATCCACTTCTCTTACTCGACGCAGCACTCGATCAAACTCACCCAAGCTAGTGGTTTGTAATTCTGCCACTAAGTCCCAAGCGCCATTGGTTGTATGTAAGGTCACTAACTCGGGAATACCACGCAGTTTTTTGATGACTTGTGAGGTGGATTTCCCTGCGACTTCGATCATCATCATGGCGCGCACGGTTTCTTTTTCCACTTCTTGATGCACTCGTACGGTAAAGCCTAATATCACGCCGCTGGAAATCAGTCGATCAAGACGATTCTGCACCGTCGCTCGGGAAACTTTGAGTGTTTGTGCTAGATAAGAAATCGAGGCGCGGCCATCTTTTCGTAATTCGGCGATCAAGGCGCTGTCGAGAGAGTCATAAATATAAGGGGTCATTATTACCACTGAGACAAGATGGAATTACAAACGTGATTTAACAATTAGACAAGTGTGACTTATCAATATGTAATAAAACGTATCGAATTTTATAAGTAACTGACATTTTAAACAACACTAGCACTCTTTAATATGAGCATCTACTCCACTGACGCGATGAGAGATGTGTTGCATGATAAATAGCTTTGTTCATTCCCAGCCACCAGAAGCCATTGTGATGGTTCGGCCCCATTACTTTGTTTCAAACCCTGAAACCATGGCTGACAACGCTTTTCAGCGAACAATTCATACAGAGTCTGCTTCAGAATCCGCTTATGACGAAGTGACTCGAGCGGTGGATATATTAGAAGCAGAAGGCGTGACGGTGCATGTGTTTGAAGACACAAGCAACGCAACACCAGATTCTGTGTTTCCTAACAATTGGTTTTCTACGCATCATCACGGCACCTTGGTGAAATACCCAATGTACGCCCCCAATCGCCGTCAAGAATACCGCCAAGACATCATGGATTATTTAACAGAAGAATATGATTATTCTCACATAGTCGACCTGCGTGATGCGGCCAACCAGCACGAATTTTTAGAAGGTACAGGGTCCATTGTGTTTGATCATCGCAATAAGGTCGCGTACGCCGCGGCGTCGAAACGCACTCACGAACGTTTGTTTTATTCGCTGTGTGAATCAATTGGTTTTCAAGGCGTGTTGTTCGATGCGGCGGATGAAAACGGCATTCCTGTGTATCACAGCAATGTTTTGATGTGCATTAGCAGTCAGTTTGTCATGATCGGCATGGACATGGTGGCGCCAAAAGATCGCGGAAGGCTTTATTCGTTATTTGAGCAGGGTGGTTTGACTGTGATCGAATTAAGCCATCAACAAATACGAAATTTTTGTGGTAACGCGATTGAGTTAAAAGGGAAAGCAGGGTGTTTATTGGCATTGTCTTTAACGGCATTTCATGCGCTAACAGATTCGCAAAAAACCATTATTCAGCAATCAAATATATTGCTGCCATTGGCGGTATCTACTATTGAGTCGGCTGGTGGTTCGGTGCGTTGTATGATTGCAGGTATTCATCGCCGAATAGAGTAAAGTTTGCTAGAAAAAGGGTAAGAATTACCACAGGTAACGTGCGGTATCTGGCTTGCACGCTACCCTAATGGCGGGAGTTAAGCGTTGCTTTTGAATTTCATGGAAATGGAATTCACACAATGGCGGATGTTGTTTTCCGTGAGTCTTTCGCCTTCAAATACATGACCAAGATGGCCTTCGCAATTCGCGCAAACGATCTCAACACGACGACCATCTGCATCTGGAACACGCTTGACGGCGTCTTTGATTTCATCGTCAAAACTTGGCCAGCCGCAATGGGAAACAAATTTATGTTCAGAGGTATAAAGTGGCGCGTCACACTGGCGGCAAACGTATAAACCGCCTTCCATTGTGTCTGTGTGTTCTCCAGTAAATGGGCGTTCTGTGCCTTTATCAAGAATCACACTGGCTTCAGTTGGCGTCAGCTTGTTGTAGGGTTTACTCATATCAATTCACTCTCTTACCGCTGTGATGGGACTTAATTAATGTAAATTATGTCATGCCTTATCTTAGGATACTAAGACAATAAAATGAACGATGAGTTCTATTCGGTAATAAAAAAAGGAGCACTCGCTCCTTAGATTACTCGTTGAAATTGACGATCATACGACTTGTCGTTCATCGTACTGAGGCTTGTCATCGCAGATGTCATGCCATTCGGCTTTGGAGCCGACAAATATATGAGAAGAGGGCTTTCCGTCAATTTTGGTATCGAGTGTGCCTATTCTAAGGCGCAATAATTCAGGCATGTGCGGGCGACGACTATAAAGCGGTGAAGCGCATGTTTTGCAGAATACGCGGAAAACATCCGGTGTTGACTCGTATTCCGCCAGTAACTCTTTGCCTTTCAAAAGAACAAATGCCGTGGTTGGAATAGCGGCATTGGCTGCAAAGGCGGAGCCATTGGCTTTGCGGCATTTTTGACAATGACACTGCATGATGTCACCCAGTTCACCGCGTATCTCGTATTGAATGCCATTGCATAAACAGCTGCCTGATAACATAAGGTTCTCCTGATTATTGTTGTGTTTCGCGTATTTTAAGATGCGTTTCAGTCGCTAAAGTAACACTGATTGTTACGTTGTAACAACCTTGCTTTGTATGGCGTGGGTGGCAAAAATCCGTGTTTATATTGCACGTTAGCCGTGCTATTTCCGTATATTGGCTCATCCATTTGGTTTGCTTGATTTCACTAAGTTGGGCTGGTTACACTGGATGAAGACATTAGATTATCCAATAAAATTATAAGGAGCCACGTGTGAGCCAGACATTTGATTCAATATTTAAACAAGACGTTAAGCGGATTCATTATCAAATTGATGTATTAGATTCGAATAAAAGCCATATTCACGTTGTGATTTGGCCGACATTTTCCGGTTTGAGTGATTTTGAAAAAAGCGTCGCGGATCAGATCGCAGCATTTGGCTTCTCAGTGACCGCGATTGACTTATACGGCCAAGACAAGAACCCTGTGGCGCTGGATGAAAAGCGGGCAAAAATGGGTGCGTTGTTGGCAGAAGCAGAGCCTTTGCACGCGCTGCAACATCAGCTCACACAGTCTGCTTGCGATGGCATGCAGACTAAAACCATCGTTCATGTGGGTTTCTGTTTAGGCGGACGCTTGGCGTTAGAAGCTGGATTGCACTTTGAAGACAGCGCAGGTGCGGCGAGTTTTCATGGGTTGATGAGCTTCTTTCGCGCTCAATCAGAAGACAAAGCCAATACCAAGGCCAAAATATTGGTGTTGAACGGACATCAAGACCCATTAGTGCCAGAAGGCGATGCACAAGAAGCAAAACGCTATTGGACGAGCTTACGAATGGATTTCCAGTTTGTGGATTTCAGTAACACCGTGCATTCATTTATGTTGCCAAGCGCCGACAACCCTGATCACGGAAGCCAATATAATCCGCTGGTCGCGCAGCGCTCGTATCTTTATTTAGCAAATTTCTTAGAAGAGTTTGTTTAGGCTTTGTTCTGAGTCTTAAGCGACAAAAAGCCCGTTGTGTTGGCTTGATTATGAATCAATCTAGCACAACGGGCTTTTTGTTGTTTTTATACTATTTTCGAAAAATACAGTTAAACGTTTAACAAAGGACTTGATTGATTAAAACTTAGTCTGCTAGTCTTAGTGCTGTTAAACGTTTAACTATAAATATTAAAAAGGTACGTTTGCAATGAGAAAGCCTTCAATCCGTGAAGTCGCTAAATTAGCTGATGTTTCAACAGCGACGGTTTCTAATGTCTTTTCGGGCAAGAAACCGGTTAATGACGAGCTTAAAGAGCGAGTTCGCCTGGCAGCGACTCAACTTGGCTATCAAATGGATCGTGCTGCTTCTCAATTACGCTCACAACGAAACAAAGTTGTCACGGTTTTGGTGCCAAATATCACCGATACGTTTTTTGCTACCATTGTTTCCCACCTTGAAAACCTTGCATTTGAACATGGCTACGACGTTATTGTTGCAAGCTCACATGATCGAGATGATGTTGAAGCCTCTCGTATCAAAGCTCTGATGAGCTGGCGACCAGCAGGGATGATTGCTATCCCATGTTCTGGCCAGTTATCTGAATCACTTCTAGATCTAACATCCCATTGTCCAACCGTCTTGATTGACCGTGTTTCTGTTCATTCAGCGCCGTTCGATACGGTTACGATTGATAATCGAGCCGCTGGGGATTTAGCCTGCCAGCACCTTGCAGACGCAGGTCATGAGAGCATCCTTATTGCGGCGTCGAACTTGTCCTTTCCTCCTATTCGTGAACGTGTTGAAGGGGCTTTTTTGGCCATGGAAAAATCTCATTTGACCAAGCCAAATGTTATTGAGCTGGGGTCTGATTTAGAAGAAGGCGCTATAAAAATAGCGAACTGGTTAGGGCAAAATCCCAAGCCAACGGCGATCTTAGCGTTAACAAACGTGACAACGCTGAGCACACTTACTGCTTTAGCTGAATGTAATATTAAAGTCGGTCAGGATATTTCGTTGGTGGCCTTTGATGATTACGCTTGGATGTCTGCACGCAGTACGAGTTTAACCGCAATACGCCAGCCAGTGGCCGAGGTCGCCCAGAATGCGTGGTCTCGATTGTTAGAACGTATTGACTCAGAAAGAATAAATGTCGATCCAAAGGCCACCATTTTGGAAGCGACGCTTATTCAGCGACACTCTGTGAAAAATATTTCAGTAAAAAATTAGGACTGTCGAAGTGGGAAGGTCACGTTAGTGATCCAATTTGGAAAACAATAGAGAAATAAGTTTAGGAGGCCAAGATGCAGAATTAACGAGTGAGAAATGGAGCCGGTAATACAAACGTTTTACCTTAACAAATTAACCCTGCATCTTCGCGGAGGTTAGAGCTCAATAAAGATGTCTAACCGCCTTACATCACTGTTACAGCAGTTATGAAAGACGACGTTAGTGTATTACATCTGAGTTTTTTAACCAATAGTGTGAGTGAGGGTAACAAAGCATCAATCATGATTTGATTGTTGTGGGCGATTTTCGCCTAAAATTATTGATCGGAGTGTAAGTAATGAAAACTATAGCAACAAAAATAATCGGTTTTACTACGCTTGCCGCTACCTTTGGAACGTTCGCAGCACAAGCACAAGCGTCGTCGACAGTAGCGTTTTTGATGCCGGATCAGGCATCTACTCGATATGAAAAACATGACTTTCCAGGCTTTAAAGCCGCCATGGAAAAGCTTTGTTCAGATTGTAAGTTGATTTATCAAAATGCCAATGGCGACGTGTCTTTACAACAGCAACAATTTAACTCGGTGATTACTCAAGGGGCAAAAGTGATTGTTCTGGATCCAGTCGATTCCAGTGCTGCGGCTTCTTTAGTAAATTTGGCGCAAAGCCAAGGCGTTAAAGTGATTGCCTACGATCGTCCTATTCCAGGAAAAGCTGCCGACTTCTACGTGTCCTTTGATAATAAAGGCATAGGTAAAGCCATTGCAGAAAGCTTGGTCCAACACCTAGAAAAAATGGGCGTGCCAAAAGACAAAGGCGGCATTCTTCAAATTAACGGTTCTCCTACCGATGCCGCTGCGGGTTTGATCCGCGATGGTATTGATGAAGGATTGGATAACAGTGGCTACACGACCATTGCCGAGTACGACACGCCAGATTGGGCGCCACCAAAAGCACAAACTTGGGCAAACGGCCAAGTGGCTCGTTTCGGCTCAAATATATTAGGGGTTGTGGCTGCGAATGATGGTACTGGTGGCGGTGCGATTGCTGCGTTAAAAGCCGCTGGTGTGAATCCTCTTCCACCAGTAACTGGTAATGACGCGACAATTGCCGCTTTGCAGTTGATTATTGCGGGTGATCAGTACAATACCATTTCTAAACCGTCTGAGATTGTTGCTACCGCAGCAGCTCACGTTGCCGTTCAAATGCTAAACGGTATTACGCCTACAGCAAAAACTACTTTGTACAACACGCCATCTGAGCTTTTTGTTCCGGAAGTGGTGACGCGCGAAAACATCAAAGAAATTATTTTTGACAGCGGCGTTACCTTCGCGGGTGATGTTTGTACTGGTCGATATTTAGCAGGTTGTAAAGAGCTTGGTATTTGGCGCTAACGATACGCTAATACTCTAATGCTCCGCCGCTCACATCGTTTGAGCGGCGTCTTTCCTAATTTAACTCCTGTGGAGCAAATCATGTCTTCAAGCACTTCTGCGCGCTCAGAGGGTCGTCACCCCATTCTTAGTTTGCGTAAAGTCTCTAAAAATTTTGGTGCGGTTGCCGCACTCACGGACATTGATCTCGATGTCTATCCTGGCGAAGTAGTGGCCTTAGTTGGTGACAATGGCGCGGGTAAATCGACTTTAATTAAAACCTTAGCTGGCGCGCATTCACCTACGTCCGGCACCATTTTATTTGAAGGTAAAGAAGTGGTTATGGAAGGACCAAGTGCCGCGTTGGATCTGGGGATTGCGACGGTTTTCCAAGATTTGGCATTGTGTGAAAACTTAGACGTTGTCGCCAATATTTTCTTAGGACAAGAAAAAACGCCATGGCACATGGATGAAACTGAAATGGAGGTCACTTCTTGGACTCTCTTAAACGAGCTGGCTGCGCGTATACCCAGTGTCCGTGATGTCGTCGCGTCCCTCTCGGGTGGACAGCGTCAGACCGTGGCGATTGCTCGTTCTTTATTATCAAACCCCAAAATTATTATGCTCGACGAGCCGACAGCCGCGTTAGGCGTAGCGCAAACGGCAGAGGTTCTTAACCTAGTTGAGCGAGTCAAGGCGAAAGGGTTAGGGGTCATTATGATCTCACACAATATGCAAGACGTTAGAGCCATCGCGGATCGAGTCGTGGTATTGCGTTTAGGCAAAAATAACGGTGTTTTTGCAGCAGATGCATCCAATGAAGAGCTCATAGGTGCCATTACTGGCGCGACGGACAATGCGGTTTCAAGAAGAGCAAAACGTTTGGCAGAAGCTGATAAGAAAGTCGAGGAACAACAATGAGTGATTCAATAAAAAATTCTGGTAATAAAGAGGGTCTTTTAGACCGCAGTGACAGTCGTGTAACGCATGCAAACGGTTTTTCAGGCAGTCTCCACGCTTTTATTGATCGTGTTAAATCGGGTGATTTAGGTTCTTTACCGGTAGTGGTTGGTTTAGTTTTGATTTGGGGGATTTTTACGGCAATTAACCCTATTTTCTTGTCAGCGAACAACCTAGTGAACCTTTTATTTGATTGCTCTACGGTGGGCGTTATTGCGTTGGGTATCGTTTGCGTTCTAATGCTGGGCGAAATTGACCTCTCTGTTGGCTCAATGAGTGGAGTTGGTTCCGCTTTACTCGGTGTGTTGTGGGTGAATCAAGGTTGGCCATTAGCTTTAGCCATTGGGGCAAGTTTGTGTGTTGGTGCCATGATGGGATTTGGTTATGCCTATCTGCGAACTAAAATTGGTATGCCAAGTTTTGTTTCTACATTGGCTGGTTTATTGGCGCTATTAGGTTTCCAACTTTTTCTATTGGGTTCTACTGGTTCAATCAACTTACCCTATGGCTCGTCAATGGTGGATTTCGGTCAATTGATGATTATGCCGGCGTGGGTGGCTTATTCTTTTGCATTCATTCCTGGCATCGTCATTGTGGTGATGGGCAAGCGTATTCGTCAGAAACGACAAGCGTCAAACCTTTCCGCTAAAAGTCTGAACAGTATTTTATTAAAGGCACTGTTCGTTACGGTTGCATTAGAAGCTGCCGCGTTTTATCTGAATCAATCTCGTGGTGTGCCATGGATGTTTGGGTTATTTGTTTTGCTGGTAATCAGTATGGATTACGCATTAACCCGTACCAAGTGGGGCCGCTCTATGTTTGCTGTTGGCGGTAACGCAGAAGCAGCACGTCGAGCAGGTATCAACGTGAAAGCCATTTACATCAGTGCGTTTGTATTGTGCTCTTCTTTGGCCACTTTGGGTGGTGTGCTAGCGGCATCGCGTTTAGCCTCGGCGAGTCAGCAAGCGGGTACAAGCGACGTGAATTTAAACGCAATAGCCGCGGCGGTTATTGGTGGTACTAGCCTATTTGGTGGTCGTGGTTCTGCGTGGTCTGCGCTGCTGGGTATTATTGTTATCCAATCTATTGCGAATGGTTTAACACTACTGAACTTATCGTCTTCTCATCGTTACATGATCACAGGTGCGGTATTGGCCATTGCGGTGATCATTGACAGTTTGGCCCGTCAAAGCCGTGTTTCTCATGGTAAAGCGTAACGTGATCGTTAAGGAGTAAATTGATGAATACTAATTTGGAAGGAAAAGTAATAGCGATAACGGGCGCAGCGTCCGGTATTGGCTTAGCTTGTACCAAAGCGTTTATTGCAGAGGGTGCAGACGTGGTGCTTATTGACCGTTCGGCAACGGCGCTTGAAAAAGTCTGTCAGGAATTGGGTGATAAGGCTATTCCTCTGGTCGTGGACCTTATGAAGAAAGAAGAAGTGAATAGCATGTTGGAGCGTATTTTAGCGCTAACAGATGGCAGGCTGCATGCTTTTCACGCGAACGCTGGCGCCTATGTGGGCGGTGTTTTCGCGGACGGCAACCCTGACGAATGGGATCATATGCTGAATTTGAACATTAACTCTGTGTTTCGGTCTGTGCATGCTGTCTTGCCGCATTTAATCGCCCAAAAAGGCGGCGACATTATAGTGACAAGCTCCATCGCAGGGATAGTTCCAGTCGTCTGGGAGCCTATTTATACCGCGTCAAAACATGCGATTCAGGCATTTGTTCATACTCTGCGTCGCCAGCTTAGTGTCCATTCTATTCGCGTCGGTGCGGTCGCTCCAGGTCCTGTTGTTACCGCGTTATTGGATGATTGGCCAAAAGCAAAAATGGAAGAGGCATTGGCTAATGGCAGTTTAATGCAACCAGAGGCAGTGGCTGATTCTGTTGTCTTTATGCTAACGAGACCGGCCAATATCACGATTCGAGATTTGGTTATTTTACCCAACAGTGTGGATTTATAAATGAGTCGCTTAATTCATGACGCATCCGCTTCTTATGTAGTTGGTGTCGATGTCGGAACAGGCAGTGCTCGTGCTGGCTTGTTTGATTTGCAAGGTAATATGTTGCATGTCGCTAAGCATGAGATTACGACATTTCAAGATGCAAATGCACGGTATGAACAATCGTCCGAAAATATTTGGCAGGCCGTTTGTGCGTGTGTGAAAGCGGTTGTTAACGCATCCGGACTCCCCGTCGACACTATTGTCGGCTTGTCGTTTGATGCGACGTGTTCAATGGTCGTGATGGGTGAAAACAACCAGCCATTGCCTGTCGGTGAGCACGGTATTGCGGATCGTAATGTTATTGTTTGGATGGATCAGCGGGCGACGAAACAAGCCAGTAAGATTAATGAGCTTGGGCACAGTGTTTTAAACTACGTTGGAAATCGCATCTCGCCAGAGATGCAAACCCCCAAATTATTGTGGCTGAAGACACATTTACCAGAAACATATCACAGTGCAAAACATTTTTTTGATCTTACCGATTATTTAACTTATCGAGCTTCAGGGTCACAGGCTCGATCTATTTGTACCGTGGTGTGTAAGTGGACGTATCTCGCCCATGAGAGCCGTTGGGACGAATCGTATTTTGACGCCATTGGCCTAGACGATTTATCGGATACTCAATTTGCTAAAATAGGTACCGAGATTGTTGCGCCGGGAACATCTTTAGCGCAAGGGTTAACGCATCGCGCGGCAGAACAGCTTGGATTAAAAGCGGGTACGGCTGTGGCGGCAGGATTAATTGATGCTCATGCCGGTGGAGTCGGTTCGGTTGGGGCGTTAACGGAAGATGGTGCGGCCGCGCCAGCCGAGTGTTTAGCGTATGTTTTTGGAACGTCTGCCTGTACATTGACGACGTCGTCTAAGGCGATCAATGTGCCTGGCGTTTGGGGGCCGTACTTTTCTGCGATGTTGCCGAGTATGTGGTTGAATGAAGCAGGGCAGTCTGCCGCAGGTGCCGCGATTGACCATTTGGTTTTGATGCATCCGGCATCGACTGAAGCTAGCTTATTAGCAAAAGAAGCGGGTATTCCATTAAGCGTCTGGTTGTCAAAGCAGGCTAAATTGAAAATACTTACTCTTAGCGATGCGGTTAATCTGGCGGAAGGGGTGCATGTTGTTCCTGAGTTTCTGGGTAATCGTGCACCGTTTGCAGACCCCAATGCCCGGGCGATTATGGCGGGTCTCAGTATGGATAAATCGATTGATAGCCTTGTCGCACTTTATGTCGCGGGTATCTGTGGTCTGGCGTATGGATTGAGACAAATTATCGAAGCTCAGGCCGCGCAAGGTTTGAATATCGCTCGTGTTGTTATCAGTGGCGGAGCTGGGCAAGACCCATTAGTCCGCCAGCTCATAGCCGATGCAACGGGGAAAGACGTGGTCGCTCCCAGTGCTGATGAGCCTGTCATACTTGGAACGGCCATGTTAGCGGCGGTTGCGGCAGGGGCTTATTCGAACGTGGAGGATGCTATGAAAGCGATGTCGTCTTTCGGAGATCGATATTTTCCAGCTGCTGAGGATATTCGTCAATTACATGATGCGCGATATCTTGCCTTTACTAAGTTGCAAGCCATTGCTCGGGAGCTGTAAACGTGTTGAACGTTATTGAGGAAGCTCTACCGAAAATGCTGGACTTGATTATTTTTGACTGCGATGGCGTGTTGGTCGATAGCGAAATTTTGTCTATTGAGGTTTTGCATGATTTGATTCTCAAGCAAGGTGGAAACCTGACGAAAGAGGACGTTATTCAGCAGTTCCAAGGCCGCAGTATGAAATCGGCCCGGGATGAGCTGTTTGCATCGCAAGGCGTTGAGCTAACCGACGCTTCTATTACGGAAATGAACGAGTATTTGTTTGCTCGCTTTCAACAAGAGCTGCAACCCGTTTTAGGTGTTACTGCGTTTATTGAGTCATTAAATTTGCCGTATTGTGTTGCGTCGTCTTCTCATCCCGAAAGGATTGACGCGAGTTTAACGGCGACTAATCTTCGTCATTACTTTTCTGACAAGATATTTTCTTCGACTATGGTGGTACGAGGCAAACCTGCTCCAGATTTGTTCTTGTTTGCGGCTGAAAAGATGGCACTTCCCGCGGAGCGAGCTCTGGTAATTGAAGACAGCCCTGCCGGTGTTCAAGCGGCAAGAAGTGCGGGTATGTTGTGTATTGGTATTACGGCTGGATCTCATGCTAAGCACCCAGATCATAGGCAACGGCTTATTGATGCCGGTGCTAATTGGGTTGTGGAGAGTTACGACGAAGTCTCGAAAATCATTTTGACATTATCTTAATGGCACGGTTACTAACGCAGTTAGTAACCCGTTAAAAGCCAAGATAATAAAAATGCCTTCATACAAAGTATGAAGGCATTTTTTGTTTTTACTAATATTGTAGGTCTCTTATCGTGCTGGCACAGGGCGATTAATTAGCGCTTGGCCATCACGATTGAATAAGTAACAGTCTTCTTTTTTGATACCGACTTGGATATGTTCGCCGTTGCGAGTGAGGTTCGAACCGCTGACTTCAATGGTGAGTTTATGCCCTTTGAATTGACCATAAAGATAGGTTAAGCCACCAAGGTGTTCGGCCACGTCAATATCAATATCCAGCGTCACATCCGCTTCTTGGATGTTTTCCTTCACATGCTCGGGGCGAATGCCCAGTTTTACGGTCTCATTGACCGATACTTTAGTACCGTCTACTTCCAGTTCGATTACCTGTCCTGCAATGTTGATTACAGCAAGATCCGCCTTGTCTATGCTAATAATTTTTCCATCGAGAAAATTCATTCTTGGTGAGCCAATAAAACCGGCAACAAATTCATTTTCTGGATTATGATAAAGCTCGAGAGGCGAACCAACTTGCTCTACATTACCGGCGCGTAATACAACGATTTTATCGGCCAATGTCATGGCTTCAACTTGATCGTGAGTCACGTACACCATGGTGGCTTTTAGCTTGTTGTGAAGTTGAGCGATTTGAATGCGCATATCGACGCGCAGTTCAGCGTCAAGGTTAGATAATGGCTCATCGAACAAGAATACTTCTGGTTGACGAACAATGGCGCGGCCAATCGCCACACGTTGGCGCTGACCACCAGACAGTTGTTTTGGTTTGCGATCTAACAGTTCGTTGAGTTGCAAAATATTCGCAGCGTTGCTGACTTGTGCTTTGATTTTTTCAGGACTAACGCCGTTCATGCGTAAGCCGAAACTCATGTTTTCTTCGACCGTCATGTGAGGGTAGAGCGCATACGATTGGAACACCATGGCAACACCGCGATCGGCTGGCGCAACGTTGTTCATGTTAACGCCATTGATCTCAAGCTTTCCGTCTGTGATGTCTTCAAGCCCTGCGATCAAGCGCAGCAGCGTGGATTTGCCACAACCAGATGGGCCTACAAAGACCACAAATTCACCGTCGTTTAGATCTAGATCGACGCCATGAATTGTCTCGATATCATGAAACCGTTTGATGACGTTTGTTAGTTTTATCGTCGCCATAATGGACTTTCCTATGCTAGTTAGAGGCCATGGCCCCCATTCGGGTGGATACTTTCTTACAGGCGTCTTTGACCAATGTTTGAAAGTGTTGAAAGCGTGCGTTGTCTACTCGAAATTTTGGTGCGGTAATACTCAGCGCCGCAATGGATTCGTTTCTGTGATTTAAAATGACAGAAGCTGCGCATTGAATGCCTTCTTCGTGCTCTTCTAAATCTAAGGATATCTTGCTTTCGCGAATGTCTATGAGTGCTTTTCTTAGCGTAATTTCGTCAATCAAGGTCGTATCTGTGTGCTTGATAAAACTTTGTTCGTTAATGGCCTCGGCTAATAAATCTTCGCTTAAAAACGCCATCATGGCTTTGCCAACACCCGTGCAGTAAGCCGGCCCTTTTTTGCCGACGGCAGAAAAAAGTCGCAAGCTTTTCTGGCTTTCCAGTTTATCGATATAAATCACGTCGCCACGATCGAGTACCGCAAGGTGGATGGTTTCGCCTGTCTCGTTCCACAAATGCTTCATTTGATCCGCAGCAATGTCACGTACATCAATTTTTGACCAAGCTTGATGGGCCAATTCCAATAAACCGTAGCCCGGATGATAAAGCTGCGTTACTTCGTCAAAGCGTATCAGACCTTTCTCTGTCAGTGACGTTAGCGTTCGATGCGCAGTGGCTTTAGGCAAATCGGTTTTGTCGACCAAATCGGCAAAGCGTAATGGCACAGACGTCATGCAAACTTCTTGCAACAGACTGAGTGCTTTGTCTAGCGATGAGCCTCCGCTTTTAGTTTCCACGTTTGCCATTATCATTTTTCCTTGTTTTTTTAGAGGTTGAATTGACCGTAATGATACGGTCATGAAAAATGTTCTAAATTGAGTATTGCAAAAAATGGAACTTTATTCCATTATTTTATTAGACGAGTTATCTGTCCTCATATTCCGACTTGGATTACAGATAGTAAGTAGGGCAATAAATTAACTAATAAAAATAAGAGGTGTGTGCGCCATGCAAAAATTGCATAGCAGACCACAACAATGGATGCCGGTTTTATTCTTAGCGCCAGCGGTCATCATGTTTGTGGTCTACGTTATTTTTCCTATTCTCCAGAGTATCTGGTTGAGTTTTTATGAATGGGATGGCATTGGTGAAAAAACCTTTGTGGGTTTTAGCAATTACATTGAACTCTTCGATGACTATCAATTTTGGGTGGCGCTAAAAAACAATCTCTACTGGATGGTGTTCTTCATGTTGGCGCCGCCCATTGGTTTGGCTATTGCTTTATTTCTGAATCAAAAAATCATGGGGATACGCCTTGTTAAATCCATGTTTTTCTTCCCTTTTGTTATTTCGCAAGTCGTCGTCGGCTTAGTGTTTTCTTGGTTCTACGATCCATCCTTTGGTCTTTTTAATAAGGCGATTGGCTTATTTGGTGTGGAGCCGATAGCGGTACTGTCCGACGAAAATTGGGTGACGTTTGGCATTATTGTTGCGGGTCTTTGGCCGCAAATTGCGTACTGCATGATCTTGTACCTCACAGGCTTAAATAACCTCAATCCAGATCAAATAGAAGCAGCCCGTTTAGATGGTGCTCATGGCTGGAAAATGTTGCGTCATGTGATTCTTCCTCAGCTAAAACCAGCCACTTTTATTGCGATTGTGGTCACGGTGATCGGTGCATTACGTAGCTTCGACCTTGTGGCGACTATGACCAGCGGTGGACCGTTTGGCTCGTCCAGTGTGCTGGCTTACTTCATGTATGAGCAGTCTATTTTTAACTATCGAGCGGGTTATGGTGCGGCAATAGCAACTGTGTTGTTCCTGATTATGGATATTTATATTGCCTACTTCTTGTGGCGCATGCTGAAGAGTGAGAAAGCCTAATGTTTCCTACGCCTATCGAAAAAAGATCATTACCTTTTAATGTGAGTTATCGCGTTGCCGTGTGGATTTCACTGTTCCTTTGGTTGTTGCCACTGTTGGCTGTTTTGTTGACCTCTGCGCGCTCAACCGCCGACATTAACGCCGGTAATTACTGGGGCATTCCTTCTGAATGGATGCTGTTTGAAAACTACACCATGGTGTTCACCGAAACGCCGATGTTTCGGTATTTATTAAACTCCATTTTGATTACGGTGCCCGCGGTGATTGGCGCGGTGGCCTTGTCTACCTTGGCGGGTTACGCGCTAGCCAAGTTCAAATTTCGTGGCAATGTTGCTTTATTCGCGGCTTTTATTGCGGGGAACTTTGTGCCTTTTCAAATTCTGATGATTCCGGTACGAGACCTAACCATTGGCATGGGTTTGTACGACACGGCGACGGGTTTGATCCTTTTCCATATCGCGTTTCAAACGGGTTTTTGTACCTTATTTATGCGCAACTTTATTGTTGGTTTGCCCGATGAATTGATCGAAGCGGCGCGCGTTGAAGGCGTGAGCGAATGGCAGATTTTCTGGCATGTTGTGTTGCCTTTGGTTCGTCCAGCTTTGGCGGCGTTGTCGGTGTTGATTTTCACCTTTATTTGGAACGATTACTTCTGGGCTCTTGTGCTGGTACAAAGCGATGAAGTACGTCCCATTACCGCCGGCATTAGTGCGTTAAAAGGTCAGTGGATGGCGTCTTGGCAGTTGATTGCAGCGGGTTCCATCATCGCCGCGTTACCTCCGGTTATTCTCTTTTTTGCTATGCAACGACACTTTATTGCGGGCTTAACATTGGGTGCTACAAAAGGTTAACGATGATGGGAAATAAATTGAATATGAGTTTCTATCGACAAGACTTGCTAGGGCAAGAACCGCAAGGCAAAACCTTGGTAATTGCTTCCCCACAACAGGGCGCACCGGAATTGGTTTTTTTTGGTGATGCACTGCCTGCTAAAACCGATTTGGCGAGCCTGTACTTGTCTAAACAAATGGCCATTCCACAAGCCATGATGGACAAGCCTGCGCCCATGGGCCTGATACCAGAAGCGGGTCGAGGCTGGTTGCAATCGCCCGCGATGGAAGCCAGCGCAGAAGATCGCCCCGTGTGGGCAGCGTGTTGGTCATTAATCGACGTGAATGAATCCCAAACCGGTTTGGCGATTCGTTTAGAAGACAAAGTGGCTCAGCTTTCACTCACACTGGATATTGGTTTGTTGCCATCGGGCGTGTTGCGCCAACAATTGGCCTTGACCAATCAAGGTCGTGGCGATGTGACGGTTCAGCGTTTGGCGTGTACTTTGCCCGTGGCGAGTCATTTTGTCGAACGCATGGGGTTTTATGGCCGTTGGTGCCAAGAGTTTCAGCAAGAGCGCAGCGACTGGCAGTCAACTTGGTTGCAAGAAAATCGTAACGGCCGTAATTCTCACGCGAACTTTCCAGCGGTAATTGTCGGCGAACAAGGGTTTGGCGAACAGCAAGGCGAGCTGGTTGGCGCGCATTTAGCGTGGAGCGGCAATCACAGATTAAAAGCCGATTACACAGTAGAAGGACATCGTTATTTGCAAGCGGAAGCCTTGTATTTGCCGGGCGAGATCGTTTTGGCGACGAATGAAACCCTTTCTACACCAGAATTATTATCCAGCCACAGTTCAGTGGGCTTGAATGCGATGAGTCAGTCTTTTCATCAAGAGGCTCGCCAGCGTTTACAGCTTACGAAACCTCGCCCTGTGCATCTCAATACTTGGGAAGCGTTCTATTTTGATCATGATATGGCCCAACTGAAAGCCTTGGCAAGCGCCGCGGCAGAGGTCGGCGTGGAACGTTACATTCTCGATGATGGTTGGTTCCGTGGTCGTGATCATGACAAAGCGGCGTTGGGCGATTGGTTTGTGGATGAAACAAAATACCCCGACGGTTTGATGCCGCTGATCCGTTACGTCAAAGACGATCTCGGTATGGAGTTTGGTTTGTGGTTCGAACCTGAAATGGTCAATCCTGATTCCGATTTATTCCGCGCGCATCCTGATTGGGCGTTGCAATTACCACAATACGATGCGGCGTTGGCGCGTAATCAGTTGGTACTGAATTTCGCCAAACCGGAAGCCTATCAATACATTCGCGAACGTTTGTTTGCCTTGTTTACGGAGTATCCGATTGATTACGTGAAATGGGACATGAACCGAGATTACACCCAGCCAAGCGGCGACATTGCGCCACAGGCTCATGCGCAAGTGGGGGCTTTGTATCGGTTGCTGGATGAGATAAACCAAGCGTTTCCAGACATGGAGATCGAAAGCTGTTCATCGGGCGGCGCGCGAGTGGATTTTGGTATTTTGAATTACACCAAGCGTTTTTGGGCGTCCGATTGCAACGACGCATTAGAGCGCCAGAGCATTCAGCGTGGCTTTAGTTATTTCTTTCCGCCCGAAGTCATGGGGTCACACATTGGCCCAGATAAAAGCCACACCACCAGCCGAATTCACGATGTGGCGTTTCGAGCGGGCACCGCTCTGTTGGGGCATTTGGGTATCGAATGGAATCTGTTGGACGCCAACGAAGCACAAAAAGCGACGATTGCGAATTGGTTGTCTCATTACAAACAGCATCGTGACATTTTGCACAAGGGCAATAATTGGCGTTTACCGAGCGCCGATGGCCGAGCACAAACTCAATGGGCATTGAGCCAAGATGGCATGCAAGGTTTGGCGGTTTACAGTCAGCTTGCCATGCCAAAACAAGCGCAAACCTTGCCGGTGCGTTTACCCAATTTACTACCTGAACAGGACTATCGAGTGGTGGTGTTGGAACACAGCCCATTGCCAGGTCACCTTATGAAAGCCTTGCCTGCATGGTGGAAAAAAGACCTTGTTTTGAACGGTGCGAGCTTGAGTCAGGTTGGGCTGCAATTACCTATTTTAGACCCTGAATCCCTTATTTTATTAAGTATCCAAGCTGTGCCTTTGGCGGAGAATATCGAATGAGCAGTGATAATAAAAAGACAGACAATAAACCATTACGCAGTCAGCAGTGGTACGGAAAATTAGACAAAGACGGTTTTATTTGTAATCGACACTTTCGAGAGCTAGCGGTAAACAGCCGGATGATTTCTGGACAAAGTTTGGTAGTTGACGGAGGGCGTTTGTAATGAGCGCATCAAAAACGATTTCACCGTCTATTAGCGACAGTGCGAGCTTTATCGCCGTCGATTGGGGAACCACCAATTTACGCGCCTTTTTGATGAGTCAGGATGGTGACATTCAGGCACAACGCGACAGTGACCAAGGAATGTTAAAGCTGGGCGCGTCGGAATTCGAAGCGGTATTAGCGGATTTATTGGACGACTGGTTAACACCCAATTTACCCATTTATATGTCGGGTATGGTCGGCAGTCGTGGCGGTTGGCAAGAAGTGCCGTACCAGCATTGTCCGATAAAGCTCAGTGATTTATCTGAACATCTTTATTGGTTAAAAACCGCTTTACCTAATCCCATTGCAATTGTTCCCGGTTTGCAAGGAAAAGGCGTCGCGGGGTATTACGATGTGATGCGTGGTGAAGAGACGCAATTATTAGGCGCGATGGATTGGTTGGAAGCGCAAGGTCGCACAGAGGAAGCCCCTGTTTTTTGTTTGCCCGGAACACACTGCAAATGGGTGCAAATCCAAAACGGTCATGTGACTCAATTTTCGACGTCGATTACGGGAGAGTTATTTGCGCGTCTCAATGATGAATCCAGTTTGGTCAAAGGTTTGCCTAAGTCCGAGGCTTTAAACGAAGACGCGTTTAATCAAGGCGTATTGGCCAGCCAACAAGACGGTGGCATTTTGCATCATCTGTTCAGTACACGTAGCCGTTTTGTGTGCGGTGAATTGGCCGCCGATGAAGTGAGAGATTACTTGTCTGGAGTGGTGATTGGTCATGATGTAAATGACATTCTGGAGTCACTGAGCGCACCAGAAAGCTCGGTTGTTATTGTCGGAAGCAAAGCATTAAGTGCTCGTTATGCGTTGGCGCTGGCTTCACGTCATCTTAAATCTGAGTTTTTAGACGCCAGCGAGGCGAGTATTCGCGGCTTAAAACGTTTAGCGAATAATGGAGCGTAATGAACATGACACATTCTTTTGATGCACTGATGCAAGAGTTCCCCATGGTGGCCATTTTACGAGGCATTCGAAAAGACGAAGTGGTTGAGCATACCCGTGTTCTGATTGGCGCGGGCTTTCGTTTGATCGAAGTGCCGCTGAATTCACCAGAACCGTTTGTCAGTATTCGCTTATTGCAAGAGACCTTTGGCGATCAGGCGGTTATTGGCGCGGGTACCGTATTGACCATGGCGCAATTGACCGAATTGGTCGCCACGGGCGCAAAATTAATGGTGTGTCCGCATACCGATCCTGAACTGATTAAAGCCGCGAAAGTGGCTGGGTTGTTCGCTATGCCGGGGTTCTTTACCGCGAGTGAAGCGTTTGCGGCGTTGCACGCGGGCGCGGATGCAGTGAAATTATTTCCTGCAGAAGCCTTACCAACGATCAATGTGGTGAAAGCCTTAGGCGCGGTGATTCCAGCAAATACTTGGTTGTGTCCGGTGGGCGGCGTGACGCCAGACAATGTTGCTGACTATTTGAATGTGGGCGCGCGTGGCTTTGGTTTGGGGTCTGCCTTGTATAAAAAAGGGCAATCCGTGGAAACGACGAAAGTTAATGCACAGGCTTTTATGGCCGCTTGGAAGGCGTATCAAGTAAGCGCCTTCTAGAAGGTGCTCTTTTACCAAGAAGCCTTCTAAGCAAGAAGCCTTTAAGTAGACAAGACAATTGGGAGAATAAAAATAATGAAGCAAATTAGTACCCAGCGTCATCAATTAGCGGAAGGGCCATTTTGGAGTCAAGCCGAACAAGCCTTGTATTGGGTCGACATACCCGCTTGCCAAGTGTGGCGTTGGCACCAAGCGTCGAATGAAACGCAACATTGGACGCTGCCGAAAAAAGTCTCTGCGGTGTTTACCACTCAGAGCGATCGTCTGTTAGTCGCTCTGTCTGATGAAATTGCGTATTTAGATAAAACCACCGGCGAGCTAGAACACTTGTGCGATTTAGACACCGACATCGCCGGCAATCGAAGCAACGACGCTAAGTGCGATCCGAATGGTGTGCTTTGGGTTGGCACGATGGACGACGCCGAAAAAGTCGCGTCGGGTCGACTGTGGAAAATTACACCGGAAGGCAAAAAAACGCTCATGTTAGAAGGCATTGGCATTGCCAATACGCTGGCGTGGGATGAATCTCGCCAGCGCTTTTATTTTGGCGATTCCATGACACGAAAAATTCATGCTTTTCCGTATCCTGAATTTTATGACGTGCGCCAACAAAAGCCATTTTTTGAAGTGAAAGAAGGCATTGGTGCAGACGGTTCTTGTATCGATTCCGACGATTGCTTGTGGAATGCAAACTGGGATGGCGCTCGTGTCGTGCGCTACAGCCCTGACGGTGACGTGTTGCAAACGATTGAATTGCCTTTTTCTAAGCCAACGTGCTGTGTGTTTGGTGGTGAGAATGGCATGACCTTGTTTATTACATCAGCCAGTGTGGCAACGAGTGACGAGGCGCTGGCGAATCAACCGTTGGCGGGTCATGTGGTGGCGATTGATTTAACCAAAATGAACATTGCCGGTGCGCCAAGCCAGCCTTTTGCAGGAGCGTAGAAAATGAAATTAGGCGTTTGTTATTACCCTGAGCATTGGCCAAAAAGCCGTTGGGTGGAAGATGCGCAACACATGCAGCGCATTGGCATCGAATACGTTCGTATTGGTGAATTCAGCTGGAGCACGATTGAACCAGAACCCAATGAATTGCATTGGCAATGGTTGGATGAATCATTGGACATTTTTCACGCTCATGGCTTGAAAGTGATTTTAGGCACACCCACCGCGACACCGCCAAAATGGCTGGTGGACCGTCATCCTTCTATGTTGGCAAAAGACGAGCAGGGTCGAGTACGAGGCTTTGGCTCTCGTCGGCATTACACTTTTGCCAGTCTGGAGTATCGGGAAGCGTGTCGCCGAATAGTGACGTTAATGGCGGAGCGCTATGGTCAGCATCCTGCCGTGGCGTCTTGGCAGACCGACAATGAATACGGCTGTCACAACACCATATTGAGCTACGCCGAAACGGATCTGGTCGCGTTTCGCATTTGGTTGGCAGAGAAATACGGCACGATTGCGGCGTTAAATAAAGCGTGGGGCAATGTCTTTTGGAGCATGGATTATCGTTCGTTCGATGAAATTGAATTGCCGAATTTGACCGTGACCGAAGCCAATCCTTCACATCGTTTGGACTTTCAACGTTGTTGTTCTGACCAAGTGGTCGCCTTTAATAAACTGCAAGTGGCTATTTTGCGAGAGCATTCCGCGGGTCGTGATTTGGTTCATAACTACATGGGTTTTTTTACCGCGTTTGATCATCATAAAGTCGGTCAAGATTTGGATGTGGCGAGTTGGGATACTTATCCCTTGGGCTTTTTGGATCAAGAAAGCATTTATACCGAAGAAGAAAAACACGCGTATTTACGGGTCGGTCATCCTGACTTTGGCGCTTTTCATCATGATTTGTATCGCGGTTGTGGGAAAGGGCGATTGTGGATCATGGAGCAACAACCGGGGCCGGTGAATTGGGCGCCACATAACCCAACGCCGGCAAATGGCGCCGTGCGTTTATGGACGTGGGAAGCTTTTTCTCATGGTGCGGAACTTGTGTCGTATTTCCGGTGGCGTCAGGCGCCTTTTGGGCAAGAACAAATGCACGCGGGTTTATTGCGACCGGATGCGCAAGAAGCCGAAGCTGCACAAGAAGCGGCGTTGGTTGCCGCGGAAGTGAAGGTGTTGGGCGAATCGCTTGGGTTGGACGCGGACGAGTTGATGTCGTTGCCAAGTGCAGGGAAAGTCGCATTGATGTTTGATTACGACGCCTGTTGGTCGCTGGACATTCAGCCTCAATCTCGCGCTTATCGTTATTTATTTTGGTGTTACCGCTTGTATGAAGCCCTGCGTGAGCTTGGCTTGTCTGTCGACATTATTCCTAGTGATGCGTCGTTGGATACTTATGAATTGCTGGTTTTACCGGCACAGGCGCATATTTCGCCAGCATTACAAGTAAGGCTGAATGCGTTTAAAGGCGTGTTGCTGGCTGGGCCAAGAACGGGCAGTAAAACCGATACCTATCAAATTCCTAACAACCTTGCACCAGGACCATTGGCGAGCTTATTGCCGCTAACGGTAGAACGTGTTGATGCGTTACCCAATCACACTCAACCGGCGGTGTCAGGTCGCTGGGGTTCAGGCTCGCTGCTGCATTGGCATGAGCAAATTAAGACGGCACTGCCTTGTTTGCTAAAAGACGATGGCGGCAATCCTGTGTTGATGGGAGAGGGGCGTCATTTTTACCTTGGTTCTTGTATCGACAATGGCCTATTAAAAGCGAGTTTGGCCAAGTTGGCTGAAGCAGCAGGATTGTCGAGCGTTTACTTGCCAAAAGGGGTTCGCGTTCGTGAACGTGGCAAGGTTATTTTTGTCTTTAATTACGCGTCCCATGAGGTGTTTTTTGAACCAGAAGGGGCGGAGTTAGTCATTGGCTATCGACATCTAGCGGCGGCTGGTGTGTCGATTTGGAAAAAGCGTTAGAAAAGCGAAAAATAAAGTGGAACTTAGTTTCTTTTATTGATTATGTACTCAAATTAATCAATACTGAAACCCAGTTCCAATTAATAAAAATAAAAAGAGGGCTTATTTAAATGAAAAAAATCCAATCGTTATTAGTCGGTGCAATGGCATTGACTGCGGTTACCATTGCGAATGCCGGTACCTTGGTTATCAATTCGGATCAAGCGGATCCCGCACCGAAACAAGCGTTTGCTGAAATCGTGCAAAAATTTGAAGGGGAAAACCCGGATATCACCGTTAAATACAATTTGTATGACAAAGAAGGTTATAAAACCGCCATCCGTAACTGGTTATCGACGAGTCCACCAGACGTTGTTTTCTGGTATGCGGGCAATCGTATGAAGGCGTTTGTTGATCGCGGTTTGTTTGAAGACGTGAGCGATGTTTGGAAAAAAGAAGATCTGAAAGCAAACATGCCCTCTGCAACACCAGCGATGACGATCAATGATAAGCAGTGGGGTGTTCCTTACACTTATTATCAATGGGGTGTTTATTACCGCAAAGACATTTTTGATAAGTTAGGTCTTTCTGAACCTAAAACATGGGATGAATTCCTAGCGGTAAATGCCAAGCTAAAAGCCAATGACATCGCGCCCATTGCGATTGGCACTAAGTATTTGTGGACCGCTGCGGGTTGGTTCGATTACTTGAATATGCGCACCAATGGTTTGGACTTTCATATTGATTTAATGGATGGGAAAATTCCGTACACGGACCCCCGTGTTCGTAAGACCTTTGAGCACTGGAAAGTATTGGTGGATAACGGGTATTTCCTAGAAAACCATGCGTCTTATTCTTGGCAAGAAGCACAACCCTTTCTGTACAACGGCAAAGCGGCGATGTATTTGATAGGTAATTTCATTGCGCCAAACTTCCCGAAAGAGCTTGATGGAAAAATGGGCTTCTTCCAGTTCCCTCAAATTGATCCGGCGATTGGGATGGCAGAAGACGCGCCAATGGATACGATTCATATTCCTGCTAAAGCGGCCAATAAAAAAGACGCGCGTAAATTCTTAGAGTTTATGGCACGTGCTGATAATCAGACCTTGGTGAATGCGGCGTTGTTGCAAATTCCACCGCACAAAAAAGCCCATGCGCCCGATAATTACTTTTTGAACAAAGGCGTGAAAATGCTGAACAATGCGTCTGGTACGGCTCAGTTTTATGACCGTGATACGGATCCGAGTATGGCGCAAGAAGGTATGAAAGGTTTCCAAGAGTTCATGGTGAAACCTGAACGTATGGACGCTATTTTGAAGCGTCTTGAAGGTGTGAGAAAGCGTGTTTTCAAATAACGAATAATGCAGTGTCGTCTTTAGGACGGTGTGTGTTATGTATCACGTTACTCCATAAACCTGCTTCAATTTATTGAAGCTGGTTTTTTTTTTGCCTGGCATTTTCTCATTTAAATGAAATTCATTCTCAAATGATTGTTATTGTTATTTATTATGTTATATCATAACTTTTTTTAAGCTGTGGATAATACGAATATGAGTGTAATAACTTCTTTTAGACGAATGGTGACTTGTGTTTTTGTACTAGGAATTGCGTTGGCTACCAGCAACACTTTCGCTAAACCCACCTTGTCTAATACGTTGGCGATTAGTGCGGCCTTTGAGTTTACCAGCCTAGACCCTTCTAAAAATGGTTACATCTACAGTCGCATGCAAGTGCTGGAAACTTTACTGGATGTAGATGAAAACGGCTTATTAATTCCGGCCTTGGCGACACAATGGCAGGTTAGCAAAGACGCTAAAACATGGACGTTTACATTGCGTGAAGGAGTGCATTTTCATGATGGTTCTGGGTTAGACGCGGAGGCGGTTGTAAACAGCCTTGCCATTACGAAATTGAAACATGGTGCATTAAAAAAAGCCCCTATTGAAAGCATCGAGGTAGCGGGTCCAAACTCAATCGTTATTACTTTGAGCCACCCTTACACTTTGTTGGGCGCTGTACTGGCGAATTATGCCAACAGTATTTTGTCGCCATTAGCTTATGGAAAAGGCGGCGAGGTGTTGGCGTTGTCAGGAACGGGCCCTTATAAGCTGTATCAGTTTTCGCCACCGCATAAGTTAGTGGTCGAAAAATTTGACGGTTATTGGGGCAAACTTGCCAGTATTCCTTATGCGAGTTACTTAACGGGGCACCGTGCTGAAAGTCGTGTGTTGCAAGCCCGAAGCGGTCAGGCCGATGTTGTGTTTGGCTTGGATCCAGCGAGTCTCATGTCATTAAAACGCTTACCAAGTTTGACCCTTTATTCGAATGCCATCCCTAGAACCATTGTTTTGAAATTGAACAGCGGACATCGATTTTTGAACGATGTGCGGGCGCGAAAGGCATTGAGTTTAGCGATTAATCGCGAAGGTATTGCGAAAGGCATTTTACGCATACCGGGTTCTGAAGCGGTGCAAGTTTTGCCAAATTCCATGGCCAATTGGCATTTAGAGGGTGTGACCAAGCAAACAGAGGCGGCTGCTGGGACGCCTGAAAGCTTGTTAGCGGAGTTGGGTTGGTCAAAAAATGCTGAAGGTATATTGGAAAGAAACGGCGAGCGTTTTGAATTGACGCTCATCACATACGCCGATCGACCAGAATTAACCACGGTCGCCACTGCGATTCAAGCGCAATGGCAAGCCGTTGGTGTGAAGACAAAAGTCGAGGTGACCAATTCCAGTGCCATTCCTATGGGGCATCAAGATGGTTCATTGGAGGTGGCGTTAATAGCTCGTAATTACGGTTTTATTGTCGATCCTTTGGGTGTGATGCTGTCTGATTTTGGTTCGAATGGCGGTGGTGATTGGGGCGCAATGAACTGGAATAACAACAGTTTGAGTGCGAACTTACAAGCGCTGGAGCGTACGTCAGACCCGATCAAATACAAAGACATAGCTCAGCGTAGCGCGAAGATAATTTTTGACGAACGCCCTATGATTCCTGTGTCTTCTTACGTTCAGCAAACCTCAGTTAATAAACGCATTAAAGGGTTTCGTTTTGACCCATTTGAGCGCAGTTTTTATTTGAATGAAATGGAGTTTGTGAAACCGTGAAGACTCTGCTTTTAAAAAGGGCACTTCAATTGTTGACCGTGATTTGGGGGGTTGGAACACTGACGTTTATTTTGATGCGTTCTTTGCCTGGCGACATGGCGTATCGGATTGCTGCCAGTCGTTATGGTCAAGACAATGTGGATTCTCAGGCGGCTCAAATGGTCCGTGAAGAGCTGCAGTTAGATCAAAGTTCTTTGCTTGCGTATTGGCATTGGCTGACAGATCTACTGCAGTTCAAATTAGGCGATTCGCTCGTAAGCGGTGCGCCTGTCATAGAAACAGTTCAGCATATGTTGGGTCATTCATTGTTGTTGGCGTTTGCTGGCTTGATGGTGTCGATATTGATTGCTGTGCCGGTTGGGTTGTTGTGCGCTTGGCGAGGCAATCCATTGGACTCTGTTTTTATGGGGTTATCCAGTGTGATTCGCGCTCTGCCAGTGTTTGTGATTGGTGTGTTGTTTATTTTGCTGTTTGCTTTGCATTGGCAATGGTTTCCTGTCGCGGGATTTGGCTCTTTTTCTCACCTTGTATTGCCTGCCGTCACGTTGGCGCTTAGCTTGGCTGCAGTGTCTAATCGTGTGGTAAGAGATGCGGCTAAACAAACCTTTAAGGCGCCGTTTTATCAGTTTTCTAGAGTGAAAGGCTTGTCTGCTTGGCAAACATTTAGGCGTCATGGCATTCGAAATATTGCGGTGCCCGTTGTGGCTTTTTTTGGCATTCAGCTGGTGAGCATGATTGAAGGCATTGTGATGATTGAGTCTTTGTTTTCATGGCCGGGGATTGGTCATGGCTTAGCGCATGCGATTTTCGCTCGAGACATTCCTGTGATTCAAGGTGCGGCTTTGGTTATGGGGGTGTTGTTTGTGGTGTTGAATACCTTGGTGGATATGCTCTGTTTATGGATCGATCCTAGAGGGGAGAAGGACGTATGACAATGACTAAGTCTCAATGGGCTGGCGGAGGGATTTTGCTTTCGTTGGTGTTGTTTTCTTTGGCTGGTATGTTGCTTTCACCTTACAGCCTTTCGCAACAAGATTTAAATGCGATTTTAGAAGTGCCTTCGTCGAGCCATTGGTTGGGGACGGATCATTTTGGTCGTAGTATGTTTACACGCATGGCGTATGCGGTGGGTCTGTCGTTTGCTCTGGGTGTGTTATGTGTGCTGACGTCCGCCTTGGTGGGAACATCGCTGGGTATTTGGGCCGTCTGGGGCGGTAAAAAAGTGGATAGCACGTTAGGTGTTGTTGTTAATGTTTTGCTGGCTCTGCCCGGATTGGTTGTGGTGTTGCTTTTCGCTGCGATTGCGCCAGGGTCTTTTTGGGTTTTGTATCTGGCCATTTCTTTAGTGCAATGGGTTGAGTACTTTCGCGTGGTGCGAGCGGTGACGCAAAGCGTGATTCATAGTCCAGCGCGACAGTCTTCACATATGATGGGCTTTGGCCGGTGGTATCAGGTTAAACGTCATATTTGGCCGTCCATAGCACCTTCTGTGTTTACGTTAGCTGCCTTTGGTGGTGCGAACGCTATTTTGACTATGGCATCGCTGGGTTTTGTTTATGTCGGTATTCAACCGCCATTAGCGGAATTAGGCTTGATGACGGTCGAGTTGTTTCCTTATTACAGTGAGGCACCTTGGGTATTAGCGCAGCCTTTGATTGTCATTGCGTTGATGGTGTTTGCGTTCCATTTGTTGGCAGGAAAACGACTATGAAAGTGTTACTGAAACTGACGAATGTCGCAGTGTATGCCGGAGAAACCTGCTTATTGGAGCCTATTTCACTTGAGCTGATACAGGACCAACCTTTGACGATATTGGGGCAAACAGGTTCTGGTAAAAGCTTGTTGGCGCAAGCAATTATGGGGTTGTTGCCTGAGGCGTTGAGTGTTTCTGGTGAAATTGAGGTGTTCGGTAAGGTGATGACGATTAAAGAGCGTCGGGCATTATGGGGGAGAGTGTTGGTAATGTTGCCGCAAGAGCCTTGGCATGCATTAAATCCGCTTATGAAGGGTGTCGATCAAGTTAAAGAAGTCTATCAATGTGTGTTGGGGGAAAGTCGTCAAGAAGCATTGGCTTCTACTCACCAAGATTTGTTGCAAGTTGGCTTGGATGATAGTGCGCATAAAAGGCCGGATCAATTGTCAGGCGGCATGGCGCAGCGCCTTGCTATTGTCGCTGCGACAGCAGGCGGCGCGAATATGATTTTGGCAGATGAGCCCACCAAAGGGCTGGATGTGTCTCGACGGGATGGCATTGTGCGTATGTTGCAGTCTCGGTCAAATCTGGGCAGTTTACTGACCATTACTCATGATGTTGTGGTGGCTCGTCAGTTGGGCGGTAAATTGCTGGTGATGAAAGAAGGGCGAGTGGTCGAAGAAGGTGAGGCGTTATTATTGCTAAACAACCCCCAGGCTTGCTACACACGGGACCTTATTGCGGCAGAGCCAAGTGCGTGGCCTGAAATAGCACCTACGTCCCGACGAAGTGCCGCTGAAGATGTGTTGGTGGTTGACCAGCTTGCTATTGCACGAGGCAACCGCACTTTGTTTAATGGTGTTTCTTTTTCAATTAAAAAAGGTGACGTTGTTGGTATTGTTGGAGACAGTGGTTGTGGCAAGTCGTCATTAGGGGATGCTCTGCTGAATCTTTTGCCGATTTCGGCGGGCAGTATTACTCGTTTGAATCACGATGCTAAGCCACATCAGTGGTTGAAATTGTATCAAGATCCACCATCGGCTTTTTCGTCTAGTGTGTCATTGGGGCAGTTGTTGGACGATTTGGTGGTGTTGCATGACATAGATAAAAGCCGAGTGGCACCATTGCTGGATCGATTGAAATTGCCGAATGGAATTCTTGAACGAAACTGTTTGTCTGTGTCGGGTGGCGAGTTGCAACGCTTTGCGATTTTGCGTGCATTGTTGCTTGATCCTGTATTTTTGTTTGCAGACGAGCCGACGTCTCGACTTGATCCGATCACGGCCAAAGAAGTAACGACGTTATTGGTCGAATTGGCGAGCGAAGCGAATTGTGCTGTTCTGTTGGTCAGTCATGATGCAGCATTAATCAGAAAAACCTGCCATAAGACTATTTGTTTGTAGTAGGTGATTGTCGTGAGTCGTCGACATTAGAGTGAATGCGCTTCTGGTGGTTGTATCCAATCTAATGTTGACGACACTTTTGTTTTCATCATGTAATTTCTGGTTTGACTTTGTAAAGGGCGCCATAGGGATGGCACTTTAGGTTTAATCTTTTGTTGGTCTATGGTCTAATTTTTCTAACTGAATATCTTATTAGGAAAATATTATGTCGCTCAAAACCTCACTTTCTTTCGCTTTAGTGGTAGTCGCCGCCTCCACATCCAGTTATACCTTAGCTTTTGACGACTATTGCACTCCTAAGTTAGATGCCTACCTCAAAAATACTCAAAAAACCGTTGATTCTAAATACATCTCAGAGCGCCAAAAAGATGTTGCGCAAAAAATTCTTGATAAAGTAAAAGTGAGTCGTAATGAGACCAAGGATTGTGTGCTAATCGATAAGTTGTTGCCGTAATTATTACTAATTTTTTTATAGCAGAATGGGTGTTTTCTGATATGTTTTAATATATCGAGTAATTGGCATTGGTGCTTTACTCATAGTATTTGAAAATGTGATGAGAGGAAGAAGCTGAATGGGTAAATTAGAGGCGGCTTTAAAAGTCGCCAAGTCTCTTATGAGAATGCCTTGTGCTGGCCTCGTCTTTCAAGATGGTAGAGTCCTGTATTCTGGTGAGATTGCTGGTCTTAAATGGGCTGACTTTTCTCGCGGACTTTCTTATTCTCAGCTGTTGTCTTCCTCTCGCTTTCTTGATGTTCAAAATGCGCCCTCTGTCCCTTTAGCTTTTTCTAATTTTCCTTGTTTATCCAGTGTGATCGTTGAACCCTTGGCATGCTATAGGGCGAGTTTGTTTTTTTTAAGCGATGAGCCTTATTTACTGGAAGCCGCTGATCTAGAAGAACACACGACTACATTACTTGATTTGTTCTCTACTTTATTAGAAACCACGTCGCCACCTCCAGAAGCAGGTCAGGCTCGGATTAGTTACGATGACTTAATTCGATTAAACAATAACGTGCCTGTTTTAATCGCTTTGGTGAATAAAGATCTTCGTTATGAGTTTATCAATGACACTTACGAACAGCGTTTTTCAATACTGAAAGATGAGGTAGTAGGTAGGCATGTGAAGGAACACATTCCTTTTGATAGCAACTCAACCATTAAGACTAGGCTTGAAGAAACGTTACAAGGCAAGTCCTCCCGTTTTCATTATGAAGTGCGTCAAGGTGTTAATAATGAGTTGAGATTTATTGGGGCATATTGTGTGCCTCGTATTGATCAAGGTGAGGTGACGGGGCTTTATTTGTGTATGCAGGATGTCACTGCACAACGAAGAACGCTGCATACATTGAAATGCTTACATGAAGTGACGGCAAACACTTGTTTGTCATTAGATGAAAAGTTACAGCGTATTTTACAAGTTGGCGCTGAACAGTTTGCTTTACCCATTGGGCTGATTAGTTCAATAGAGGGTGAGTCCTATCGTGTTGAATATAGCCATACACCTAACGGTGAGGTGCTTCCTGGAGCCACATTTGAGCTAGGCAATACATATTGTGTGCATACGCTTGGAAGTGATTTACCAACGTCTTATTTTCATACTGCTATTAGTGATATCAAAGAGCACCCTTGTTATCAAAATTTTGGCTTAGAAGCGTACATAGGTATTGTTGTTTATGTTGGCGGAAAGCGTTGGGGGACATTGAATTTTTCAAGTCCAAATCCCAAGAAAAAAGCGTTTGGTGAGGATGATTATGAAGTGATGAAATTACTTGCTCAGTGGGTTGGTAATGAAATCACACGTCAGCAGAGTGAGGTGAAGCTAACAGCGGCTGAACGTCAGCAACGTCTCATTTTAGACGCGGTCCATGAAGGAATATTTGGTGTAAATGACGAAGGTGTTATTACCTTTGCTAATTCGGCTGCGTGCAAAATATTAGGTTATTCTTTAGACGAACTACTGAATAATACCTTGTTTTCGTTACTTTCTCATCGAGATGAGAGTGGCGCTCTTTATCCTTTAGAATTAAGCCCTATACATAAAACATTGAAAACCGGTGAAAGCAGTCAAGCTCGTGGCGAATATTTTGGCCGCAAAGATGATGTTTCTTTCGTGTGTGAGTATACCTGTATTGGGATGCGGTCAGAGCAGGGCGATGTAGAAGGTGCTGTTATTTCGTTCCAGGATAGAACCGAACAAATGGAAGCAGAGAGTGAGTTTCACGAACAAAAAGTGCTTTTTGAATCATTGTTTTTAAATGCCCCTGAAGCCATTATCATGATAGGGAGCGACCGTACAATTAAAATGATTAACCCTGCCTTTACAGAATTGTTTGGTTACCATCTTGATGATGTTCTGGAAAAAAGCACTAAAATGCTTTATGCCAATGAAAGTGACTTCATAAAACGAGGTAGTGCTTATGGCAATGACCGAGAAAGTGTCTTAAGTCGCTACAGAGTCAGCTACAAAAGTAAGCAGGGTCGTATTATTCATACCGAAACGATTGGCAGTATGATTCCTAATCCTGACGGTAGTTTAGGAGGGTTCATTGCCCACGTTCGTGATGTTAGTGAGCGATTAGAAGTCGAGCAAAAAATGATCGACACTAATCTACGCCTGTCTATTGCTGCCGATGCGGCAGGCATTGGTGTGTGGGAGCTTGATTTAGCGGATCATACACTTCATTGGGATGATTGGATGTACCGCCTTTATAGCTCAAGTAAAGAGGAGGGTGAATCTCCATTTCAAATTTGGGAAGCGTGCGTTTTTCCAGAAGATAAAGCTCGATTAGAAGAAGTCTTAGCCCTCCTAGAAAAAGATGTTGTCAATGGAAAAAGAGAAGGAAGTGCCTTTTCCATTTCCCAGTATTTAGATACAGACTTTAGAATTGTACGGCAAGATGGTCAAAACCGTTATTTGAAGTCTAATGCCGCTATTGTTTTTGATAAGGATGGGAGACCCTCTCGTCTTTTAGGGGTTAATATGGATATTACCTCAGGCAAAGAAACGGAGGTGGTTTTACGTGAAGCAAGCAAGCAAGCGGTGGCGGCAAGCAAAGCCAAAAGTGATTTTCTCGCAACGATGAGTCATGAAATTAGAACACCATTAAACGGTGTTTTAGGGATGGCAGAGCTTCTTTCTACCACCAGGCTAGATTCAGAGCAAAATGAGCAACTGCGAATTTTGAGAGAATCGGGAGAGAGCTTATTAAGCCTTATCAATGATTTATTGGATTTTTCAAAAATCGAAGCGGGCCATCTTTCTATTGAGAAAGTCGATTTTGATTTGGAAAAATCCATTTATGATGTTGCGCGTTTATTAATGGTAAGGGCTGAAGAAAAAGGCATCGATTTACTGATCGAGTATGATGATGATTGCCCGCGATTTTTGGTGGGTGATGTTTTTCGTATAAAGCAAGTTCTGATCAATTTAATGAGTAATGCGATTAAGTTCACGAATGTTGGTTATGTCTTAGTATCGACAAAAGGCGTGGTTAATCAGCAAGGCGTCGTATCAGTAACGATCAATGTTACCGATACAGGTGTTGGCGTTGCTAAGGATGCTCAGTCATGTTTATTTGATGCTTTTGTGCAGGCCGACAGCTCAACAACTCGTAAATTTGGTGGTACGGGTCTAGGGCTTGCGATTACCAAGCAGCTGATAGGGTTGATGCATGGCGATATCACATTGTTAAGTGAATTGGGAGTTGGGTCGACTTTTACGGTTCATTTTACTTTGCCAGAAAGCCATGCGATGCCCAAAATAGAAACCGTAGTCAATGAATCCTTGTTGGTAGGCAAGAAAGCATTGGTTGTTGATGATAATGAGATAAATCTAACAATCTTAAAGAATCAACTAAAATCCTGCGGAATTGATGCGGATATAGACATTAGTTCCGTCGATGCTTTGTGCCATATAAAACAGGCGATAGACAGTGGCTCGCCATACGATATTATTGTTTTAGATTACATGATGCCTGAATTAGACGGTTTGATGTTGGCTGAATTGATTCGTGCTGAAAGTAAGTCGATGGTTCAGCCTATTCTATTGATGACATCGTCAGCTGGTGTGTTGTCTCAAGAAGAGTTATCTATTGCGGGTATTAATGTGTGCATTGCTAAGCCTATGGGAAGGACTTCATTGAAGAAAGGCCTGATATCAGCTCTGTCTTCTGGTTTCATAGGGCAACAATTTTCCAGTGGTGAGTTGAGTCGACTTGATAGTAAAGAGGGCGAAAGCAGCGCATGCGATTTAAGGAAAGGCGTTATATTAGTAGTCGAGGATATGAAAGCTAATATGGCGGTTGCTAAAGGAATTTTGGTTAGAATGGGTTTTGAGGTTGTTGAGGCTGAAAACGGAGCCATTGGAATAGAACAGTGGGAGAGTCATAACCCGAACCTGATTTTTATGGATTTGCATATGCCGGTCATGGACGGGCTTTCTGCAATGCGTCGTATTAGGCAGATTGAGAAAAACGGCTATAATAAACGTGTTCCGATTGTAGCGTTGACCGCGGATATTATGCCTGCAACACTATCAGAAGTGCTTCGTGCAGGTGGTGATGGATTGGTACCAAAGCCCTTTAAACAAAAAGAGTTAATAGAGATGTTGGATAAATGGTTGTCAGTTGATCAGCAGTCATTGGTTGTTTCGGAAGATAAAAATGAACCGTTAGTGACATCTGTTTTTGATATTCAGTCTAATGTTGTGATTGATGAGTCAGTGCTTAATGATTTGAAAGCGATTTTGGGTGACGATTATTTATTGTTGGTTGACGCATTTTTTAGTGATGCTGATAGCATCATTGATGCTTTTAACAAGATGATTGAGAAAGGAGGCATGTCTGACTATACCTCTGTGTCTCAGCTTTCGCATAGTTTGAAATCGATTAGCCAAAATGTAGGGGCTATGGCCTTATCATCTATGGCGGCTCAGCTTGAATTGGAGAGTCGCCAAGTCGACGTGCCAAAATTGCAGGCTAAATTAGGTGCATTAATAGTGATGTACCAGAACGTTAAAAACGAACTTCAGCGCATAGTGGCAGGATTATGAAAGTATTAATTGTTGATGACACAAACACCGATCGTTTATTACTTAAACTGCATTTATCGAAGCTGGGTTATAAAGTAATAGAAGCGGCGAATGGACAAGAGGCAATAGAGCAATTTGTTGAACATTCGAATGAGCTTGATCTTATTTTAATCGATGTTCAAATGCCTTGTATGAATGGGTTTGAAGCAGTCAAATCCATTCGAAAAATACAAGAGCAGAAAAAACAGGAGTGGTTACCTGTTATATTTTTGAGCGCCAGCGCTGAAGATGCCGATATTGAAAAGGGTATTTTGGCTGGTGGAGACGATTACCTTATTAAGCCAATTAGTCAAAAGGTCCTTTCTGCCAAAATGTTGGCGATGAAACGAATTGCCGACATGAGGCGCCGATTGGTGGAATCCAATCGAATTCTTAATGAGTTGGCTACTACAGATCATTTAACAGGCTCAGCGAATCGTCGTGCTTTTGAGTCTACCCTAGAGCATGAGATGTCTTCTAGTCGTCGACATGGCAGTCGTTTAGCGTGTGCTATTTTTGATTTAGATAAGTTCAAAGTGATAAATGACACTTTTGGCCATGATGCTGGAGACGCTGTTTTGGTTGAGGTGGTTAATCGAATTAAAGCGAATTTAAGAGAAGGTGACACTATTGGGCGCTTAGGTGGAGAAGAGTTTGGTATTATCCTGCCTAATGTCGAGGAGAGTGAAGTCCTTGCTGCGTTTGACCGTTATCGTTGTATTGTGGCGGATCACCCAGTCGTGCATGAAAGTATCAACATTGCTGTTACTGCCAGTATTGGTGTGGCTGTATATGTAGGAGAGGAAGAGAGTAAAGAGGTTTTGTTGAAGCGCGCAGATGAGTCACTGTATGAAGCCAAAGAGACGGGGCGTAATCGAGTCGTTTATCACCCTTAGTCTTTCTCGTTCTGTAAATTGAATTTTTTGTTACTTAATTCTTTCAATAAAAAAGCCGAAAATTATTCGATTTTCGGCTTTTTTGTGTTCAGCTGATGGCGATTAGTTACGCAACCGCCGCGTCTTTACTCTGATTGATTTTCTGGTTCACCGTTGCTAGTAGAGCCTGAATAGAAGCAGAAACAATGTCGTTATCGATCGCAACACCGTTAAAACGATCACCATTAATATTAGCCTGAACATAGGCAATGGCTTGCGAGTCGCTGCCGACGGTTAAGGCGTGCTCTTGATACTGAATAATGTCGACACGCATATTGAAATGCTTGCCTAAGGCTTCGCTGAACGCAGACAGCGCGCCATTGCCATTACCTGTTATTTTCACCGTGGTGTCATTGGAGACAAGCTCGGCATTAACCGTATCAACATCATCTTTTGCAAGGTCGTATCGACCCAAGTTGTAGGGTGTGGTGCCTGTCATAAAGCTGCTTTCGAACAAATCTTTCATGGATTCTGCATTGACAACACCACCGGCTTGTTCGGCAAATTTCTGAACAATCGGGCTGAATTCAACCTGTAACCAGCGAGGTAATGCCAAGCCAAACTCTTGTTCAAGGGTATAGGCGATACCACCTTTGCCTGATTGGCTATTCACACGAATAACTTCTTGGTAGCTACGACCCACATCGCGAGGATCAATTGGCAAGTAAGCCACATCCCAAGGTTTGGCGTCAGTTTGATTCGCCAAGCATTTTTTAATGGCATCTTGGTGAGAGCCAGAAAAAGCAGTGAATACTAATTCGCCGGCGTACGGGTGGCGCGGGTGAACTTGTAACAAGGTGCAGGCTTGAACAACACTTATGATGCGGTCCATATCACCTAATGCTAACGTTGGGTCAATGCCTTGGCTGTATATGTTCATCGCCATTGTGACGATGTCCATGTTGCCTGTGCGTTCGCCATTACCTAACAAAGTACCTTCAATGCGGTCTGCGCCAGCCATAATACCTAGTTCTGCCGCGGCGACACCACAGCCACGGTCATTGTGAGTGTGTAAGCTGACAAACATACAGTCGCGCTTTTTAATGTTGCGGCAGAAATATTCAATTTGGTCAGCGTAACGATTTGGCGTAGACACTTCGACGGTTGCTGGTAGGTTGATAATAACTTTGTTATCAGGTGTTGGTTGCCAAACGTCCACTACAGCGTCTACAACTTCAATTGCGTAATCAATTTCGGTGCCAGTGAAGCTTTCAGGAGAATATTGGAAAACCCATTCTGTTTCTGGGTATTTTTTTGCGTGTTCTTTGACGCATTTTGCGCCGTCTACTGCAATCTTCTTGATGCCTTCCATGTCCATGCGAAAGACTTGCTCACGCTGTGTTTTTGATGTTGAGTTGTAAACATGGACGATGGCTTTTTTAGCGCCTTTTAATGATTCATAAGTACGCTCAATCAACTCTGGGCGTGCTTGAGTTAATACTTGAACATAAACATCGTCTGGCACTTGGTCTTCTTCAATCAACCAGCGAACAAAATCAAAATCTAACTGAGATGCGGCAGGGAAGCCAACTTCAATTTCTTTAAAGCCAACATCAACCAGTAGAGCGAAAAATTGTTTCTTTTGTTCCACAGTCATTGGTTCTACCAATGCTTGGTTGCCGTCACGCAGGTCGACACTAGACCAGATAGGCGCTTTGGTGATGTCATTATCAGGCCAAGTGCGGTTTTTGATAGCGACTGGTTTAAACGGCGTGTACTTTTTATGGTTGAAAGCTGTGTGGTCAAAAGATGTCATTATCTTTCCCTTCTTCATGTTGTAGAGCGGGTAAGCTCGGTTGTTATTTTATTCACTTGGTTAAGTGTTTTTCGATGTTTCTATCATAGCGAATTTTATTGAGTAAAAGATTGCGTTTTTTTATGGAAATATCATGTTAAATAGCATTATATTGCGTAACGATTATTAAAATTGGCAGCTTAGGGCTATTTATATGGGTCTTGATAAGATTGATTTGAACATTTTGCGGGAATTGCAGCAAGATTCTAGCTTAACAAACCAGGAGTTGGCTGATCGTGTTGGCCTTTCAGCATCGCCTTGTTTGCGACGTGTTAAAGCTCTAGAGGAAAGTGGGGTTATTGATCGAAGTGTTACTTTACTCGATGAAAAGAAACTGGGTTTAAAGTTAACCGCTTTTATACAAATCAGCATGGACCGTCATACCCCTGACCGTTTTGAGGTATTTGAGTCTATGTTGGCGTCTTATCCTGAGGTAAAGTCCTGTAATTTGGTGACAGGGCAGTCGGCTGATTATTTATTGGAAGTGGTCGTAGAAGACATGGAGCGTTATCAAGAATTTCTTCTTGGTCGGCTAACGCGTATCGCGGGAGTGACAGGCGTTCATTCGAGTTTTTTATTACGAAGAGTCATAAATCGAACTTCACTCCCTCTGGATCATTTGATTTAGGGGGTTATTTCCTTATTTAGCATTGATATTTTAGCTTTTGACCAGATTAATGGGCGTTATACTTGTTAAAGTAAAAAAGTCCCTAGAGAGAAGTAGTTATGAGCGATTTGACAATAAAGCGTCGAGTGATGATCCCAATGAGGGCGGGCGATGTGATGGCCGAATTCATTTCTTTTAACGGAGATGATTCAGGCAAAGAACACATAGGAATATTTTTCGAAGGAAAGCAGGAAAAAACGGATAATGGTGTGCCTTTAGTTCGTTTGCATTCAGAATGTCTAACGGGTGATGTATTTGGGTCTGGCCGTTGCGATTGTGGTGAGCAGCTTGATGAGGCCATTGACCGTATTAATGAAGAGGGTGGTTATATTCTTTATTTACGACAAGAAGGGCGAGGTATTGGTTTATACGCCAAGTTAGAAGCTTACGCATTGCAAGACCAAGGTTATGATACTTATCAGGCAAATGAAATGTTGCATTTACCCGACGATGGTCGAGATTTTGGCATTGCTGCCGACATGCTGCAAGCGTTAGGTGTTTCAAGCGTTCGTTTATTGACTAACAACCCTGATAAAGCGCAGCAATTGATTGATAATGGCATTGATGTGGTTGAATTGGTTCCAACAAAGGTTCACGTAAATCAGCATAATCGTTTGTATCTAGAAACCAAGGCTAAGCGGAAGTTTCATACTTTGAAATTTGACCCTATCTAATTAGAGGTTTGAATCAGAGCGAATGCTTAACATATTGACTGAACGTAAAAAGGCGCTTTGATAAGCGCCTTTTTTGTTTTAGCCGTAGATTCATTATTTTTTTGGTGCTGGTTTTTTCTTTTTCTTTTTCGCACTCGGTGAGCGAGCTTTTGTCTTTGGTTCAAGTCCTTCAATACGGCCAAATTTAATGTTAGCTTGCATGAAGCGCTGAATCTTTTCGATCATCGGTAGGTCGTTGATATCGATTAACGAAATGCAATCACCTGGCGCACCTTCACGAGAGGCGCGTCCGGCGCGATGGATATAGGAATCGGCTTTACGTGGGAGGCGAAGGTTGACCACGGTATTGATCTCAGGAAGGTCGATACCACGAGATGCCACATCGGTTGCCACCAATACTTGCAAGCGCCCGCGTTTCATCTGCTTCATATGCTCGCTGCGATCACCTTGTTTCATTTCGCCGTGCAAGCCGTCACACATTAAGCCCATTTTACGAATGCGCTGTACCCAGATATCAACGTGTTCACGGTTGGAAACAAATAAGACCGCTTGTTGAACACGCTCTTGCATTAGTAGATGCTTTAAAATGGCTTCTTTGTGTTCTTCGCTGTCGACTCGATAGGCAACTTGTCGAATTTGACTGGGTACTGTTCGAGAAGACTCACCTAAACGGATTTGTTGTGTTTCACTGTTTAGTAAAGCGCTTGCAAAACGCCCCATTTTTTCGCCTTCAAGAGTGGCAGAAAACATGAGGGTTTGGTGTTCTTTTGGTAATTCTTTGGCGATATGATTAATGGCGCTAACAAAGCCCATGTCCAACATGCGATCCGCTTCATCGATGACGAAGTAGGTGACGTCAGTTAGGTCTAGCCATCGTTTTTCGTCGAGCTCTACTAATCGTCCAGGTGTAGCGACAAGAATGTCGCATGGCTCTGACAATTGTTGTTGCTGCATACCGTAAGGCGTACCACCAATGATAAGGTGAGACTGAATGCGAGTATGTTGTGTTAGTTGCTCTACAACATTAAATATTTGACGTGCTAGCTCTCGACTTGGCGCCAATATTAATACTTTAGGAGCGGTTGTGGATTGTTCGTCTCGGTCAAGAATGTGCTGAATGGCCGGTGCGCAAAAAGCAATGGTTTTCCCTGTGCCGGTTGGTGCAGTAGCAAGGAGGTCAGAACCGTCTAAGGCGATCGGAATAGCTTGTTCTTGGATTTCAGTTGGGGTTTCAAAGCCAAGGTCACTTATGGCTCGTTCTATAGTGAAATCCAAATCTAATTCAGCAAATGACATGTAAACTCTCTGTAGCGGGATAAATGGCGCGTCCTCTATGATACTCGTAATGAGTATGGACGTATGGCCACTATAAATGGACTGTATTGTTAATCATGATACCTTGTTTTTAGGGGATTCGAAATCGAAACATCAGGTGATGGTCTTATAAGTTAGACCCTTTGTACGCTTTGCTCTAAAATACAAAAAAATATTGATAAGAAGGCGCGTTATGCTGCTATCGGATGAGTTAGTTACCACTCAAACAATGAAGTGGGTAAAAGATTTTATTGTGGCGTTAAATGTTTGTCCGTTTGCTAAGCGCGAAGTGGAGAGAGAAAGCGTTCGCTGTATGGTTTTGCGATCTAAGAAAATAGATGTGGCATTGGAAGAACTAATGTCGGAGGTTCAGTGGTTGGATGAACATCCTGAAACAGAAACGACACTGCTTATTTTTTCAACGCTGTTTCATGACTTTCATCGTTATTTAGACTTTGTTGAAGCGGCTGAAGATTTAATGTTCGATCAAGGCTGCGAAGGTGTTTATCAGTTGGCGACATTTCATCCTAATTATTGCTTTTCAGGAACAGAGCCAGACGATGTTTCGAATTACACCAATCGTTCGCCATATCCTATGCTGCACTTATTAAGAGAGGCCAGTATGGATAAAGCGATTGAGTTTTATGGTGATACGTCCCAGATCCCGAATCAAAATATTGAAAAAATGGAAGTGCTTGGGAAGTCCAAGTTAGACGATATGTTTGCTGTTTGTATGGCAGTCGATAAAGACTAACTTGAGATTTCAAACTATCAGTATTGCGCTTACTCATGAAGTGCGTATAGTGCGAAAAAAATTGCTTGCCGGAGAATTCATGGCTACTCAAATTGGACGCTTAAATACATTAAGAGTCGTAAAAGAAAAAGATTTTGGTGTGTATTTAGACGCCGATCAACTAGGTGAAATTTTGCTGCCTAAACGATATGTACCGAAAGGTCTGTTGGTCGACCAAGACGTAGAAGTGTTTGTTTATTTAGACTCGGACGATAAATTAATTGCGACAACGGATTTACCAAAGGCTCAAGTTGGTGAGTTTGCTGCACTAACTGCAATCGCGGTCAATCAGGTGGGTGCTTTTTTTGATTGGGGTTTACCAAAAGATTTGTTGGTGCCTTTTAGTCAGCAAAAAAATCGAGTAGAAGAGGGCGAAACACATTTGCTTTTTATCTACCTGGATAACATCACTAACCGTATTGTGGCAACAACAAGAGTGGATGCACTGCTCAATCGCGAAGAAGCACCATACAAAGTAGGCGATAAAGTTTCTATTATCATTGGTGATAAAACCAATATTGGTTTTAAGTGCGTTATTGATAATCGTTTTTGGGGTGTTTTGTTTTTTGAAGATGCTTTTAGGCAGCTCCGCAAAGGTGAAAAAACCACTGGTTTTATTAAACAGATGCGTGAAGATGGCAAGATTGACTTGAGTCTTCAAGAAGTGGGTTATAAGAAAGTTCGCAATATTTTAGATGATATTTTGGATTACTTGGATGCACAGGGTGGAGAGTCTCCATTAACAGATAAAGCGTCTCCCGAAGCTATTTATGCTGTTTTTAAAGTCAGTAAAGCGACCTATAAAAAAGCAATTGGTGCACTGTATAAAGAGAAAAAAATTCAACTTACAAAAGAAAAAATCACCAAACTGTAAGTTTTTTAAAACAGTTGGACTGAGTTTATAAATAGTTGAACCCCAAAAAAAGCTGCTAAGTAATACTTAGCAGCTTTTTTTGTGTCTCTTCACGTTGCTCTGGAAAGGCGATGCCATTAAACAGTAGTTGTTGAATTGGTAGGTCTATTGGGCTGTTATTCAGAAGAAAGCCAGAAATGAAACTGTTTTCAGTTTGTCGTTGTAATCTGATGTCTTCGTGCATTGAGGATCGATTTAAACGTGTCAGCTGAGCGATGGTATTCACCCTGTTTTTAAGATTTTCACAGGTTAAGTGTTGGCTTTGTTCGGCGTAGCTGAATTTTGGATGGGAAAATATATTTGCTAATTCAGACAATGTTGCGCTAACCAAGGGCTTGAACTCATCGTTTAGAATGTCGCCGTTGTGTATGTTGAAGATCGCGGTAATAGGGTTAATGACTGCATTGACGGCCAGTTTTTCAATCATCCTTTGGCGAATATTAGTGACGGTTAAGCTGTCAATTGGAAACGTTTTGGCTGGTGTTGATGGTCGCCATTCGCCAAAGTAAGTGTCACCTAAACCGGTATGTTTAATGTGATGGGCTTCTATTTTCAAAACCCCTTCACTGGTTATTCCTGCCCATAGCGTTTGGTTATCCGATAGCACGCTTTGCAATTCTTCTTGAGCGCCTATGCCGTTACACAGACAGGCAATATTCGCATCGTCTGTAATGTGTTCAGCGACTTTTAGAAACGCATCTTTTAAGTCAAATGATTTTGTGCAGAGCAGTACGTTGTCGTATTGCTCGCTTAGCTCGTCGGCGGCAAAGCTTTTGATTTTGTGTTTTGTCGCTGTGATTTTTTGCTGGCCGTCTTCATTGGTTAGTGATTCCAGCGTTATTTTTTTACCAGGACTCTCTGACCGATACACTAGATGGACCTTATTGCCGAGTTTTTCTAGCTTACAGGCCCAAAATAGACCGATAGCGCCAGCGCCGATGACTAACCAAGGCGTGTTCTTCATAATAGTTTTCCATTAGGTGTTTTATTTCAATCCCTGTTATTATCGCTCCAAAATACCTATTTGAACATGAAAAGGAGCAGAAAATGCCATCATTTGACGTAGTATCTGAGCTAGATTGGCACGAAGTCAGTAATGCCGTGGACCAAGCTAACCGAGAAATTGTCACTCGTTATGATTTTAAGGGTGTAAAAGCAAGTTATGAAATTAAAGATAAAACTAGTGTTGTGATGGAGGCTGAGGCGGAACCTCAACTTCGTCAGATGTCTGATATTTTAAATCAAAAATTGGTTGGCCGTAATATTGATTTAAAAAGTTTAGAAAAAGAAGACGTAGTAAAAGGCAATCTGCGTGCATCGCAAGCGGTTAGAATGAAAGAAGGGCTTGAAACGGATGAAGCGAAAAAAATCGTAAAGCTGATTAAAGAAAGTAAAATCAAAGTGCAGGCGCAAATTCAAGGTGATCAACTTCGCGTTACTGGTAAAAAACGTGATGAATTACAGCAAGTCATGGCGTTGTTACGTAGTGCTGACTTAGCTCAACCGGTTCAATTTACTAACTTTAGAGATTAAGTATTTAGACCTAATTTTTTTAGAGTGTAAGTTGAGAAAGGGGAGCCTTGATTTTTTCTAGCGCCCCCCTTAATTTTATGGATGTTCATTTATGGTCAGCCTTGTACCAACGATAATCCAACCTTCTTGTTCAAGCCTTGCCCTTTGCCTAATATAGGCGTCTGTATTTTCTGCGAAACTGATTTTGCGTTGCGAGTTTACTACTCTGTGCCAAGGTAATTTAGTGTCTTTGGGAAGGTTTTTTATTAAACGACCCACTTGCCGTGCATAGCTAGGAAAACCTGCTTGCTTGGCCAGCTCTCCATAAGCTATGCATTCTCCTGACGGCACTTCGTTTAAAATGACGAGTACTTGAGATTTAAAATGGTCCATCGCTTGATTAGTCACACGTTCGCCCATAGATAGGTGTTATTCGTTGAATTCAAGTATCAAATTAAAGAAGGTGATTATGAGATTTGCTCTTTTACTTTTTATTCTAGTGCCCATTATTGAAATGACGGTCTTGATCCAAGTCGGTAGTAAGATTGGAGCATTGGCAACCGTTGGTTTGGTATTTCTTACCGCTATTGTAGGTGTCACGCTCATTCGTAAGCAAGGGTTAGAAACCTCTTTAAAAGCGCAAGAGAAAATGCGTCGTGGTGAGTTGCCTGCCTCGGAAGTTGCTGAAGGCTTGATGTTAATTTTTGCAGGTTTGTGTCTACTGATCCCAGGGTTCGTGACGGACGCTATTGGCGCATTATTACTGGTTCCGCCACTTAGAAAGCTGTTCGCTGCCGGTTTGGTTCTTAAGTTCATTAGTTCAATGATGGCTCGTGGTAATCAATGGCGTGGTGGGCAAGGTTATGCATCACGACAAGAAGGGGAGATCATTGAAGGTGAATACGCAAATGAAGATAATGATTTAATAGATAAAAAATAATTTTTCGCGTGGGTTGAAATACGAATTACTAACCGTATATAAAGCCGATGAGAGATTCTTGTGTATACCATGAGATTTAAATCCTGCCAGGGGAATCCTGGTGTTGTTTTAATTGGAGAAAATGATTGATGAATATTCGCCCTTTGCACGATCGTGTTGTTGTTCGCCGTAAAGAAGAAGAGACAACAACCGCATCTGGTATCGTTCTTCCTGGTTCTGCAACAGAAAAGCCTACGCAAGGTGAAGTTTTGGCTGTGGGTACGGGTCGTATTCAATCTAATGGTGACGTTCAAGCGTTAGCTGTTAGTGTTGGTGACACTGTGTTGTTTGGTCAGTATTCAGGTCAGACAGTGAAAATCAATGGTGAAGAACTACTTATTATGAAAGAAGACGAAATTTACGGTGTTGTTGAAGCCTAAATTGTCTTTGTGGTTCATATTCGATTTGCAATATTTAAAACAGTTTAAAGGTATTAAGAATGTCAGCTAAAGAAGTTAAATTCGGAGACAGTGCACGTCAGCAAATGCTGAGAGGTGTGAACGTTCTTGCAGATGCAGTGAAAGTTACCTTGGGGCCTAAAGGTCGTAACGTAATTATTGAAAAATCTTTCGGTGCGCCACTGGTTACTAAAGACGGTGTGACGGTTGCGAAAGAAATTGAACTTGAGAATCGGTTCGAAAACATGGGCGCACAAATGGTGAAAGAAGTTGCTTCTCAAGCCAATGATGTTGCTGGTGACGGTACAACAACAGCGACAGTTCTTGCTCAAGCAATTGTTACTGAAGGTCTTAAAGCGGTTGCAGCTGGACGTAACCCAATGGACCTTAAGCGCGGCATAGACAAAGCGGCTGCAGCAGTAGTAAAAGAAATTGCTGCGCTTTCTACGCCTTGTAAAGATACTCGCGCCGTAGAGCAAGTTGGTACTATCTCTGCTAACTCTGATTCTTCTGTTGGTAAAATCATTGCGGAAGCAATGGAGCGCGTTGGAAAAGAAGGCGTTATCACGGTAGAAGAAGGCTCTGGCTTTGAAGATGAGCTTGCTGTGGTAGAAGGGATGCAGTTTGATCGCGGCTACCTATCTCCTTACTTCATCAACAACCAAGAAACGATGAGTGCGGAACTAGAAAATCCATTCATTCTTCTTGTTGATAAGAAAATTTCAAATATCCGTGACTTGCTACCAATTTTGGAAGGTGTCGCTAAAGCGTCTCGTCCTTTATTGATCATTGCAGAAGACGTTGAAGGCGAAGCGTTAGCAACTTTGGTTGTTAACAGCATGCGCGGTATTGTTAAAGTCGCTGCTGCTAAAGCGCCTGGTTTTGGTGATCGTCGTAAAGCAATGCTTCAAGATATTGCCGTTATTTCTGGTGCTACCGTTATTTCTGAAGAAGTTGGTTTGAGCCTTGATACAGCAACTCTAGAACTACTTGGTACTGCTAAACGCGTTACGCTAACGAAAGAAAGCACGACGATCGTTGATGGTGCCGGTGTTGCTGCAAATATCACTGGCCGTGTTGATCAAATTCGTGCCGAAATTGCTAACTCTTCTTCTGATTACGATAAAGAGAAGCTTCAAGAGCGTGTAGCTAAATTAGCTGGCGGTGTTGCCGTTATCAAAATTGGCGCAGCAACTGAATTGGCAATGAAAGAGAAAAAGACACGTGTAGACGACGCTCTTCATGCAACTCGCGCAGCGGTTGAAGAAGGTGTGGTTGCTGGTGGTGGTGTTGCACTGGTTCGTGCGTTGACTAAAGTTGTTGACCTTAAAGGTGATAACGAAGATCAAAATGTCGGTATCGCTCTAGCTCTACGTGCGATGGAAGCGCCAATGCGTCAAATCGTAACAAATGCTGGTGCAGAAGCTTCTGTAGTAGTAGATAAAGTAAAACAGGGCGAAGGTAACTACGGTTACAATGCGGCAACTGGTGAATACGGCGATATGTTGGAAATGGGTATTCTAGATCCAGCTAAAGTAACGCGTTCTGCACTTCAAGCGGCTGCTTCTGTTGCTGGTCTGATGATCACAACTGAAGCCATGATCGCTGATATGCCAAAAGAAGATGCTGGCATGCCTGATATGGGTGGCATGGGCGGAATGGGTGGCATGGGCGGAATGATGTAAAAAAATAGAGTGTAAACTCTATACCGCTACATTCTAGTCATAAGAAAAAGCCCGAATAGTAATGTTCGGGCTTTTTTATTTGTTAATGTGTCCCATCCTGAAATAGGTTTACACCTTGGAGGGCTATGATATGTGGGGTTATACCACCTGAAGGTGTCGGTGTTGCAATGACATCTCCCGCTTTCTTAGTAGCTGGTGATATTGTTCTCTGTGAGGTTGAGGGGTTGGGTTCGATTAATAGTCGGGTGAAATTGTAAGGTCTGCAAAGTCCACCCAGAGTAATTGGGTTTGCTATCAAGCTGGGCGATGCGCCAATTGAGTTACAGTCTCAAGGGGCCGGGACTCTTAAACGATACTATCCTAATGTCTTATTTTTTGGCTATTTCCAAGTGATGATGGCAGTTATACTGCTTTTCTTTTCTAATCGCAGAGATGCAAAAAACATGAAAGACCAGTCATCATTGGACACTAAGGTTATGGTGAAAGGCTACGCCTTGGCTTTAATTGCGATCATGGTGTGGACGGGTTTTATTCTGATCTCACGGGCCGGCGCATTAGCTTCACTGTCTTTACCAGACATGATGATAGTGCGATTTGGCACGGCGTTTGTGCTATTTTTTCCCTTTATTTGGATTCACCGAAAAGTGATTTTTCAATGGCGAATGATAGCGGTCGGTGCTATCGGTGGGTTGGCTTATTCGCTCTCAGTGTTTAATGGTTTTCAATACGCCCCTGCAACCCATGCGGCTTTATTATTGCCAGGGTTGATGCCAATTATGATTGCTGTACTAGCTTATTTTCTGGCTGGAGAACGGCACTCTCGGTTTGCTTGGATGGGAATAGGAATCAGCAGTTTAGGGATTTTAGCTTTGCTGTTAGAAACCTTGTTGTCAGGTGTTTCTTATTGGCTGGGTGATATCAGCTTTGTCGCTGCATGTTTATTTTGGGGTATATTTACCGTCCTGTTAAGGCGCTGGAAATTTGCTCCGTGGCACGCTACGTTGGGTGTTATTACAGTGACTACTTTGCTCTATACGCCTTATTACTTCACTCAGATGTCTAATGCGTTTCAGGGCGTTTCCTACAGCATGATTGGGCTACAGGCCTTTTATCAAGCGATTATGGCGATCGCGGTGCAGTTTGTTTGCTACGGTAAGGCTGTACATATCTTAGGTGCTACTAAAATGGGCGCGCTGATGGCTATAGTGCCGTTACTTGCGAGTATGTTCGCAGTTCCATTATTTGGAGAGCAAATTACTGTTGGGCTTATTATCGCTCTGGTTTGTATTTCGGTCGGTACAATAGTGGGGAATGTATTGCCTATTAAGCGACCTCTACTGAAAATTTGACGTTTCAGTGCTTTAGTAATAATAAAACGATAATAAAAAACGATTACCGTTTTATTTAGTGAATTTTAGTCTTTTTTCTCGATGGTAATTTCTAGCGTTTTAGAGCTGCCAGCAAACCATTTTTGAACATAGAGCGTTCCCATGATAGGCGCTTTCCCTTCTTCTGGGATTTCTTGATAGCGCACGCTGTTTTTAGTTTCTTTTTCGTATTCAAATGTCACGGTTGTTTTAGACATTGTGCTTTCCTTTGTTTTGTTAGTGTTCGTTATGATTTTTTCTTTTGGAAAATAAGTGCTTTTAAGCCGCTTTCGATATCAATGTCGAGAAACTCTGGCGGATTATCAAGTCGATACTGGTATTCCAAGCTGGGGGCTTCTTCACGCATGCCATCAATGAGAAACTGCGCAGGAATGGTCGGGTCGTTTACACAGGCAAGCACTTGACCATTTTCTGTGAGCAGCTCTGGTAATCGGCGTAATATTTTCTGATAGTCTTTTGTTAGCGCAAAACTGCCGCGCTGAAAGGTGGGTGGGTCGATGATAATTAAATCATATTCGCCGTATTTTTTAATTTTCCCCCATGACTTGAAAATATCATGAGCAAAAAATTTAACGTTATTTAAATCGTGCTTATTGAGTCGGTGGTTTTCTCTTCCTCGACTAAGAACGGCTTTTGCCATGTCTAAATTAACAACGAAATCGGCGCCGCCAGCGATAGCGGCAATAGAAAAGCCGCAAGTATATGCGAATAAATTGAGGACTCGTTTGTCTTGGCTGTTCTCTCTTACCCAGCGCCGCCCGTATCGCATGTCTAAAAAAAGACCGGAATTTTGGTTCTCTCCTAAATCGAGTTGAAAAAGTAACCCTTCTTCGTTAACGACTTGGTGTTCTTGATAATTGCCCCATAAGCATTCTGTAGGACTTCTCTCTCGACTTCGATGCTGAAGCAGGAGTGATTGCACTTTGCTGGCTGACCATTCTTTTTTATTCGTCCAATTGATAAGTTCATTATTTAATTTATCTAATGAATCCGACGTCGGCTCCTTGAAAAGGGAAACCAATACTTGACCTTCAAGCCAATCTACCGTGATGTGTTCAAGTCCTGGAAAGCACCTGCCTCGTCCATGAAAAAGTCGTTGGGTGTCTTGTGGTGACGATATAAGTTTGAGTAACACCTGTTCTGAAAGGGTAGCGAGTGCTTGTGAGTCCATAAAGATCGTTTTCTGGCGGCAATTTAATAAGGTGTGTATTTTACTGATAACAAGGCGAGAGGCCAGAAGAAACCCTAAAGAAAAGGGCTTTTGAAAGGCGGTGCGTTAAATAAAAGGCTCACCGAGCGCTATAAAAAAGCTCGGTGAACGATTGATTCTTTCTTTCTTTTATTGACGTTTCCAGCGCCAAATATCAATTAACAGGAAAGCCAGTAGGCTGACGCCCATAACCGGTAAGCTGACGCCCAAAAATAGTGTGACGAGAAGGGTCAGTGTTTTTTGAATGGCCGAAAGCTTCGCCCATGCTTGAAGCAAAGGCTTAGACGTTGATCCTGCCGATGGGCGACGAATCCACCACATTTTATAGCCCCATATAATCATTAAGCACAAAGACAAGCCGAATACCGTCAGTATGATTTGGTTGATGGCGCCAAACAAAATGCCCATGTGAGCATCAATTCCCCAACGAATTAATTTAGCGACCAGCGGGAAATTCGCAAAGTCAGCGCGGCTCGTGACGGTCATGGTGGCTGCATCAACAGCAACACTGTCTACTTGAGTCGGCCAAGAGCGGTCTATTTCACGTACGAACCAGGCTTTGCCTTCGCCTTTAGCGGGTTTTATTTCAAGCTTGTTGGCATCGATGCCAGCATTACGCGCCGCTGTTAACACACCATCAAATAATAAATCTGGATTTGTACGAATGTCAGGAGTGTCGACATTTGGCTCTGCATCGCGATGATGAATGTGATCAGCGTGCTCATCTGATGTGACAACTACATTGCTTGCGGCTAAATCTAAAGAGACAGAAGGGGTAACCCAGCCAATATTTTCGCGTAATGCGCCAATGTTACCGCCAGCCCATTTTGACCAGGTGAGGCCAGTGACTGAGACAAATATTAAACCAATGAAGATACACAGGCCTAATTGATAGTGGCGTCTGCGTTTGCGCAAATGTACTGTTTTCGATGCAAATTCAAGCTGATTTTTTTTCCCGCCCTTGTACCACAGAAATAACCCACCCAATGCCGAGATCCAAAGCCAAGACGCCGCCAATTCGCTGTAATAGCGACCTACTTCCCCTAGAAGTAGTTGGCGATGAAGGAAATCTATGGTGGTTCTCAGTGGTAATACGCCGCTGGTTCCGTATACAGGTAGATTACCTTTTAAATCCAATGTGACAGGGTCAATAAACAATGCTCTTGCGCCAGTTAGGTTGGCGGTAGGGTCTAGAAACATAACTCGTGTCGTGTCACCTTGTTCTGGAGCAGGGCGAACCGCAAATAAGGTTAAGTCGCTGCTAAGATGCGATCTTGCAGCGGTAATTTGCTCCGCAAGTGTTTTACTCTCTCCAACGCTTTGTGTTGTCAGTGCTTCTTTATAGATGGCATCCTCAAGTTGAGGAGAAAGGACATAAAGTGTTCCTGTTAAAGCGGCAATAAAAATAAACGGCCCGATAAAAAAACCGATATAAAAATGCAGTCGCGTAATCAGTAATAGCATGGCATTTGAAGGCTCTGAGGCCTTATTTTGTGTGCTTGTCGGCATGATAAATATTCTCGTATCAGAAAAGGGCATAACAACGCCTCTGAGCTTAAGCTCACTTTTCTAAAGTGATAAAAACGCACGGGTAGGTAATCATTCTGTGTTTCAAACAGAATAATTAACGTCGTGTGGTGTTTGGTGGGTTAGGTTGTTATGGCGGGCGGCGCTCTGGGCTGGATCGAAGTGAAAGGCACAGAGTATGTGTGCGAAATGGTCATCGTGACTATCGTGGGATAGTGACTTTGTGTGAGCGGAATCAGTTCGAAGGTTTTGGCATCGATCCAGTTCAAATGAAAGAGAAGTGAGCAATAGCCACAGGCTTCTAAGACGTTGGTGCTTTCTCCCTCTGCGTGGTGTCCATGATGGCCGTCATGAGCTGAGCTGTTGCTTGCTTTTTGAGACATCATTTGAGAGTGGTCGTGTCCCGCCGTCGACATGTTCTCCGTCATCATGACTTTCATAGCCATGTTTTTTATGATCGTTGGCTTGGGCGAGAGGGTCTTGGCTACTTGCGAGTAGAGAGGGGCGAAATAAATAAGAAAAACGGCAAGCAAGCAAACGCACACAGTAAATTGTGTGCGTTTGCTTGGCGTGTTAGGCCGTTTTAATTGGAAATGCATAATGCGTCCGGTTCTTTTTTACAAGAAAAGACACTATTTTTGTAGGTCGGCCGCATGTTCTTCAGCAGAAGAAACGATGCATTCACCGGCAAGGTTTGGAGCAACACCCACAGAGAATTTGTCGTTTTGCATGCCTGGCAGCCATTTTTTTGACCAGTCAGTCGCGCTTATTTCTAGACCTTTGAATCCTTCGTGATCTTTTTCACCCCAACCAGATGCGAGCGCTTCTGTTGGCCAAATTGGTAATACTTTATCGGTACCAAGATCGATGATTAAGCATCCCTCTGCATCGGCAAGCGCCCAGATGGATTGCGACTTTTTGATCAGTTGTAGAACCTGATCGTAGCGTTCGCTGCTTGTTAGACGGTAAAAGCTATCATCAATGGCGAGTGTATTTGACATGGATAGGGCTCGGTAGTTTAAAAAAGCGAATCTTACCATAATAAAATTGAGAGATTAAAAAGAATGATTGCCGATCATTCTTTTTAAGGCGTTTCCGTAAGGCGACTAAATGTAACCGGGGTTATTTATTTGAAGAGGGCGTGCAGCTGTTTTAAGTGTTTTTCTTTTGTGGTGTTTTTCATCCAGCTGCCAGTGATGCCATTTTTGGCCAGTTGCAGCAATTCTTCTTTGTTGATGCCGGTACGGCGGATTAAAGATGCATAGTTGTCATTCATATAGCCGCCAAAATACGCTGGATCATCAGAATTGACTGTTGCGTGTAGGCCGAGTTTCAGCATGTGTTTTATTGGATGATCTTTCATGTCATTAACGACACAAAGCTTTAGATTAGAAAGTGGGCAAACGGTTAGTGTTAGGTCTCGTTTTTTGATTTCTTCGATGAGCTTAACGTCTTCCAGTGCTCTATTGCCGTGATCTATTCTGTCCACACCGATTTGATTTATGGCTTGCCAGACATAATCTGGCGGTCCTTCTTCTCCCGCGTGAGCGGTTACTTTTAAGCCGAGGTTTTTACAGACTTCGAAAACACGTAAGAATTTTTCTGGCGGATGACCAAGTTCCGAGCTGTCTAGGCCAACACCATCAATCCAGTTAAGGAAGGGTTTTGCGTGTTCAAGTGTTTCAAAGGCACTTTCTTCACTCAGGTGGCGCAGAAAAGACATAATAAGTTTAGAGGTCATACCCCATTTTAGTTGGGCGTCTTGAAGCGCGTTATAAATGCCTTTTATCTGCACGTCGAATGGTATGTCGCGAGATAGGTGGCCCTGTGGGTCGAAAAAAATTTCCACATGAACGACGTTTTCGCTGTGCACTTTTTCCAAATACGCCATGGTTAGCTCGTAAAAGTCGGCTTCATGAAGCAGTACGGACATACCTTGATAGTATAGGTCTAGGAAATCTTGTAGGTTGGTAAATTGATAGGCCGCTTTAAGAGCTTCTACTGTGTCGTATTTCAATTTAACTTGGTTGCGTTGTGCTATGGCAAACATCTGTTCGGGCTCAAAGGTGCCTTCAATGTGTAAGTGAAGTTCGGTCTTCGGCATTGTCTTTGAAAGTTCGATCAGTGTGTCAGTTGTGTCCATAGTATTACCTTTATTTGGCTGTATTAATGCTGTGTTTAATTCTTAAATATAGCAATAAACACTAAGATGAAAAGAAAGGGTGTTCGTAGGTTGATATCACGATTCGAAAACGGGGGAATATACAGCCAGCGCCGCTGGCTGTATATAAGGATTAACGAGGAATTTCGTCGGTAATGCCTTCTACGTACCAATTTACTTTAGCAAGCTCTACGTCTGTTAACGAATGGTTAGCAGGAACGGCGATGTTGCCTTTGTTGTCTTTGATTGGGCCAGTGAATGGTTTGAATTCGCCGGATTTGATCATGGCGTAGGTCGCATCAATTTTAGCACGAACATCTTTAGGAAGATTTGGGTTAATAGACGCCAGTGTTAGCATGTCATCCTGAAAACCACCCCAGAAATCTTGTGACTTCCATTTCCCGTCCATAACCGCTTGTGTGGTTTTGACGTAATAAGGTGTCCAGTTATCGCGAACAGAAAAAATGTGAGCATTTGGCGCGAATTTACTCTGATCAGAGGCTTGACCAATAGCGCGTAAACCACGTTTTTCAGCGGCAATAAGCGGAGCTGGACTGTCTGTATGCTGTAGCATCACATCAACACCTTGGTCCATTAGTGCATTGGCAGCATCGGTTTCTTTGCCTGGATCGTACCAAGTGTTCGCCCAAACAATTTTTATCTTCACATCAGGATTAACGCTTTTTGCGCCCATGTAAACAGCGTTAATATCACGAATAACTTCAGGTATTGGGAATGAGCCAATGTAACCAATGGTGTTGGTTTTCGTCATCATGCCTGCCGTTACGCCTGAGACATAACGACCTTCATAAGTGCGAAGTGTGTAAGTGCCTAAGTTTTTAGACAGTTTATAGCCAGTAGCGTGTTCGAATGTCACGTTAGGGAAGCGTTTTGCTACTTTTACGGTTGGGTTCATAAAGCCGAAAGACGTGGTGAAAATAAGATCATTTCCTGCTTTTGCCAATTGAGTGATAACTCGCTCAGCGTCTGCGCCTTCTGGTACGTTTTCAACGAAAGTAGTTTTCACCTTATCACCGAAATGTTCTTCAAGGCCTTTACGCCCCATATCGTGTTCGTAACTCCAGCCTAAATCACCAACAGGCCCAACATAGACAAAGCCAATTTTTAACGGGTCTTCTGCTTGAGCAAAGCTTGCTCCAGCCAAAAGTCCTAGGCTTACCAGTAAACTTTTAAATTTCATTTTTAGCTCCTTTTGTGCCCGAAGGCATTTTTTTATGTAATGTTGAAAAATTAGGGTTTAAATCTAAATTCTAAGCCATGTTTCTCGGGTCAAAGGGTTTGCCTAAAGACCGAGGGGCGAGCAGTTTTTCTTTAAACTGATCTGCGCTGATGATGACCATAACAATAACGGTTGCTACATAAGGCATCATGGCGAGTAGGTTTGGCGAAATCGACCAGCCTAACCCTTGCAGTACCAAATGCATAATACTGGCCAATCCGAATAAATAGGCCCCCAGCATGATTCGTCCTACGCGCCACGACGCAAAAACAACTAGGGCTAGGGCAATCCAACCGCGGCCGGCGGTCATATTTTCAACCCACATGGGGGTGTAAACAAGAGACATATAGGCGCCTGATATCCCCGCCATAACGCCGCCAAACATGACGGCTAAATAGCGTACTCTTAGCACCTTTATACCGATGGCGTTGGCAGCGTGAGGGTTTTCGCCGACAGCTTTGAGAACGAGGCCGATACGAGTTTTATTCACAACAAAAATGAGCGCAAAGGTCATGACAAATGATAAATACACCAAGATGTCATGGCTAAACAATATGCGACCCAAGAATGGAATGTCAGATAAAAATGGAACAGCGATAGGTTGGAATCCTTGAACCGTTTGACCAACGACACCAGAACCTATAAACGCGCTCAATCCGGTACCAAAAATAGTTAAGGCAAGGCCTGTAGCCACTTGATTTGCCCCTAGGTGAAGTACGAGTACGGCAAAAATAAGGCTCATAAGGCAGCCCATTAACATGGCGGCGAGAACGCCTAATCCAGCGCTTCCTGTTCCGTAGGCGGCTAAAAAACCAACAACAGCGCCCATTAACATCATGCCTTCTTGGCCGAGGTTGAGTGCGCCAGATTTTTCACAAATAACCTCACCTAATGCAATAAAGAGAAGTGGTGTGCCGGTTTTGATGGCGGCAAACAAGATTTGTACGATTAGATCCGAGTCCAAAGTGTGCTCCTAGTTTGTCGCTTGGTTAGAAAAGGCGAGACGATTGTTGATAAAAAAATCACATGCCAAGAGAAAGAATAATAAAACGCCTTGAAACATACTGACAACGGCAACGGGAATGCCCATTTCTATTTGTGCTAGATCGCCGCCCATATAAAGTACCGCCATGAAAGCGGCTGCGAGAATGGCGCCGATAGGATGCAATCTTCCTAGATAGGCGACAATGATGGCTGAGTAGCCATAGCCAGGAGATACATTAGGTACTAATTGTCCGATCGGCCCAGTAGTTTCGCTGACACCGGCGAGTCCTGCTAAAGCACCAGCAAATAACATGACAAACCAACTTATTTTTTTGCTACTAAATCCTGCGTAGCGAGTGGCCGCTTCGTCTGCACCAAAAACGCGTATTTGAAACCCCAGATGGGTTTTACTTAAAATAAACCAACCGACAACACCGGATAAAACAGCAAAAACGATACCGAGGTGTGTTCGGCTGCTTTCAAACAGTGTGGGCAGTAAGGTGGCGTCAGAAAATAAGGCGGATTCTGGGAAACCAAAGCCTTCAGGGTCTCTTAGTGGTCCATGAACGGCCCAAATAAGAAGGTATAGGGCGATGTAGTTGAACATAATGGTGGTTAAAATAAGGTTCGAGTTATAACGCAACTTTAAGAAAGTCGGAATCGCGGCCCAAATCATGCCGGATGCAATGCCAGCCAATAGAGTGATAGGAAGTGCAAAAGAAGATTCAGAATCGATAAAGTAAAGCGCCATAGCAGAACCGCCTAACGCACCAGCGAGTAATTGTCCTTCTGCGCCGATGTTCCACATATTAGCTCGGTAGCATAGTGATAAGCCAACGGCACAAAGTAGTAGTGGTGCCATTTTCACGAACATCTCACCAATATTGTAACTGTCTGCCAAAGGTGCAATTAAGAGTACATGTAAGGCTTGAGAAGGCGACTTACCAATGGCTGAGAATAAAATGCAGCCAAAAATTAAGGTTAATGCGATGGCAAGCAGTGGGGAGACAACTTTCATCAAAGAACTTGGCTCGGTGCGAGCTTGAATGCGGATCATACCTTGGCCTCTGATGTTTGAGCCGTTTTAGTGTTGATAAAAGTGCCGGCCATCCATTGGCCTATCTGGTCTATGTTGGTGTCTTGTGTTTTTACCACGGGAGACAAATGACCATCGCAAACAGCAGACATTCGATCTGCTAAAAGGAACAGTTCGTCTATGTCTTCGGAAACAAGCAGAATGGCTGCGCCTTGATCACGAAGTTCTAATAGCGCCTGATGGATGGCGAGAGCTGCACCAACATCGACGCCCCATGTTGGGTGTGCACAAATAAGGACTTTGGGATTTTGGCCGATTTCGCGTCCCATGATGAATTTTTGTAAGTTGCCACCACTTAAGCTTTTGGCTTCTGAAAATTCACCGTGACATTTGATCTTATATTTAGCAATGAGTGCGGTGGTGTAGGTCTTAATGCTTTGCCACTCGACTAGCCCGTTTTTTATAAAGCCTTCACTGTGAGTTAGTAGTGTATTTTCAGTTAAACTCATGTCAGGAACAGCGCCTCGGCCTAAGCGTTCTTCAGGTACATAAGCCATACCAAGCTTGCGGCGTTCTCCAGCATGTAAATGGCCAATATCTTGTTCGCAAAGCGAAAGTGCGCGCTTAACATTGCGGTTATCTTCACCGCTGATAATCGCCATGAGTTCGTCCTGACCATTACCAGCAACTCCTGCAATGCCCAATATTTCACCGGATTTCAATTCGAAATTGATATTTTTTAGTGCTGTGCCAAAAGGTTGTTTGGATGGTAAAGACAAGTTGTTGACGCTGAGAAGGTCTTCTTTGCCTTCTTTTTTTGCGTAGCCAGCATCTTGTTCGGCCAGATCGCCAACCATCATTTTTGCAATAGAGGCGGGAGTTTCTTCATTTGGAACGCAGGTGTCGACGACTTTTCCTCCACGAAGAATGGTGGCTCTATGGCAAACTTCTGTCACTTCGTGCAATTTATGACTAATGAATAAAATGCTGCAGCCTTCCTTGGACAGTGTTCGTAGAACGCCAAATAGCCCTGCCACTTCTTGTGGTGTTAGCACAGAAGTAGGTTCATCTAAAATAAGCAATTTTACCGACTGGACAAGGCAACGCATGATTTCAACTCGTTGTCTCTCACCAATGGAAAGTGAATGAACATATCGGCTTGGTTTAACATTTAAGCCATACTCTTTAGAGAGCTGAGTAATTCTACCGGCTAAATCACCTATTTTACTCAATTGGACTTGGCTTAAGCACAATTCTATATTTTGGCTGACGGTCAGTGTTTCAAATAAAGAGAAGTGTTGAAATACCATTCCAATGCCTAAATCGCGAGCAACAGAAGGGGATTTGATACTGACTTCTTTGCCATCCCATATGATGTCACCTTTATCCGGTGCCACGACACCATAAATGGTTTTTACCAAAGTACTTTTTCCTGCACCGTTCTCTCCTAATAGTGCATGAATTTCACCTGGCATCAGGGTGATACTGATGTTGTCATTAGCAAGGCAACCTGGGTATTGTTTCGTGATGTTTACAAGCTCAAGGCGTGATACCGAGTCGTGTATTTTCAATGTTCCAGCACCTTTTTTCGCATTCAATTAAATTTTATTTAAGACGATTGTGATGTTGTCAATCGTCTGCTCGTTCTGCTCAAGCCAAATTCCAGATTAGGCTAGACTTTATGTTCTTGCACTGTTATAGCTCTTTCGCCCTTTTGTGGTGCGCTAGTTAGCTGGTTTCAATTCATTTTTTGACCGGTTGGTCGGTATTTTCAATGGCTTTTACTTGAGGCTACGAATGTTTTAATCAATATCCATGCCAGAAGTGTTTTTGAAACAGTGGATTAGAATACGGAAATTCAATGTACTTGTCTTTAAACATTATTTTTTATACTGATTGTATTAAGTGGTTTCAATCTTTGTAGTAAAGCGGCTTTCATCGTTTGAATTAATAGGAAAAAAGGATCGCTTTCTGTAGAATACGCAGGTGATTTTTCACTTTATAGTAGTCTATGTAGTGGCGAATATAGCGATTCAAGCTTGATTACTTTTAATACAGACAATAAGTGCGGAATACTGTGTTTTTTTCAATAAAAAAAATGACAAAAAAGCTCCTAAACCTCGGTTTTATCGATGAGTTTGGTAATGACCTTAATCAGAAGCATGTTGTAAATTTTTCTTACCTTATGTTCTGCGCTAGCTGTTTGTTCATGGTTGTTATGTTTTTTTATCGCCAAATGCCTTCTATCGCCTTTTTTTCCTTTATGGGTCTGGTCGTTGGTCTAGTGGGTTTGCGTTATAACTATATTGGGCTTTTCTCTCGCGCCCAACTCTTGATGCCGATTGTTAAAATCGGGCAAATAACCATTCTTAGTCTGTTTTACTTTGGTTCCGCTAGCGGCTTTCATTGGCTTTTTGTCAATGTTATTGCCTATTCTTTTATCGTGTTTAGAGCAGACCAGCGTTTCATTAAATATTGGGTTGTAGCGGGTTCTGTGGTGCTGTTTTTAGTGTGCGAATTTTTGAACACTAAAGGGCTGTATTTGACATCGCCAGATCAAAGTATTGTTTTGACCGCTGTATTCCTCTGTGTATGTTTTTACTTTGCTGTTGTTATTAATCTTGTGATGAGTCGATTGAAAGCGGTAAACAGCCATTTGCGTACTTTGGCTGAAAGAGATGAATTAACAGGGTTATCGAATCGACGAAAAGTGTTAGCAGATGCGGTTAATATTTTTGCGGATTCCGTTATCAATCGAGAGTCTTGTGTTTTCTCCATTGTCGATTTAGATCACTTTAAGAAAATTAATGATACTTTCGGCCACGAAGCTGGTGACTTGGTGTTGGCGCAAGTGGCGGCGATGATGGCGTCAGTCATTCGACCTCAAGATGAGATTGGTCGCTATGGTGGTGAAGAGTTCATTGTTATTATGCGCAATACTAACTTAAAGCAGGCCGAAGCGGTTATGGAGCGTTTACGGTACTCTGTCGAGAATATGTTGATAGAAACCGAGCTAGATATTGTTATCCCCGTTACTATTAGTGCAGGTTTGGCGTCTATTGCGCCAAACGTTTCTCGTTATGAAGAAATATTAGCTCAAGCAGATAAGAGTTTATATGTCGCGAAGCGAAACGGGCGTAATCGAATTTCTTTACAACTTAATTATCAGAATTAGAATATATTTACTTCTCTATATTGACATATGAGTTGTCCACTTTCTCTGTGGATAACCTTGTTGGCTAATCTATTTTTCCTTTATTTATTCGTGGTGAGGCAAGTTTCTGCAAATATTATTTCGTACTAATGACTATTGGATTATTGATAAGCCTGCCGGGATGAGTTTCCATGCAGAGTCAGAGGGGTTGGGCGTCATGCAGTCCTTGGCGGCGGCTTATCCAGATCAGACTTTTTTCCCCGTACATCGTCTGGATAAAATCACTTCTGGATTATTGATTGTTGCTTGTCATGCTAAGGCGGCGGCTGTATTTGGCAAAATGTTTGAAAAGCATGAAGTGGAAAAGCGTTACTTGGCGTTGTCTGCACGTAAGCCAAAAAAGAAACAAGGGACCGTTTCTGGTGGAATGCAGCCAAGTAGGAGGGGGCAGTGGAAGCTTTCTCAAGATAGTGAGAATTTGGCAACTACGCAGTTTTTTTCGGCGTCTTTTCAAGGCTATCGGCTGTTTATAGTCAGGCCTTTAACGGGTAAGACGCATCAGATTCGTGTTGCATTGAAGAGTTTAGGATCGCCTATTTTAGGCGATTTTAGGTATGGTGGAGAGGAGGCAGACAGAGGTTATTTACACGCTTACGTATTGCAGTTTGATTGGCGGGGTGAAATTAAGCGTTATGTTTGTCTTCCTACGTTTGGGGAGCGCTTTTCGTCTGAGTTATCTGATTTTGTTGTAACTCAATTTGATGAATCTTTATTGAAGTGGCCCTCTAGAAAGTAATTAACATGACTCAGCAGAGGTTGAATCTGGTTGAGAAGGAATTTTAATGAAAAATGTTTTGGTTTATTGTCGTCAAGGTTTTGAGAAAGACTGTGCGGCAGAACTGTCGGAAGTTGCTAGTAGCAAAGGTTTTTATGGTTACGCTAAAGTGGTGCAGGATGCGGGTTACATTGTGTATAACTTTGATCAGGAAGATGCGGGTGAGACGCTGATTCAGCAATTAGATTTTAATCGTCTTATTTTTGCACGCCAGATCATTGCGGTTAATGATGTGATTGAGTTGGAGCAAGGAGAGCGAGTTGAGTCTTTGTTAGAAGCCGCTCGTCAGTTGCCTCTTGCTGAAGAAATTTGGATTGAAACAGCCGATACTAATGAAGCGAAAGCACTGTCTAGTTTGATTAAAAAATTAGATAAGCCTTTGCGAGAAGGTTGGAAGAAATCTGGTGTGTTGCGTAATAAAGCAGTGGGTGTACGACATCATGTCTTTATGCTGGATGGTGAAGCAGCTTATCTAGGTGTGTCTTATGCGGCGTGTCGTAGTGAGTTTCCTATGGGAATCCGTCGGTTGCGTTTTCCAGCCGCAGGCCCAAGTCGATCTACCCTAAAATTAGAAGAGGCGTTCCTGCAATTCATTCCAGAGCGAACGCTTGAAGAGGATCTGATTGAAGGTATGACGGCGGTTGATTTGGGTGCGGCGCCTGGTGGTTGGACCTATCAGTTTGTTAAAAAAGGCATTCATGTTATTGCCATTGATAATGGTCCGATGCAAAAAGAACTCATGTCTACCGGACTGGTGGAGCACGAGAAGGCGGATGGTTTTAAGTATGAGCCACCTTATACGGTTGATTGGTTGGTCTGCGATATGGTCGAACGCCCAATAAAGGTTGCGGAGTTGATGGCTAAATGGCTAGCAAATGGGTGGACAAGAAGGGCTATTTTCAACTTAAAATTACCGATGAAAAAGCGCTATCAAGAAGTGACTCTGTGCATGCAAACCATAGAAGAGGTGCTTAAGAAAGCGGGTGTGCGTTATAAGTATCAAGTAAAGCATTTGTATCATGACCGCGAAGAAGTAACTGTTTGTATTATGGTTAGGTAGTCTTCAGTTTACTGTTTCTAGGGGAACAGTTTCTAATAAAAAACCTATAAGCGTTTGATGCGTTTATAGGTTTTTTTGTGTGTTTTGGATAGGGCAAAAGCGTGTTAAATTGAATCTCTAGCGCGGAACGCAGCGTATCCCATTGCTTCTTCCATAAGTGCGTCTCTTTCATAGATATCATTGCGGAATTCCAGCATTCCGTTAGCATTGGGTACCACGGTGAAATAAACCAAATAAACCGGAATGTAGGTAGGTAGAGAAATAACGGTGTTGCTTTCGTTTTTCAGCGCTTTGGTCATTTCATTAAATTGTTTGCTGCCTTTGGTGATCTCTCTTGCAAATTCAGCTGGATTCTCTAGTCGTACGCAACCTGAACTAAACGCTCGATCTTCTTCGCGGAATAGATGTTTTGACGGCGTATCATGGAGGTAAATTTCGTTTTTGTTTGGAAACATGAATTTGTATTGGCCTAGGGCGTTCCCTTCATCTGGTTCTTGTTCAAACCGAAAGGCCAATTTTTCTTCGCTGATGTCTTGCCAGTTTATTTTGGTTGAATCTAGTTCTTTAGCTCCAATGCTCCAGCTTGAATACACTTTATAGCCATGTTTGACAAGATAGTTAGGGTCTACTTGTAACTTAGGTAGTAAGTTCTCTCTGGCAATGCGGTGCGGTACGCGCCATGTAGGATTGGTGACCATATAAGTCATCAAACCCTTGAACACAGGTGTTTTTCTGTCAGGTTTACCTATAACCGCTTTCATTGAAGTGAGTTCACCGTTTAGGTGCATATCCACAGTGTAGTTGGTTAAGTCTACCCAAATGCGATTGGCTTCTAATTCACTTGGTAGCCAGCGCCATCTTTCTAGGTTGTAGGCAATTTGTTTTGCTCTTACTTTCAAAGGCGTGTTAAGCATTTCGATGGTTTTTGAGCCTGCTGCGCCATCCGCCATAATGTGATGGCGGCGTTGAAAGCGAATAAGGGCTTCTTTCAGGCGTAAATCAAATTGCTCTTCATTTACTTTTCGAGTTGAAAAGCGGATGTCACCAAGCTGGACCAGTCGAGCTCGTAGTTGTGCGACACGAGGTCCTTCGTCACCTGCGGATAAAGGAACGCCAGCATTAACAAAAATATCTTTTTCTTTTGCGCCCAAATCTTGGTAATACACTAGCCATTTTTGCAGAACTTGATACTGCGGGCTTCGAGGTGCAAGTAGAGGAAGAGAGTTGACCATATCTGTTGCAGAATCAAAGTACAGAAGATCTTTCCAGTTGTTATTGGGGGCATCCAGTTGCCAATTAGGGTCAATCAGCTGAGGTTCATAGCGGCCATTACTTAAGTCATGAGCGTAGCTAGCTAATGCAATGGTGGTAATGACATCCATCTCGGCCAGTTGTTGAGGTGTTGGTTGCTTTAGTTCTAAGTATTCTTTGATGATGGCGGTGTGGTAATGGATAGGATTAAGGCCATGAGTGTAAGACTGCTCAAGTATGTCGACTAATTTGTATATCGACATGTTAATTTTTTTGTCTTGTATCCATATCGGGTCATAACCGCGTGCCTTGTAGACCTCAAGGACGCTGTGGTTGGGAAGTGCTTGACCTGCAACAGGAGTAAATGCGTTTAATGTTAAAGACACTTGGTCTTTTACACTGCTTTCTATTTGCGATTCACTTGGCGGTATAACAATAAACTGCTTGTTTGAATTAGATGTGGAGCAGGCGCTAAGTAATAAACTGACACAAAGTAAAGGGAGTAGTTTTTTTGCTGGTGTCATTGGTCTTTCCTTTTTAATAAGCTAGTGTGTGTTGGGCTCGTATCGACTTCCATGAGCGTCAAAATAGTAATGGCTTCTTCTCTATTGTTGCCGCAGGCGTATTCTTCGGCGGTAAAATCTGTGCAAACCTTAGGTCTTGATGCGTCTCCAAAAATAGCGCACCGGTAGTCGTCTAAAAGTTGTATACAAGGCTCTCCTGCCATTTTTCCGTTGGGCATTCCTGGAATCGGAGAGGTAATGGAGGGTGCTGTGCAGCAAGCACCACAGCCAAATCGACATTGCATAGTAAACGACCCTATTCTGAAGGCGCTAGTGTAAATAAAATCCAGAAAAAATGTACTGTTCATTTACAAAATGACACGGGTGATACAATTTTAGAGTATCAGAATGACGGGTCATAGGGGATAATGAAAAAATATACTCCAAAAAGCGCCGATGCTGCTTTTCAATACGGGATTGTGCGAATGATAGTAGAGCGAAAAATATTGGTAGTTGAAGACAGTCCTGTGGTGCTGAAGGTTCTTCATCATTTACTGTCTCGAAACCCTATTTTCACACCGGTTTTGTGTTCTTGTTATAAAGAAGCAGAAAGTAAGTTAAGTGATACTGAGGAAACGTATTTTGCCGCTATTGTAGATCTTAATTTACCTGATGCTGAAAACGGTGAAATCGTAGACCTCGTGCTTTTTCATAAAATACCCTGTGTGGTTTTGACGGGTAATTTTGATGACACATTACGTCTTAGTCTTTTGAATAAAGGTGTTTTGGATTACATTACCAAAGACAGTCGCTACTCTTTTAATCATGTTATTAAAGTCGTTGAACGCTTGAGTAAAAACCAAGGAATTAAGGTTTTGGTTGCTGAGGACTCTTCTACTAGTCGACTTTTTATTCGTATTCTCCTCGAGCAGTACCGCTTCAATGTTATTGAGGCGGAAAATGGTCAAGAGGCATTGGCTAAGTTGGAAGAAGACTCCGATATTAGGATGTTGATAACCGATTATAATATGCCGTTGGTAAATGGTTACGAATTGGTTCGTATGCTTAGGTATAACGCTCGGTTTCAGGATTTGGTGATTATTGGGTTGTCTGCGGAAGGAGATAACGCTTTATCTGCTAAGTTCATAAAAGCGGGTGCTAACGATTTTCTTAAAAAGCCTTTTTACCATGAAGAGTTTCACTGTCGTGTCGTTCATAGTCTTGAAGCGCAAGAGATGCTAGAGACAATACGTGACTTGGCAAATATTGACCCACTCACAAAGTTAAAAAATAGACGTTGTTTGTTTGATGAGGGTGAGCAGCTTTTCAGTAATAATTCATCTGAAATGTCTGTGGCAATGCTGGATCTTGATCACTTCAAAAGTATCAATGATACCTATGGTCATATTATTGGTGATGAATTGCTTGAAGCGGTAGGGCAAGATATTCGTAACGCCTTTCCAGATGTCTTGGCTTGTCGTTTTGGAGGCGAAGAGTTTTGTGTTGTGGCTAATGCGGGTGGTTTGCATTTACATAATATGTTGGAGGACTTTTTGGATGGTTTGCGTTCAAAAGAATTTACAGACGCTAAAATTGTACTGACCTGCAGTGTGGGTATGTGTTGTCAGCCTAAGGATTCATTCGAAGAGTTAATTCGTGTGGCCGACAATAATTTATACGAGGCTAAGCGCTTAGGGCGAGATCGGATAGTGTCGGATCACTAACTTGTAGATACGGTTATTAATGACAAAAAAATACCGCGCTATCCATATGGCGCGGTATTTTTTTGTCTAGATTTTCAGATCAAAATTAGCCTTTCAGCATTTTTGCGAGAATGGGGTTAACAAGGCCAGGATTAGCTTTGCCTTGTGACGCTTTCATGACTTGTCCAACAAAGAAGCCGATCATTTTCTTTTGTTTGTCTTCGTCTGCTGCACGATATTGCTCTACTTGAGCTGTATTTGCATCCAGAATGGTTTGGATCATGGTTTCGATGGCGCCGGTGTCTGTGACTTGCTTTAGACCTTTTGCTTCGATAATAGCGTCGGCTGATCCTTCGCCTTCCCACATAGCTTGGAAAACTTCTTTGCCTGTTTTGCCGTTGATTGTGTTGTCTTTGATGCGCAAAAGTAGCTCGCCAAAGGTATGAGCGCTGACAGGGGAGTTTGCTATATCTAATTGTGCTTGGTTGAGTAATTTGCTTAGTTCGCCCATGACCCAGTTTGCGGTCAATTTCGGGTCTTGCACGACGGCATTTGCATTTTCAAAGTAATCGGCCATAGCGCGTGAAGACGAAAGGACATGCGCGTCGTACTCGCTCAACTTGTGTTCGCTTTGGAATCGCGCCGCTTTTTGGCTTGGCAATTCAGGTAAGCTTGCTCTTATTTCATCCACATAATTTTGCGTCAATACAATGGGCAATAAATCTGGGCAAGGAAAATAGCGATAATCGTTAGCGTCTTCTTTAGATCTCATGCTACGAGTTTCGTTTTTCTCTGGATCGTACAGGCGAGTTTCCTGAATAATTCGACCACCATCTTCTAAAATGTCTGCTTGGCGCTCGACCTCAGTGTAAATGGCTTTCTCAATAAAACGGAACGAGTTGACGTTTTTAATTTCGGTACGCGTACCGTATTCAGTTTGTCCTTTAGGTCGCAATGATATATTGACATCGCAACGCATTGAGCCTTCCGCCATGTTGCCATCACAAATACCAAGATAAGTCACAATAGAGTGGATCATTTTGACATAGGCGACGGCTTCTTTAGCTGATCGAATGTCAGGTTCAGAGACAATTTCAAGCAAAGGCGTGCTGGAGCGATTTAGGTCGATCCCTGTCATGCCTTGAAAGTCTTCGTGAAGGGATTTCCCGGCGTCTTCTTCAAGGTGGGCTCGCGTAATACCGATACGAGAAGTGGTTCCGTCTTCCAATATAACATCAAGGTGGCCAATGCCAACGATAGGGTGATCCATTTGGCTGGTTTGATAACCTTTTGGGAGATCTGGGTAAAAATAGTTTTTACGCGCAAAAACCGATGTCATGCCTATCTCGGCATTAACGGCATGGCCGAACATAACGGCCATGCGCAAAGCTTCCTTGTTTAGAACGGGCAATGCACCAGGCATGCCTAAATCAACCAGTGTTGTTTGAGTGTTCGGCTCAGCGCCAAAACCAACCGCGGCGCCAGAGAATAATTTTGATTTTGTGGTGAGCTGAGTATGAATCTCAAGGCCAATAACAACTTCCCAATTCATGCTTATGCTCCTTTTGCCATGGTCGGTGTTTTAAGGTGCCAGTCAGTATTTTGCTGGTACTGATGCGCTATATTAAGCAACTTGGCTTCGGCGAAGTAGTTGCCCATTACTTGAAGGCCGACCGGCATGCCATTCACAAAGCCTGCTGGTATAGACATAGCTGGGATACCGGCAAGGTTAACGGACAGTGTGTAAATGTCTTCTAGGTACATGGCGACTGGATCGTTGGTTTTGCTGCCAAGTCCAAATGCGGTTGTTGGCGCAACAGGGCCCATGATGACATCGACTTCGTTTAGTGCTTTTACGAAATCTTCTTTGATAAGGCGGCGTATTTTTTGCGCTTTTAAGTAGTAGGCGTCGTAGTAACCTTCTGATAAGGCGTAAGTGCCGACCATGATACGCTTTTGGACTTCAGTGCCGAAACCTTCCGCACGCGAGCGGGTGTACATATCCAGTAGGTCTTTCGGGTCGTCACAGCGGTGGCCAAATCGAACGCCATCAAAACGAGATAGGTTTGATGAGGCTTCAGAGGGCGCGATTACATAGTAAGATGGTATGCTAAGTTGTAAGTTTGGCAATGAAATTTCTTTTATTGTTGCGCCCAGTTTTTCGAATTCTTTCACTGCGACCATAATGGTATCAGCGACTTTGGAGTCGAGACCTTCTCCGAAATATTCTTTTGGCAAACCTATTTTCAAGCCTGTTAATGGTGCATTTATGTTGACCAAATAGTCGTCTGTCGGTGTTTCAGAAGACGTTGAATCTTTTTCGTCAAAACCGCTTATGGCCTGCATTAAATGCGCACAGTCTTCGGCGCTTTTTGCCATTGGGCCGGCTTGGTCAAGGCTGGATGCGTAAGCGACCATTCCGAAACGAGAAACACGACCATAAGTTGGCTTGAGTCCTGTGATACCGCAGAAAGAGGCGGGTTGGCGAATGGATCCACCCGTGTCGGTGCCGGTAGTAGCCACTACAAGGCCTGCCGCAACAGCTGCGGCAGAGCCACCAGAAGAGCCGCCAGGAACCATATCTAAGTTCCAGGGGTTTTTAACCGCACCGTAAAAGCTGTTTTCGTTAGAGGAGCCCATGGCAAATTCGTCCATGTTTGTTTTACCCAACATGACGGCGCCAGCTTGCTGAATACGGCTGGTCACGGTTGACTCATAAGGCGGAATGAAATTATGCAGCATTTTAGAACCGCATGTAGTGAGAGTACCTTCTGTGCAGAATAGATCTTTGTGTGCGACAGGGATGCCTGTCAAACTGGTGCCTTTTCCGCTTTGTAGAAGAGCATCCGCGGCGGCGGCTTGTACTAGTGCTTGCTGCTCGCTCACGGTAATGAAGCTGTTTAGTTGTGGGTCAAGTTTGGCTATGCGCGCTAGAAAATAGCGAGTGAGCTCGACGCTTGAAATATCTTTGTTGCGTAATTTTTGCGCTAATGTCGAAATGCTTTGTTCAAACATGCTTGGTTCTCTTAATCGATCACTTTCGGTACTAGGAAAAGACCGGCTTCGGTCTGAGGTGCGTTCGCTAGGAATGCGTCACGGCGGTTTTCTTCTGTGACTTTGTCTTCTCTTAGTCTTTGAGTCATTTCAAGCGGATTCGAAAGTGGTTCAATGCCATCGGTATTAACAGATTGCATTTGTTCAACAAGCGATAATACGCTGGATAGCGAATGTTGATATTGATCGGCGTCTTCCTCTGTGAGGGCGAGGCGAGCCAAGTGTGCAATTTTTTGCACGTCTTGTTTGTCTATGGACATGTTCCACCTGATTTTTGATTGTCGTAAATGGCTTTTATTGTATCCCGTAGCCGTATTGCTATAAAGCCAACTGAGTGAAAAACTGGCTTATTTTTAGTTTATTGGTTTTTTTTAGGCGAACAATGAAAATCATGGGAGTTTTTTTAAGATTTACGCGGAATCAACTTGCCCATTGGGCGAGCGATTGTTACATTTTGACGCTGTTCGTATCGTATTATCAGGGTGTAGAAATTCATGTTTAAGAAAATCAGGGGAATGTTTTCAAGCGATTTGTCTATTGACCTAGGGACGGCAAATACCCTTATTTACGTTCGTGGCCGCGGAATCGTGCTTGATGAGCCGTCTGTAGTAGCCATTCGTCATAATGGAAATCAGAAAACAGTAGCGTCAGTTGGTACTGATGCGAAGCGTATGTTAGGCCGGACGCCAGGTAATATTACGGCGATTCGACCGATGAAAGACGGCGTTATTGCTGATTTTCATGTTACAGAAAAAATGCTGCAGTACTTTATTGCAAAAGTACACGAGAACAGCTTTTTGAAACCAAGCCCACGAGTTTTGGTTTGTGTTCCTTGTAAGTCTACCCAAGTCGAACGTCGTGCTATTAAAGAGTCAGCGTTGGGTGCGGGTGCACGTGAAGTTTATATCATTGAAGAGCCAATGGCGGCCGCGATTGGCGCTGGTCTTCCTGTTGCTGAAGCGTCAGGTTCAATGGTGATTGATATTGGTGGTGGTACAACCGAGATCGCTATCATTTCGTTAAATGGTATCGTTACATCAGAATCGATTCGTGTTGGTGGTGACCGTTTTGATGAAGCCATTACGACCTATGTTCGTCGTCAATACGGCAGTTTGATTGGTGATGCTACCGCGGAACGTATTAAGACGGAAATCGGTATGGCTTACCATACAGGTGAAGAATTACAGATCGATGTTCGTGGTCGTAATTTAGCTGAAGGTATTCCACGTTCTTTCGTTTTGAGCAGTACTGAAATCCTAGAAGCGCTGCAAGAACCGCTTGCTCAAATCGTTCAAGCTATTAAAGGTGTTCTTGAGCAGTCGCCTCCAGAATTGGCTGCAGATATAGGCGAGACTGGATTGGTATTAACTGGCGGCGGTGCTTTGTTGCGTGAAATCGATCGCCTGATCAGTGAAGAAACGGGCTTGCCTGTCATTATTGCTGATGATCCGTTGACCTGTGTTGCTCGAGGCGGTGGTATGGCGTTAGAGTTGATGGATAAACACGCATCTGAGCTTTTTACTGCAGATAATGAGTAAAGCTTAGGAGCGCACCATTAATAATTCGCTTCATTTTAGTGGCAAAGTTTCTAGCACGCGGTTTGTTGTGCTGGTTATTTTGTCTATAGTGATGATTGTTGCTGATGTTCGTTATTCTACCTTTTCGCAGGTGAGGCCTTATTTGACCCTGCTTGTGACTCCCATACAAGTCGTAGTGAACACCCCTCAGAAAGTGCTTAATTGGGCTGGTGAACATCTTGCCAGCAGAGAGGGGTTAGTAAGTGAAAACCAGTCCTTGCAGTCTGAGATATTGCTTTTGCGCAGTCGACAGCAGAGACTGGATTCCCTTCAAGCTGAAAACGTTCGTTTACGTGAATTGCTGGATGCTTCACAGCGAGTTGACGAAAAAATTGTCATGGCAGAAGTGATAGGCTTTGATCAGAATGCTTACAGTCATAAACTAATGATAGACAAAGGTTTTTCTTCTGGAGCTTACGTTGGACAGCCTGTTTTGGATGCAACGGGCGTGTTGGGTCAGGTGGTTGAAACAGCGGCGTACAGTAGCCGTGTATTACTTATCGCTGATGCTAGTCATTTTGTTCCTGTACAGCTATCTCGAACAGGCTTTAGAGGGATTTTACGCGGAACGGGTAGCTTGAAACGCATGGAGCTGATGAGTGTTCCTCGTTCTGTCGATATTAAAAAAGGCGATATATTAACAACTTCGGGCTTAGATAAACGCTTTCCAAGTGGATATCCTGTCGGGGTTGTGCGAAGCGTCAAGTATACTCAGGGTAAGGCTTACGCCGATGTCGATGTAGTTCCTTTGGCTCAGCTGGGGCGCAGTCGACACGTTATGCTTATTGATAAGCCCAAGGCTGAGCGATAATGAAACCGATTTTTGTATTTTGTATTACATTGTTAACGGCCTTAATGCTTGAAGCTGTGCCTTTTCCTGAAGAGCTTGTATGGTTTCGTCCTGAGTGGGCTTTATTGGTCATTTTATATTGGGTGATTGCTTTACCTTTTCGTGTTGGCGTTGGTTTGGCTTGGTTCTTGGGGTTGATGGTTGATTTATTGCAAGGTGGGATAATTGGTCAGCATTCTCTCACGTACGTGATTATCGCCTATACCTGTGCTGTATTTTATAAGCGATTGAGGATGTACCATCGTTGGCAGCAAGGCTTTTTTGTATGCTGTTTGGTTAGTATTAATCAATTAGTTGATTTTTGGGTCGATCATTATCTTGGGCATGCGGAGCCAACATTATTGATCTTTATGCCGGCTGTGATGACGGGGTTGTTATGGCCTTGGTCTTTTATTATTTTGCGCAGTGTGCGCCGTATTTACGCTATCCGCTAGGTCGTTTTTTAGGGAAAGTTTATGCTTGTTTTGGCTTCAGCTTCGCCAAGAAGAAAAGAACTACTGAGCCTCTTGGTGAAAGAATTTGAGGTTTTGCCTGCCGATATTGATGAAACACCGATGTACCAAGAAAATGCGGAGGATTATGTTGTTCGCATGGCGATAGAGAAGGCTAGTGCCGCAGCGCTGAAATATAGACAGCAAGCCGACTTCGATATGTCGGCTACTTTTATTGCTTCAGATACAAGTGTTGTCATTGATGGACGTATTTTAGGAAAACCCGCTTCACTTGAAGACTCTCTCTCTATGTTAAGGCTGCTTTCTGGCCGCTCCCATAAAGTTATTACCTCTCTATGTTTTTCTAACTTACAGCATGAGCATATAGCAACAAAGCTTGTTGTCAGTGACGTGCTGTTTCGTAAAATCTCTAATGTTGAAATAGAGCAATATTGGAAAACTGGTGAACCTCAAGACAAAGCGGGTTCTTATGCTGTTCAAGGGTTGGGTGCTATTTTTGTTCGCTCTATCTCCGGTTCTTACTCCGCTGTTGTTGGCTTACCGTTATATGAAACGGCGCAACTATTGGCTCAATTTGGAATTCATTCGCTAGAGGAAATGTCCCATGAGTGAAGACGTACTCATTAATGTTACTCCCATGGAAATTCGTGTTGCTCTAGTTGAGAACGGGGTGTTACAAGAAGTTTACATCGAACGCTCAAGTCGTAAGGGCATTGTGGGTAATATTTATCAGGGTAAAGTGGTTCGAGTGTTGCCTGGTATGCAAGCTGCCTTTGTCGATATTGGTCTTGAAAGAGCCGCTTTTATTCATGTGTCAGAAGTGGTGGATCGCGATGCAATTAACCCAAGTGATCAAATTGGTGATTATTTGCGTGAAGGGCAATCTCTCGTAGTTCAAGTTACTAAAGATCCTATTAGCTCTAAGGGCGCTCGTTTAACAACACATCTTTCAATCCCTTCTCGTTATTTGGTTTACATGCCGGATCAGGCTCATGTAGGAGTGAGTCAGCGAATAGAGGATGAGGTCGAGCGCGAACGTCTTAAGTTGCTTGTATCCGAAGCTTTAACAGACGCAGATGAAAGCAGCGGCTATATCCTGCGGACAGCAGCGGAAAAAGCGGGAGAAGAAGAAATTCTTTCTGATATTAAGTTTTTGACCCGACTCTGGCAGTCTGTCAAACGTCGTATGCAAAACGCTAAAGCCCCTTCAGTTATTTATGAAGACCTTCCCTTGCATTTACGCACTATGCGGGATTTGGTTGGGCTGACGACAGAGAAAATCCGCATTGATTCCAAAGAAAACTACGCGAAGCTGAGATCGTTTGCTGAAGATTTTATACCGGACTTGAAGGATCGTATCGAGTATTATCCGGGCGAACGTCCTATATTTGATCTATACAGTGTTGAAGATGAAATTCATAAGGCGCTTGATCGAAAAGTACAACTGAAGTCTGGAGGTTATTTGTTGGTTGAGCAGACTGAGTCAATGACCACCATAGATGTTAACACAGGTGCTTTTGTTGGCAGTCGTAACCTTGAAGAGACCATTTACAAGACCAATCTTGAAGCGGCGACGGCCATCGGTCGGCAGTTAAGATTAAGAAATCTTGGTGGTATTATCATTATTGATTTTATCGACATGGAAGATGAAGAACACAAGCGTCAAGTATTGCGGATGCTTGAAAAAATACTAGACGCGGATCATGCCAAAACAAAAATCACCGGTGTTTCTGAGCTTGGTCTAGTAGAAATGACAAGGAAAAGGACGCGTGAAAGTCTCGGACAGACCTTGTGTGAACCTTGTCGGTCCTGTCGTGGGAGCGGTTTAGTTAAAACCCCAGAGACGGTTTGTTACGAGGTATTTCGAGAGATTTTAAGGGCAGATCGTGCTTATGATTCACAAACCTACACAGTATTAGCCGCCAGTTCGGTTGTTGAGCGCTTTCATGATGAAGAGGGAGCGGCTGTAGCGGAATTAGAGGCTTTTATTGGTAAAACAATTCGTTTTCAAGTGGATTCTGTCTATACACAAGATCAATATGATGTTGTGTTACGCTAGCGATAATAGGTTTTAAAATGAGGTGGTTATTACGTAAACTGATCATTTTTTTGTTCTGGGGGGCTGTCGTTTTTACCGCCTTTCTTGGTGTATTTGCAGTAAGTGTTGGGAAACTGCTGCCTTATCTAGATAATTATCGTCCTCAGATAGAGCATAATCTGCAGCAAATAACAGGTTATCCTGTGACCTTGGATGAGATTGATGGCCGTTTAGAGGGGATTGATCCGACGGTTTCGATTAGCGGCTTTCAACTATTTTCTAATGGGCAGCCTGCGATAGTCATTAACGAAATGCGGATTCGTTTAGATATTGTTAAATCCCTCCTTAGTTTTAGCCCTCAATTTACCTACATTCGTTTTGTTCGTCCAACGATTGCATTGCAAGAGAGTGATGGGCAGTGGCGATTAAACGGCGCCGCGCCTTCGCGTGATGTCCGCAGTGACGTTGGTGTTGAGCGTGTATTAGATTATTTGTCCGCACAGCGTAACTTCTCTATATATGATGCCAAATTAGAGGTTCATAGCGACCAATTTGGAGAGCATACATTACGTATTCCTCATGTATATATATTTCAAAAAGCGTTTGAATCATTGTTGAGCTCAACGCTTTATTTGGATGATTACAAATCGCCATTTCAAATAAATGCCCGTGTTGACAAGACTCGTAGTCTTCTGGGTAACTATCGAGTAAAGGCTTCAATTCAAGCACCATTAGTTTCTTTACCTTTAAATGCAATGCTATCAAGTAATTCATATTCGCTATCGTCGGTTGAGTTTGGTGGTGATATTTGGTTGGATGCTTTGGTAGGTAAAGAGTTAGAGGTGCAAACAGAATCAACAAAGTTTAATGTCGCCTTTGCTGATGGAAAAACTTATAGCACCACGTCTTCGGTTAAGCTTCGTTACTCTCAGAAACGCCCTGGTGTGAGAATAGATGTGCACAATATGCTCATTAAAGATCAAGGCGGCACTGAGTATCCTGCTTCGGATTTGGCATTTGACTGGTCGTCCGTTACTCATCGCTCAAATATGAGTTTTAATCAAATTGATCTCGGTTTAGCGAATAAAATCACGTCCTATTTTTTACCTGAAGAATCTAACGCCGCAAAAATCTTGACAGGGCTTGACCCTAATGGGATGGCTAGAAACGGCACTGTCCGTTTGTGGCGTGAAGGTGATGTCTTTGCTTTCCAATTTCTAAGTAATCTACAGTCAGCCTCAGTTCAAGCTTATAACGGTATTCCCAAAGCAAACAATATCAATGCCGTTTTTAGTTTATCGGACGATAATGGTTACCTTGATTTTCGTGGAAAAGGCAGTGAAATAGGTTTTGATACTGTTTATGACGAGTCATGGCGTACTGAGCTGTTGTCTGGCTATGTAAGTTGGCAAAAGCAGCAAGATGTCTTTTTGGTCAGTGGACGTGATCTGTCTGTTCAGCGCAATGGCGCAGGTATCAGTGGTGGGTTTCGGTTAGAGGTTCGCGATACTGAGCCAGATTGGATTTCATTAGATCTACATGGGCGAAATTTACCTCTTTCTGATCGCTTAACATATCTTCCTCCAAAGGCACTCGGGGATGACTTAGTGTCTTGGATTCAAGAGGCGTTTGCAGGCTCTAAAGCAGGACAGGTAGACAGTGTCGATGTATTGCTACAAAGCGAATTAACTGATGATGCAGAGCCTCATGCTAGGGTGCAAATGGCGGTTAGTGATGTGGACGTGGCCTTTGACAAAAATTGGCCATCGGCCACTAAGGTTAATGCCTTTTTTGAATATGATGAATTTGGTGTTTCTGTAAATGTAAAATCTGCCTCTTTGTTGAATTTGCCAGTAAAAAATCTTTTGCTAACGGTTCCCATCTCGGACGGTTCTGCTAATTGGTTAAATCTAAAGGGCAGCGTTAATGCCAAGTCTTCGACTATTTTGACCGCATTGAGAGCGACACCATTAGCGAATACGGTGCTTCTGCCTTTTGACAATTGGCAGTTGACAGGTGATGTGAAAAGCAGTTTCGAGATTGGCATTCCTTTTTCAGAAGAAGTGGAGCCTAGGGTGGAGTTAGGGCTAATCTTTAAAGGTAATCAGTTATTGATAAAAGAAATAGACCTTTTATCTCAAATTCAAAATGGTCGTTTAAATTATAGCTCGAACGACGGCATTACTAATTCCGGCTTTGATATAAAAGTCTTAGGCGGTACTTCACGCCTTGAACTGTCTTCGAATGTTACCGAGAGCGGAGGGTTTGCGGTTGTAGGTGACCTTTCAGGTGTTGTTGATGTCAGTGAGGTTGCTGCGTGGCGTCAGCTACCTGCAGCAGCCGTTAAGAAGGTATCTGGTCAGCCTGCCTACACGGCGACATTGCTTGTTAATCAGGCCCAAGATGGACAGATAGATCTAACTGTTGACAGTGATTTGATCGGCGTTAGCATTGATCTGCCTGAGCCTGTGGGTAAAGCTGCGCAAGATGCTAGGTTATTGCGAATAAAAGTGATGCAACATGAAAAAGATCTTGTTGTTGATATGGATTATGAGTCGTTGTCTAAAGCGAGATTTTTTCTACAAGACAATGAATTTGTTGGTGGTGAGCTTATTTTGAGTGGTACTCAAGATCAAGTGTTGAGCTCATCTATTCCTAAGGGGTTGGTACTGACAGGTGATTTTGAACGTTTTTATGTCCAAGATTGGCAATCAGTTTTTGCCGACCTATCTGGTGATGCATCTAAACCTTCTAGTGGGGTATCGATTCCTGAATTTCCTGAGTGGTTAAGCCGAGTCGATTTGATTGTTGATGAGGTTGTTGTTAACGCTGATAACACGTGGCATAACTTCAAGGTTGACTACAATGTTGCTAATGGTAAATCGCTTTTCGTTAGTTCCGATGAAATGAACTTTTCTTTAATAAATAAAGAAGGGATTCCTAACCTCCATTTTGGCTTTTTGAGTTGGAATACGGCGCCATCAGATACCGCTGAAGCTTCTCCAAATATGAATGAATCGCCTATTTCAGCAAAACAAATTCCTAACATGGTGCTTTCTGTTGATCAGCTTTATTTTAATCAAAAACCCTATGGAGACTGGCAATTAACACTTCATAGAGAGGGCGATGGCGTTCGAATCGACCCAATCACGTCAAAATTAAAGACGGGTAGCTTCCAAGGGAGTTTGTTTTGGCACGATAAAGAAGAGGACTCTAGTGTTGAGTTGGTTATTGCAACAGGTGGCGAAGATCTTGCCGAGTTAACTCGTAAATTTTCGAATGATGCTTTTGTTTCTTCAAAAAAATATAAGATTGATGTTGTACTCAATTGGAAAGGGCACCCTTTTTACTTTGATCGTGAGTCAGTGTCGGGACATATTGCCTTTTCTGCAGAGAATGGCAACTTCCAAAAGGTTGAAGAGCTGCCAGCATTCCTTAAAGTCTTAGGGATTTTTAATATTGGAGCGCTTAGTCGCAGATTATCATTGGATTTTTCAGATGTTTATAAGCCGGGACTAACATACGATAAATTTAGTGGCTCGCTTTCTTTAGACAAAGGTATTTTAAAAACCATTTCTCCTATTTCCATTGTTTCTCCTACCGCAGAACTCGCTGTGGAAGGAGAAGCTAATATTGTGAATGAAACCTTAAATGAAAAACTTACAGCAACGTTCCCTTTAACAGGTGCGCTTCCTTTGGCGGGTTTGTTGTGGGGAACACCTCAGTTAGCAGGGCTGCTTTTCATTACAGACAAGCTAATTGGTGACCAACTTTCAAAGGTGACGAGTGTGCAGTACAAAGTAGAAGGCTCTTTTAATGAACCTATTATGACGCCTATTCGTTATAATCCGCTAGGGAAGTCTAAATAGATGAAAGAGGTTCTTTGTGTTGCGGCTATTCAGCTAACTAGCACTCGGTGTTGGCAAGATAATCTGACTGAAGTGACACGGCTTATTGACTCTGCAGTAAGTGACGGTGCGCGTTTGGTTGTGTTACCTGAGAATGTTTTTCTATTTTATGGAAAAGGCATGCGATGGTTAGCAGAGTCTGATTCTCAAAAAATACTGTTCGATAAAGTTTTAGCATTGGCTAAAAAACACGCCATTTATCTTGTTGTTGGTTCGCATCCTTCACTTTATACGCCTAATGGTGACGTGGTTGCTGATGGTCGAGTTAGGCAAACCTGTTGGGTGATTGGACCTGATGGTCTTATAGTTGAACGTTATGACAAGATTCATTTATTTGATGTGATGGTTGATGATAAAGCGGCTTCTTATAAAGAATCTGATTTTATTGAAAAAGGGGATTTGACGCCAAAAGTCATTGATGTTGACGGCTTTAGCATTGGACTGAGTATTTGTTATGACGTGCGCTTTCCGGAATTGTACAGGGCACTTGCTGAGTTAGGGGCAGATGTTTTGCTGGTCCCTGCCGCGTTTACTTATGTGACGGGAAAGGCGCATTGGGATATTTTATTGTCAGCGCGGGCTATTGAGAATCAGTGTTATGTGCTTGGCGTTAATCAATGTGGTTGGCACAACGAAACCAGACAAACTTATGGGCACAGTGCTTTGTATTCTCCGCTAGGCGTTCGCTTAGCCAGTTTACAAGAACAGCCAGGGTATTTTGTTTTTAACATAGCCAAACAGGCGTTAAAGGATTGTCGGCAAAAAATGCCTTGTTTTTCCCATCGAAGGTTTTAATAAAAAAGTCCCTCCTTTCTCCGCGATCTACATATCCATGAGTTCTTTATGACCTTCAGTGTTGGTTTTTTCTACTATCTAGAGTTGGGGAACCTATTAAGTAAGATAACTAAGGCTCACTAAAAAGGGCCAGATCCCTTTAAGAAGAGCACATTTTTCACTTTACTATTTAATGTGGCGTTTAAGAGATCTGGCCTCTTTTAAGCCTTATTAGAAAATGTTTTTCTTACCTGAAGTTTTATTAGACTCTTTGTCTTTAGACTTTGATACGTTGTCTTTAGCCTTGGAACCGCTTCTAGGTTTTGATGGGCCTTTGCGTTCTGGCGCTTTGCTCTTACGAATAAAGTTCAATACAGAAACTGGCACTGTCTTTCTAACCGGAAATTCGTCAATTTCTTCTCGGTCAATGATATGTTTCAAACGACTTTCAATGGCGCATAGGTTTTTAAAATCACCCATTGCAACAAAAGAAATGGCTTCACCTGCTGCACCAGCACGGCCTGTTCGACCAATACGATGGACATATTCTTCAGGCTTGAAGGGTAAGTCGTAGTTAACAACACGGCTCAGATCACCAATATCAATACCACGAGCAGCAACGCCGGTGGCGACCAAATATTTTAGTTTGCCGGATTTGAAGTCAGTTAGGATTTTTTCACGCATGGCTTGGCTTCTATCACCATGAATGGAGTCTGCTTCAATACCACGTTTTGCAAGCTGATCAACAAGCTTGGCTGCACCGTGTTTTTTCTCGATAAAAATAAGCGCTTGATCCCATTTTTGCTCTTTAATTAAATGGCTCAGCAAGGCAGATTTTGTGTCTTTATCGACTGTGATTAACCATTGCTTGATATTTGGAGCTGTTTTGGTTCTTGGTGAAATCTTGATCTCAGTCGCAGGCTCACTCACTTTGCTATCAGAAAAATCATAAGCCAGTTCGCGAACACTGTCTGTTATTGTCGCCGAAAATAATAGATTCTGGCGGTGCGGCGGTAAGCGATCTAGTATTTTGTATAGCTCATCGGTGAAACCCATGTCTATCATTCTGTCAGCTTCATCTAAAACTAAGACCTCAAGCTCATCAAAATGTACCGCTCGCTGATGTGCTAAATCAAGTAGTCGACCGGGTGTTGCCACTAAAATATCAACGCCTTCGATTAAACGCTGCTTTTGTGGCTCGGTATCAACACCACCATAGACGGCCATAGAAGTGAGTTTTAGATGTTTACTGTACAAGGCAACATTGGCTTCTACTTGAACAGATAATTCACGTGTTGGTGTCAGAATAAGTGCGCGTATACGTTTGCCTCTTAATGTCCGCTCTTTATTGAGTTTCTCTAATAGAGGAAGAACAAACGCAGCGGTTTTACCAGTACCGGTTTGAGATGTGGCAACAAGGTCTTTTCCTGCAAGAATGACAGGAATAGCTTGTGTCTGGATTGGCGTCGGTTTTTTGTATCCCAGCTCCTTGATAGCTTGTAAAAGGGGCTTTGATAATCCTAGTTTTGAAAATGGCATATGAGGCTCGGACAGATTGTCGTAATGGTCGTTGTAAGGATGGCAATAAGATTTGCCCTAAGGCAATGTGGCGCAGTATAGCGTAAAAGCGGTGGCTTGTTGTTCGAACGTTGCAAAAATCAATGAAGCATTGAAAAATATTGTTTAGAAAGGATAATGTCGTGATCTTTTATCCCTTAATGTTGTTCATCATGCGTCTTGATAAGTTTGTTTGTAAAAGCACTGAGTTAACCAAAATTGAAGCGATTCAACATATTCATCTTGGTGAGGTTAGCGTTAATGGTGAAATGGCAAGAGATGAAGCGACTCAGGTTCATGAAAACAACACGATTATGTTAAATGGGGCTAGGCTAAAAACACGTGATTTTCGCTATATTCTCATGCATAAACCAGCCGGAACCATTTGCTCAAATATCGATGAAGCGTATCCATCGCTACTTAATTATCTAGTGGTTGATAAAGCGTCTGAGTTGCATATCGCAGGGCGTTTGGACGCAGACACAACCGGTTTGGTATTGATTACTGATGACGGGCGTTGGTCATTTAATATTACGTCGCCAACAAAGCAATGTCGCAAAGTATACCGAGTGGAACTTTCTAGAGCGCTAACGATAGAGCAAGCTGAAAGTATTGCGACTAGATTTAAAAACGGCGTGCAATTACAAGGCGAAGAAGGTTTAACACGCCCTGCTAAGCTGGAAGTGATTTCTTCGAATGAGGTGCTTTTAACGATCACCGAAGGAAAGTTTCATCAGGTAAAGCGCATGTTTTCGGCGGTAGGGAATCGAGTTGTGTTATTACATCGTGAACAAATTGGCGAGGTTCGATTAGATGTTGAGGTCGGGCAATGGCGCTATTTAACAGAAAGTGAAGCGCTGTCTTTTAGTCAATAAGTTTATCCATTTTTCTGTAACTTCATAAAAAAACGGCTTTTATTAAGAGTAGAAGCCGTTTTTTTATGCGTGTGGTGGTTATTTCTTAGAAAGAGTGATTTAGCGAAAGTTACGCAAAATGTGTTTTAAGATAACGGATGATCTCGGAAGATTCGTATAACCATTCAACCTTGCCTTCTTGCTCAATACGTAAACAAGGGACTTTTATTTGTCCGCCACCGGCTAGTAATGCAGCGCGATGAGGGGAGCCTTCTGACGCACTGCGTTTTTCAATTGGCAGATTCAATTTGTGCATGGCTCTGCGTGTTTTGATACAAAAAGGGCAAGCATAAAATTGATAAAGCGATAGGTGTTTCAATTCATTGTTAATCTGTTTTTGTTTTTCAGGGGTTCGCTTTAGTTTTGGCCCGCGGGTCACCAGGTCAATGATCGCAATGATGTAGCCTAGTAGGTTGCGGATAAAATTAATAAGTACTTTCATGTGGATTGCTCGCTCTCTAATAAATTAGTCAATAAGAGGAATATCAAATCGAGGCCATTCTAACGGTAAAGTGTTGAGTGTTTAAGCCCTAGAGGAGAATCTTTTAAATCGTGACGTTATTTGTGTCATTATGTTGCATTAAAGTGCTTAAATTTTTAACCATTTGGAGTAAGTATGAATAATAAAATCATCGGCATCATTCTAATTATTGCGGGTGTTGCTTTAGCGATATGGGGTTATAACATTTACGATGCGGCGACGTCCCAGGTGACTCGAGCGTTAAGCGGAGAGACGCCTATTGAAGCGTGGGTTGGCATGGTTGGTGGTGTGATTTGTGTATTGGTAGGCCTTACTAGAGTTAAGTGAGACTTTCTATCCGATACGTAAGATCGAAAAGCCACTATAAATACGTGAATGCTCCTGAAGAATAAAGTGGATGCCTAAGGTTCGGTCTTATTTCGGGTTAAAAAAACGGTTTCTGGAATCTGAAACCGTTCTTTTTAACCCCAATTGATGTCAGGTAGAGATTCGAAGCTAGGTCTGGCGAAGTAATAGCCTTGAAAAAGGTGAATGCCCATGTCTTGTAAGGTGTGGTATTCCGCTTTTGTCTCTACACCTTCTGCAACAATCATCATGTTGAGTTCGTTAAATAAGTTAACCAGATTGCGTACTATTATTTGCCGTTTTTTATCTTGGTCTATGTTTCTAATAAGCACTATGTCGATCTTAGTGATGTCAGTGTTTAGATCTGCTAGTTGGTTTAAGCCGTTGAAGCCAGAACCAAAATCATCTGTCGCGGTGAGAAAACCTTGTTCTTTATAGTGCTGAATAATGGATTCTAGGTGAACGCTGTCGATAATTTGTTCATTTTCAGTAAATTCGAAGATGATTTTTTCTTTTGGGAAATGAAATTCTTCTGCCGCATTTAGTGTTGTTCGAATGCAAAGCTCAGGTTTGTAAACCGCATTTGGTAAAAAATTAATACTTAGAAAACTGTGCTTGTGGACGTCCAGTTTGGCGGCCAGTTGAATGGCTTTAACACGGCAACTTTGATCAAAGCGATATCGGTTGGTTTCATTGACGTTCTGAAAAACATGAAAAGCCCCTTCGTTATTGAGACCACGAACAAGGGCTTCTTGTGCGAAAACGGTTTTTGTTTGACTGTTAATAATCGGCTGAAAGGCCATCGTGAAGTCGAATCCTAAATCGCATCCAGTCGCGCATTCTGCACAGCCTAATTTTCGAAAATCCTTCTGTTGCATGTTATCTGTCCGCCTTTTTATGCATGTCTGACAAAGAAAGTCGGCTTTGTGGCTCGGTCGGTTTTTGGTCAGAATAATGATATTAACAATATGAAATTCGTTGGTACTTTACCGTCGATTGGCCGATTTTTCTAATCATTTATATGAGCGTTTATTATCGGCTTCTTTGATCTTTTTTTACATTACTGTTTTGTCATACTGTAAAAATAAACGCATCTCTAGGTCTATTTATTCTTTATTCACTCATCCAGTCTAAGTTTGAATTTATGTTATTTTTACTAGTAGATCGTATTTTTTAGGCGTGAACATGACAATGATCACAGCAAAAAAAACGAAATTACGTAGTCTAGTAAATGTGAGTACATTCATTGATTAAGCAGGGGTAGGTATGAATACATTGTTATCAGGATTGCCTATTTTATTGCCTATTTTATTGCTGATTTGGGTGATGACAAAGCGTAATGCTATGCCTTCGCATATTGCATTGCCCGTGACGGCTCTTTTGATTGCATTGATTCAACTGTTCTTGTTTCAGGCGGACCTGAGCTTGTTAGGTGCAAATATTATGGCGGGGATTTTGTCTGTATCAACCCCTATTTCCATTGTCGCTGGTGCCATTCTATTGAATCGTATGCTGTTTTTTTCTGGTGCCGAGACGGTGCTAAGTCAGTGGTTGAAAGGTGTCAGTACGAATAAGGTAGCCCAGTTGATGATTATCGGCTGGGCTTTCGCTTTTATGATTGAAGGGGCGTCTGGGTTTGGTACTCCAGCGGCGATTGCGGCACCCATTCTTGTTGGTTTGGGTTTCCCCATCATTCCAGTGGCCATTTTTGTTTTGGTGATGAATTCGGTTCCCGTGTCTTTTGGCGCGGTGGGTACGCCAATTTGGTTTGGTTTGTCAGGCTTGTCTCTTTCAGATGTTCAGTTCATAGAAATATCACAACTAACCGCTTTGCTGAACAGTATTGCAGCATTAGTGATTCCCTTTATTGCTTTGAGGTTCTTGCTTGGCTGGCAAGAAATTCGCCAAAATGCTGGGTTTATTTTATTGAGTGTTCTGTGCTGTACGATTCCCTATGTGTTGTTGGCTCAATGGAATTATGAGTTTCCAGCATTAATAGGGGGTGCTGTTGGGTTGGTTCTTAGTGTTGTATTGGCGAAAAAAGGTGTCGGCCTACACTCTCAGATTGATATGTCATTGCCTGATAAGCCGGTGAAAACATGGGAAGTGGTTAAAGTATTTTTGCCTTTTGTATTATTGATTGCGATTTTGATTGTGACACGAGTTCCGCAATGGGGAGTGAAAGATTTACTGAATACTATGTCACCTTTATGGACATGGCGGTTTGGTGAAACCGAGTTTGAAGTGAGTCGGGCTTTGGTGTTTAGCCTCAAAAGTATTTTGGGAACAGAGGTGAGCTGGCAATACAAAAGCCTTTATGTACCAGCGATGATTCCATTTTTGATTGTGTCGTTACTTTGTATTCCTCTTTTTGCAATGTCTCGGACGCGTGTTGTGAGTGCGTTTCGTGATACAGGGCGGCGGTTGTTTTTGCCAATGTTGTCGTTGATGGGCGCATTGGTGATGGTGAATTTGATGATGCAAGGTGGAAACGACGCGCCGATGTTGCTGTTAGCGCAAGCGTTCGCTGGATTGCTCGGCGACAGTTGGGGTTATGCCGCGGCGTTACTCGGTGCGCTAGGGTCGTTCTTTTCTGGATCAGCGACGGTGTCAAATTTAACCTTTGGTGGCATTCAATTGAGCATTGCGGAACAAGTTGGACTGCCAGTGACGCTTGTGCTGGCGTTGCAATCGGCCGGTGCTGCGATGGGTAATATGGTGTGTATTAATAACATTATTGCCGTGTCGACCATTTTGGGTGTGGCGAATCAAGAAGGCTTTATTATTAAACGTACCATAGTTCCGATGTTGGCTTATGCGCTGGTGGCGGCGCTATTTTCTGTGGTCAGTTTAGCGTTCTTATAGCAAGGAACAATGACCTCGAATCGCAATATAAAGGGTCAGACGTTTTCACGCTGACCCTTTTTTGTTACCTGTTTTATTAGGTAGCGTACTTTTCAATATAAAAACGGGTAGAGGTTACTTGTCTGCTTTTTCTGCTTGTTGCTTGTCGTAACGTTTTTCCCAGAACTCTGCGCCTTTGATACCAAGGGCTTTCGGGTTAAAGGTGTACTCAGTTACACCAGAGGCTTTTTGCTGTTCGTAATCTCGCAGTGCTTTCATTGTCGGTTTCGCCATGAAGAAAATGGTGATAATGCCAACAATGTTCAACCAAGCCATTAGACCTACACCAACATCACCTAGATTCCAGATGTAACCTGCGGTGTTAACGGTGCCGTATGCCACCATAAACATGATAAGCAGTTTAACGAATGTCAATGACACATTGATGTTCAACGCACGGCGTAGGTACGCTACGTTGGTTTCGGCAATGTAGTAGTAAGCCAAGATAGTGGTGAACGCGAAGAAGAATAGCGCGATGCCAACAAAGATCGGTCCGGTACTTCCAAACACACTCGCCAATGCCATTTGCGTGAACGCAGGAGAGGCTATGATAGTAGATGGATCGACATTTTGTACGATGAATTGACCATCAGCCAATGTACCTTGCACATTGTATTGCTGAGTGATCAGAATCATCAAAGCGGTTGCAGTACAGATAAATAATGTATCTATATAGACAGAGAACGCTTGAACAAGACCTTGCTGTGCAGGGTGCTGTACTTCTGCTGCCGCTGCGGCATGAGGCCCAGTACCTTGGCCTGCTTCGTTTGAGTAAACCCCACGCTTTACACCCCAACCGATTGCTGCGCCGAAACCTGCTTGAGCAGTAAATGCATCAGAGAAGATTAAACCGAAGATGCCAGGTACCTTGTCTAGGTTAAGGAAAACAACGATTAGCGCCATCACAATATAACCAAGCGCCATGAATGGCACGACGATTTGGGTGAAGTTCGCAATGCGTTTGATGCCACCAAAAATGATAAATGCCAACACAACCAAGATGACAGCCAGAGCAACTAATTTAGTTGAACCTACATCACCAAATGAGCTTGATACAACAATACCTTCACCGAAGATTTGTACCACCGCGTTGCCAACCGAGTTTGCTTGAATGCCAGGTAAGAAAACGCCACAGGCAATAATAGAAGACAGTGCAAACAAGACACCTAACCAGCGCCAGCCTAGGCAACGCTCGAAGTAATACGCAGGGCCACCGCGATATTGTCCGTCTTCGCTTACTTTATAAATCTGACCTAAGGTAGATTCTGCATACGCGGTGCTAGCACCAAGGAAAGCCACAACCCACATCCAAAAAATGGCACCAGGGCCACCAAAGCCAATGGCTGCTGCAACCCCTGCAATGTTACCGGTGCCAACACGGCCAGATAAAGAAACCGCCAGTGCTTGGAAAGAAGAAATCCCTTTGTCTGATTCGTTTGGATTGAACAGTAGAGAAAACATTTCTTTGAAATGTCGTACTTGAGCAAAACGCGTCAGAATAGAGTAGAAAAGGCCCGCTCCTAGGCATAGAAAAATTAGGGCAGGGCTCCAAATGATCCCGTTTAAGAAATCAATGAATGCTTGCATAGTTAGTCCTCGATAAGGTTAGCTCGATGAGCTTTTTTAGTTGTTATTTGATTATTAAGGTGCTGAGGTTGTGGGGATTGCCATCTTAGTCATACGTGAAGTTACGTTCTAATTCGTAAATTACGCATAAAAAGCGCACCGTAGCGGTGCGAATTTATCACGAAAAAGTAATGAGATCTATTTGTAATAGTAGGAAATGTCCGTATTTTATATGGAATTTATTAAGATAAGGTGCAAGAAAATCCGTGTTATCTGTTGGTTTTTTTAATCCTTTATTATAAAAATACAATTATTTCTTATGAGCGCGCATCCAATTGGCCGTTTTACTTCGTCTTTAATAGTGTAAGAACATTTTTTAAGACAAAACGGAGTATTGATATGAAGTTACAACTTAGAACGGTTGCCGCTAGTGTTGCCATTTTACTTGCGCCTATGGTGGTTAGCTCGAATGCCTTTGCCGCTGATGATGTATTGATTGATAAATCAGGTATGACGCTTTATACCTTTGATAAAGACTCAAAGGGTCAGTCTAACTGTAACGACGGCTGTGCTGTTAAATGGCCACCATTTGTCGCGAATCAAGGGGCTAAAGCTAAGTCAGGGTATGGTGTGATTAAACGTGATGATGGCACTCAGCAATGGACGTATAAAAATAAGCCTTTGTACACTTGGTCTGGTGACATAGAGCAAGGCGATATGAATGGTGACGGTCTTGGTGGTGTCTGGCATGTCGCGAAAAAAGTTGCGAGCGTTTATTGATCTCTGCCTACATTGTTTAAAAGTAAATAATTGCTTTTTTGTCTCCCCATATTCTTGTAGTTTTGAACAAAGCAGTGAACGTTGGTTCATTGCTTTGTTTGTTTGGGTCGCTTCGCTTTTTGTCAGAGGGAGAACGGGTTGTCAGTCGGTGAATTAGAATGGTGCTATCAAGTAAATGCTTTGCTATATCGAGTGCAAAAACAAGATAAGCAAGCGTTACAGTCTTTATATGAGTTAACCAGTGGGAAGCTTCTTGGTTTAATCTTTCGAATCGTTAAGGATGAGCCCGAAGCTGAAGATGTGTTGCAAGATGTCTTTATAAAGGTTTGGCTGCAAGCCAATCAATATGACGGTAAAGGCAACGCTTGGGCTTGGTTATGTGTGATGGTTCGCAATAGCAGCTTAGATCGACTGAGGAAAATACAAAAGCACCCACACGTTTCTACCGATGAAGATGAAGAATTGCTAAATAGCCTTACAGAAGAGTTCGATGCCCATAACAATATTGCGTTAAACCGGTGTTTGTACACCTTAAAAAATCAAGTGCGAAAAAGTATTCTAATGTCGTATTTACATGGCTATAGCCATAGTGAGTTGGCAAAAACGATGTCTGTTCCCTTGGGAACAATGAAAGCATGGATTCGCCGAGGTTTGCAGGAGTTAAAATTATGTCTGGAAGCTTGAGATATAAAAACCCAACAATTTGTGAGTATTTGGCGAGTCAATATGTAATGTCGGTGATGTCACCCTTGGTTAGATCGCGTATTGAGAGTTTGCGTTTAAACGTACCGGAGCTTGATGAGGCCATTATTCGCTGGTCAGAAAGCGTCGCAACGTTGCAAGAAGATTTACCTGAGAAACAACCTTCGAGTCATGTGTGGAAGAGGATTGAACGGTCTATTTTCCCACCATCAAGAAAAATCATGGTGGATAAGTCCTGGTGGAGTAGTCTGATTTTTTGGCAGGTGACCGGAGTCGGGGCTAGTCTGGCGTCGTTAATTTTGGTGGTAGCCCTATCTACAAACGTATCAAAACAAGATATGTCATTGCCTTTAGTAAGCTCAACTCCAAGTTATACGGCAGTTATGTCTTCAAACTCTAACGGTGTAAGAGAGAGTGATGATATTCGTTTTGTGGTTAATGTGTATCAGAAAACTGAGGCAGCCCCATCAAGATTGTTTATACAGTGGTCTCAAATGAAGCCCCGTGTCAATAATGCCAGTATGCATGTTTGGGCAGAGAACCAAAATACGGGAGAACTTACTTATATTGGTGTAGAGCCAAATGAGGCTAAGGTCTTGGCATTGAGCAAAATCACATGGTTAGCGGTGTCGAACAGCAGTCACCTTATTTTTACCAAAAATGAGAGTAAACCGACTGAAAATAACACTTTATTTTCAGGTCCTTGTATTCAGTTAGGCAGTTGGAAAAGTGAAGCAATTTAATAATTTTTGTGCCGGATGACATTGGTGTTTCTATGGAGGTTTAAGTTTAGAAAATCTCGAGAATTTGTCTATGTGGCTCGATTTTTGGAAAACTAAGCGTAGGACATCCCTCTTAATCAAGCTAGTATGGTGCTTCAGCTTAATAGCTTTTGCTATTTCCAAGCACCCTCTAGGGCTTCTATGTCTCATTTTCGTGTTCGTTATCAAACGCTTGAGTTTGATAAGACCGATATTCATGTACGTACTCTCCGTGATAAGCAAGAATTTTCAGACGACGATAATACCGCTTTCGATTTAGGGATTTCTTCTGCAGTTTGGTCTTTATTTGGTGTGATATGGCCATCAGGTGAGGTACTTGCCCACCTCATGTTTGAACATGAAGTGAAAGGCTTAAAGATATTAGAAGTAGGGTGTGGCATAGGGTTAGCAAGTTTGGTGTTGAATCATAGGCTTGCCGATATAACGGCAACGGATTATCACCCTGAAGCAGGCAATTTTCTAAATGAAAATACCTTACTCAATGGTGACCGTAAGATTCCTTTTGTAAGAGCCAGTTGGCAAGATCCGGGTACAAATTTAGGAAAATACGACTGTATTATTGGCAGTGATATTTTGTACGAGCGGTTTCATGTGGATCTTTTATCGGCCTTTATCGAAAAGCACGCTGCCGAAAACTGCTTAGTCATGCTGGTGGATCCAGGTCGAGGTCATCATGCACCGTTTAGTAAGAAAATGGTCACGTTGGGTTATACCCATAGTCAGCGTAAACCGATTGATACCTGTTATTTAACCGCGCCATTTAAAGGTCAGATTTTAACGTATCAAAAAGGTCTGCCTTGCCAATAAGCAATGGTAGCGACCTAGAAAAGATAAAACGCCCATCATGCATGATGGGCGTTTTTTTATGTTAATTATTCAGTTCTTATCAAGTCGTACTTTTTCTCGTTATAAAGCCAAGTACCTAATAAAGGATGTGCAATGGCTTGCTTGATTATGTCCGGATCAACCTTATCGCTTGGCAATAGTGTTGAGTTATCGTAGAGGAAGGTTTTTGGCGATTTTTGCGGCTGCAATATCACGACTTGATTTCCCTTCATATAAGCTTGATTGTCGTTAAACTGCATGATGGCTCGTCCGATGTAGTCATCACTAACATTGGTCATATCTTGCCCAATCATAGGGTGGGTAGAGTCCACTCCGATTAATGACAGCAGTGTTGGTGCTAAATCTATTTGGCTAGTGATCCGACTGTCTTGTTTAGGGGCAATGCCTTCTCCTAGAATAAGTGCCGGTATGTGAAAGCTTGGAATCGGCACTAAGTCAGAGCGAGTGGTTCGCGCATCATGGTCAGCAACCACTAAAAATACGGTATCCTTCCAATAATTTTCTTTTTTGGCCAGTTTGAAAAAATGGCCAATAGCATGATCTGCGTATTTGACGGCGTTTTCTCGCGTGTTTTTCGGTGTGTTATAAAGCTCAATTTTGTTGTCTGGAAACTCATAAGGGTCGTGATTTGATGAGCTAAAAACAAGACTGAAAAAAGGCTTTCCTGATTTAGATTTAGTGACAAAGTCTTGGTTAGCTTTACTGAAAAGGTCTTCATCGCTCACACCCCAAGAGCCTAAGAATTCAGGTTTCAAAAAATCTTTTTCTTCGATGATAGAGTCAAACCCATTGCCTAAGAAAAACGATTTCATGTTGTCAAAATGGGCGCCGCCGCCGTATATGAAATTGGTGTCGTAACCTTGTCTGCCAAGCAGTTTGGCGATAGTGAAAAAGTTTGTTTGAGAGTTGGGTAGCTTCACAGTGCTACGCGCTGGTGTTGGTACAAAGCCAGTTATAACGGCTTCTATACCTCGAACGGAGCGAGTGCCGGTGGCGTACAAATTATTGAATGACCATCCTTCTGGCACTAATTTATCGTATTCAGGCGTTAAAGGAAGCCCCCCCAAGCTGCCAACAAATTGTGCGCCCAAGCTTTCTTCAAGAATGATAACGAGGTTTTTAGGTCGGTCAAAATGTCGCGTCGCTACTTGTTTATGCAGAGTAGGAAACTCAGAAGACGTAAACTGATTTTTTCCCAATCCTATCGCTTTATGTATCTGCGTAATCACGTCGTCTTGTTTCATGTTGGGATAAAGCTCAAAAGAGCTGACTTCACCTGACATTTGACTAACAGCGTATAACAGAGAGTACGTTGAGTTCAACGTTAAACTATTTACCAATGGATCATTCGTAAAAGCGGTATAACTCGGATTGATGGCTCTGTGTTGTAAGCTTGATCGAGCTCCAAGAAATGCCAGAGTGAAAATAATGACGGCTAAGACGGGTCGCTCGAACCATTTTGGTTGTGGACGGCTGAGGATGCTCTGCTTGCGGAAAAGCTGATACGCCAAAATAATGGTGATGGTGGTGATCAATGACGTCATCAGTAAGGTGAGCTTATGACCCTCAATGAGCATGGAAAAAACTTCTTTTGGGTAGAGTAAGTATTCTACAAAAAGACGATTGGGTCTTAAACTGTACTCTTCAATAAAAGCGGGTGTTGATGCTTCCATAAAAATAAGCAAAACAAAAGTGCTGGTTAACCAGATTCGAGTAAGTATATTCCAAACTCGATTTAAATAGGGGATACCCGAGATGAGTAAGCTAATGACGGCTGGGATACCGATTATGTATGAAATTGAAGCGAGATCAATGCGCAGACCAAAGCCCAATAAAGTTACCCAATCGTCGATAGTATCGATGCGATCAAACTTCCAAACCATTAAAAATAAACGGCTGATCGTGAGGCAAAAAAGTGTGAGTGCTAAATAAAACAGATACGGTTTAAGTGGAGAAATAATACGCATTAATAGTTTTTTTAATTCGATCATGTGATATCTCTAAAGTTAGCATTATGAGCCTAATTTAGAGTAAGCGTAGTGTAAAAAAAGTCAATGACATTTTTTACACATTATTTACATACGACATTTAATGAACCGAAAATTCTCTATTTATAACAATAAAGTTTACCCTTGGTGTAAGGGAATATGCGAATAAGTCCTTGTGTACTAGCTCAGACCTGATCTGACAATGCGCCTTTATGAGATAGTTTCGAAAATGGCATTTCAAATTACCGCCAGCCTCATCGAAACGCTGTACCCGAATTCATATTCGTTCAGAAAAAGCAGCTAAACAGATACATAGTTTCGAGTCTTCAAGGATGTATAGAAACTTAGAGTGGTCTTTAAGGAAACTTCTGTAGTAATGTTTTGAGTTAGGAAGGGAGAAAGTGGTAGATGGATTTTTCTTATCGAGTAATTTCACCTAAATAGCGCTCCCTTGAAAAAGTATCATAAGACATTAATCCCGCAAGTTCAGAAGCATTTTAAATAAATTGTATTGCTATTTTTTAGCACAGGAAGCTCTGGTCTATTTAGAATGCCGAACACTAAATTCTAGTAAAGGAACTGCAAGTATGATCCACGACGCGACACCCTCTTGGAGTGGATATAACTACCAAGGTAAGCTTGCTCTTCATTACGTACTTTGTCACATACACGAAAAGTTGATGACAGACCCTACTTACACATTTCGCGGTGACTCAATCGTCTTAGAGAACAACGAAGATTTTGAATTGTTCGTGAATGGTGTAGTGGTTTCGTTTCACCAAGTTAAAGCTTATAAAAAACAGAGTTTCAGCTCATATTGTGAGGCTCTCTTTGGGCTTGCGTTAAATTTATATAACCAAACAGGTCCGTTAGGCTATATACATACTTGGAAGGTTATTAATCTTCCTGTTGATAAAAGTCTCCAACAAGCCATTGAAGATTTTATCAGGGGGCTTATAAGTGAACATGATGCTGCGCCTACGTCGAGCACGATTTTCAAGGCTGTCAATGTTACGCCTGGTAGAAGTAAGACAGCCAAAATTATTAAACAGGCTTTTGATAACTTCACTGTAGTTCAAGTTTATGATGCGCTTAAAGCAATCGTGGCAGACCCGTTACTGGCAACGTCCAGAATACAGTGCTGCATGTATAACGGTGAAACATGCTGCAGCATTGATTATATTAATCCCCTGATTAAATCCAAGCTTCAAGATATTCTAGCCATAAGAGGAGGAGTGAATACTACAAAGCAAATTGACAGCGGCTTCCACTACCTTCTTGAAATGGTGGATGTTTATGTGACGAAACGACACTTACAAAAGCAAGCATCTGAACTTTTACGTATAGACATACCTGATATTGTTGCGATTTTAGATGCTGACTATGAAGATGTAAGTAGCCAGTATTTAGCTGCTGAATTCAAAGAGCGTTTTATTTGTCTCTTTGATGAATTTATGAATAACCCTGATTACTATTCGCCACCTGAAAATCTGGAAGGATTCGTGTGTAATCTTGGTATGGACCCAGTTTCCTAGACAGTTTCTAGCTCCGTAAAATATCGCTTTTCATATTGCAGTGGCGATAATCCATCATTGGATCCATGGTGTCGCTTTGGATTATAAAAGCACTCGATATAATCAAAAATCTCTGAACGAGCATCGCTTCTTGTTTGATAGGTTCGATTGCGTACTCTTTCTTTTTTTAACAATGAGAAAAAGCTTTCCGCAACGGCATTATCATGGCAATTACCACGACGGCTCATACTGGCTTCCAGATTATTATCTTTTAAGAAGGTTTGCCAATCTTTCGAGGTATATTGAGCGCCTTGATCAGAGTGTACCAGTACTTTTTTTGTGGGACGTCGCCGCCAAATAGCCATGAGTAAAGCATCAATAACCGACTCCGCTGTTGCTCTTGATCTCATTGACCACCCTACGATCAATCTAGAAAATAGATCCACAACGACGGTGACGTAAAGCCAGCCTTCTTTTGTCCGGATATACGTAAAATCAGTTACCCAGACTTGATCTGGCTCTGGGACAATAAACTCTCTATTTAGTGTATTTGGCGCTGTGTTACGCTCAGCGCCACTATAAAAAACAGGGTGACGTTTGTAGCCTATGAGCGCTTTTAGGCCCTCACGGCGCATCACTCTTAGCACTCGATTCTTTCCACAAGACTTACCTTCTCCTTTTAGGTCTTTGGTGATATTGCGGTAGCCGTAAACACAACCACTCTCAAGCCAATGCATTTTAATCGTAACGGCAAGTTGGTCATCTTCTTGTTCTCGTCGACTTTTTGGGCGGTCCAGCCAAGCGTAAAAACCGCTCCTATGGACTTGCAGTGTTCGACATAAGACAACAATAGAATAGTCGTTGAGCCGTGATTTTATGAACGTGTACTTTTCTTTGACTCCCCGGCAAAGTACACGGCGGCCTCCTTTAGAATGTCCCTCTCTTCGGTCACCCGCTGAAGCTCCGCTTTGAGCCGTTGGATCTCTGACTGAGCGGAATCTTCCGCTTTTCGACTTGCTTCAGGTTTGCGGTATCGAGCAATCCAATCATGCATACTTTTGTAACTAACGCCAAGTCGCTCAGCCACTTCAGCAATCTTATAACCACGCTCTGTTACTTGTTTAACGGCTTCAATTTTGAACTCTTCGGTATAGCGTTTCCCACTCATAATTCACCTCATCTTTACCTATTATTATATAGCTATGAGATGTCTACAAAAGTGGGTCCATACCACAGCTCACTGCATTGCGATAGGTGAGAGCATGTGCCTTAAGAGCAAAGAACCGGAGTGGCTATGGAAGCAAGTTAAAGAGCTTAATAGTATCCGAAATAAACTTGCACACAATCTTAACTATGAAAGCATAGAACCTCGCGTTAATAGTTTTGTTTCTACAATTGCCAATTCCCAGAATTTAGAAAATCGGACTATAACTAGTGCTATCGCAAGGCTCTACGGCATGGTAAAAGGACTTTGTGACTTGTCTCATAGTAATGATTTCCGAGCATTCAAAATATAATAAGCGCATATAGTCGGACTGGTTTTCCGCTACGCTCCCAAACCAGCCGTAAATACGTGCGTTACTTAAATGATCAATCCTGGTCTATTCGCAGAGTTAAGTACTGGCCTTGATGAAGCTAAACAGTATTCGGAAGGAATGTCATTTCACTTGGTTGTTACCCAATAAGCCGATTTTCGATTAGATAACCCAAGGCAATGTTTCCAGCAAACATTGTCTTTTCTTTTTTAGGAATGCGTTTTAAGAAAGGGAGAGGGTGAGGCGTTAGAATATGTCATAATAACCAGATCAAAGATGAGGTTGGATGATGGATTCACAGGCGCTGACGATAGAGTTGGATGATGAGCAGTTTGAGGCGGTTTTGGGTGACAATTTGTTGTCGTCGTTACTTTCTCAGGGTGCGGATGTTCGTTATGGTTGTCGTGCTGGAGCTTGTGGTGCGTGTCGTCTTTATGATGCGAGTAATTGCGAGTCGATTCTTTCCTGCCAAACGACGGTTGCTTCTGATATGTCTTTAACTCGGCACACACCGTCCGCGTCTTCCTCTTTTACTGTTTTAAGTAATATTTCCCTTGAAGAGGTTTCTATTGAGCTTACTCTTTTAGGGCCCAGTGACGATTCTTTTGGCGACCGTGTTTTTGTTTCCTTACCGTTTAAAGAGCAATCTAAAGAGTCATTTAAAGCGCTGTCTCAAAATCCATATAATAAGCAAGCTCATTTTTATGAGTGTATGGCGTTAAACCCTGCTGGAGCACCATTGAAGGTGGTGTTGCAGAAAGAACAGTTACACTACCCGGATTGGCTGAGAGCCTTGGCACTTTCGTCTGATGGTAAGGTGGATGTTCAGTTATCGACTGGGATGCGCAAAGGGCGTTTGTTGTTTGAAATGGATATTGCCGATGCGCCTGTTGTGGTTATTTCATCTCCTGATAATGCGATTTTTGAATCTTATTGGCATGACGCTTTGTTGGATTACACGCCAACTTTTCTCGGGCATTTTGCTTTGTTCGCGAATAATGAACTAACGCTTAGTTTGGCGGATGATGCGCTTATTGCTTTTCTTCAAGAAGCGCTGACTGATACTGGCAGTGCTTCAATACAAATTATTTATCATGGCCAAAAATTATCAGAGAAGGATTGGGCACAAGCGCTCGCGCCTCTGAGAATTCGTACGAATCAATTACATTTTGTTCGTTAGCGTTGGTCTTATTCTTTTTAATGGATTGTATTAATGAAAATTCTTCACACTTCTGATTGGCATCTTGGTCAGCATTTTATGGGAAAATCCCGTCGCGACGAGCATAAGGCATTTATTGTATGGTTGCTGGCGCTGGTGGACAGCGAATCCATCAATGCGGTGATTATAGCAGGCGATATTTTTGATACGGGATCACCGCCAAGTTATGCGCGAGAAATGTACCATCAGTTGGTATTAGACATGAAGGCGCGTGAGTGTCAGTTGGTCATTGTGGCGGGTAATCATGATTCTGTGAGCATGCTCAATGAGTCGAAAAGTCTGCTTTCTTATCTAGATACTCAAGTGTCGAGTCAAGCGAATATTGATGACCTTGAGTCTCACGTTATTGCGCTTAAAGATAAAAATGGTGAGGTAGCTGCGTGGGTGTGTGCTGTACCATATTTACGTCCAAAAGATGTAATGAAGAGCACTGCGGGTCAATCTGAACAAGATAAGAAGCTCGGTCTGTTGCAACGCATTGGTGATTTTTATCAGCAGGTGTTTGAACTTACCTGCGAGAAAAATACAGCGCTTAAGCAACCTGTGCCAATCATTGGAACAGGTCATCTTACGGCAATGGGCGGACAAGTGAGCGAGTCGGTTCGTGATCTTTATGTCGGTACGCTGGAAGCCTTGCCAACGTCTGTTTTTCCTAAATTTGACTACCTTGCCCTTGGGCATATTCACCGTGCGCAAGCCATCACCAAAGATGGCCGTTTTCGTTATAGCGGCTCGCCGATTCCTTTAAGTTTTGATGAGCTGGGTCGAGATAAGTCCTTGGTTGTTATTGATACCGCGGCCTTCGGTGATCAAGCGTTAGCAATGGATCTTTTCGATGAGCGACAAGAGCCAATTCAACTTCATACCATTCCAACCTTTCAGCCGATGCAAAGCCTAAAAGGCAATTTGAAGGATGTACTAAAGCAGATTGCCGACCTTCCATTGACCGAGTCAAAGACGAAAGATTGCTCTATTTTGGAAGGTAAGAGCCTTTGGCTAGAAGTTACGGTGATTGCGGATGAATATTTAAGCGATGTGCATAAACGACTGGTAGAGGCCATAGAAGGCAAACCCATTGAGCTGCTTCGAGTAATGCGAAAAAGCGCAGTGGAAACAAAGAAGGATGCTTTTGAATCGCGTCAAACCTTGTCTGAATTGACTGTAAAAGAGGTGTTTGAGAAAAGCTTGCAGGACAATGCTGACATTGATGAAGAAGAAAGCGTGATATTAACCAATTTGTTTAATCACTGTTTGATCGAGATGGAAGAAAGTCAGGAGCAGCAATCATGAAAATTTGTAAGCTCCGACTGAAAAATATCAATTCCTTAAAAGGCGAATGGGAAATCGATTTCACCAAAGCGCCATTTGATGACGCGGGTGTGTTTGCCATTGTGGGGCCAACGGGCGCGGGTAAGTCCACATTGTTGGATGCAATTTGTTTGGCTTTGTATCATGAAACGCCCCGTCTAAAAGTGTCGCCTAGCCAGAATGAACTAATGACGCGTCATACCGCGGAATGCCTTGCGGAAGTTGAATTTGAAATTAAAGGCAAAGGCTACCGAGCGTTTTGGGGACAACGTCGTGCGCGTGGAAACAGTGATGGTAAGTTACAGCCTATGACATGCGAGTTGTGTGAGATAGATGGCACCATTATTACGACTAAAATAAACGAAAAAATTGATAAAATCGCCGAAATTACTGGGTTGGATTTTTCACGTTTTACCAAGTCCATGTTACTTGCTCAAGGTGGGTTTTCGGCTTTTTTGAACGCTTCTGCCAATGACAGAGCAGAGTTGTTGGAAGAGTTAACTGGCACAGAAATCTACGGGCAAGTGTCTAAATGGGTGTTTGAAAAGCACAAAGCAGAACGCCAGAAAATTGCGCAGTTAGAAGCCATTAATGCACAACGCCAGCTATTGAGCGAAGACGCACTGCAAGCGCTTATCGAACAAGAAACAACCCTAGCAGCAGAAGACAAAAACTTGTCTGACAATCTCAAGCAACATAAGACAAATCTTGAGTGGCGTCAGACAGAATCGAACCTTGTAACGCAGTTAGCGACAAGTAAGCAACGCAATGAAGATGCGATCACCGCGTTGGCGGATTTCAAACCAAAGCAAGACGCATTAGAAAAAGCCGATATTGCGAACAAACTTCGTCCTCAGAATGAAAGTTTGAAAGACATTCAGCGCCGAAAGACGGAGCTTGAGCGTGAACAGGCGGAAGTCTCACAGAAACACCTTGAACAAAGTAAGGTGATTGAACAACTCGATGTTCATACCAAGAGTGTAAAACAGACATTTGAAGCACAGACCCAACTATGGGATGCGCTTAACGAAGACATTGCTAACAGCATTCAGCCGTTGGTTTCTCGTCGAGAGAGCGTCAATGAGCAGCTAGTCGAGACAAATAATCTACGTAATGTGATTGAGCAAAAACGCCTCGAAAGTGTGAATGCGTTAGAACAGCAGAAGCAAAAACACCTCGAAAGCACATTGGCTTGTGAAAGCAACCAGCAGCGTTTGTCTGAATGGCAGGCTCCAGAGAAAATAGAAGCACAACTGTCGAACTGGCAATATCAACAATCGTCAATTCAGGCTCAAGATCAGGATTTGACTCGAATTGCTGCGGAAGTATCGTCTGCGCAAGCCGCACTAGATTCAGCTTTAAGTACCTTTGCCGCCGGTAAAATTGCGTTAGAGAAACAAATCAATCATGCCGCTACGCTTGAGCAACAATTAAATGTAGTTGTTGAGGCGTTTCATGCCATGTCGTCCGGGCGTGAGTTGAATGAATGGCAAGATCATTTTCGAGGCTTGGAAATCAGGCAGCAAAAATCCGCTGAGCTTGTGCATCGTTATGAGTCTTATCAAGGTAAGCGTCAACAAGTTCAGCAGATTGATGATTCTATCCAGGCATTAGTGACTCAGCTTACTCAGCAAGCCGAACAGCTTGTACAGCAAAGGCAAACTTACAAAGAGAAAAACGCTCATTGTATGGATTTGGCTAAGCTGGTGGACGCTGAACGTCATATTGTGTCGCTGAACGAATTGCGACAGTCATTGGGCGAGCACGATGCGTGTCCGTTGTGTGGTTCTCATGAGCACGAACTCGACCAAGCCTTGCATAAAGAAGTGAATGTCGAAAACCAAACGCGATTGCAGCAATTACAGTCTGAACTGGACGCATTGGTGCAAGCTGGACAAGCACTCAAAGCCGATCAAAAGGCCGTTGAGCGCGAACAAGAAATGCGCCACGATCAGCGCCTCGCGTGGCTAAAAGAACTGACGACCGCAGAGAGCGAATTGTTGTCGATGTTAAATGATTTGATGCCTTTAACGAATGTGAGTGGAAGCTATCCGCTGCAAGCGTTTGAAGCGGCTCGAATGTCTTCTTGCGTGGCTGACATTCAGCAAGAGTGGCAGGGTGTGTTTGAGCTCAACCAAGCGGTATTGGAAAAGCATCAGCAACGAACTGCTTTAGAACAGGAATTCACCAGCGCCAACACTCAAATGCATCAGGTGGCGCAAGACCTTCAGCAGCTGGAGTTTCAAGGTCGCTCGTTTCGTCAAACGCTTGAATCAAAACAGTTGGAATATCAAAAAACAGCCACTGAAAAAGACCGTATTGAACAGGCGCTGATGGCTTCGATGACTTCATCTGATGTGCCTGAGCGTTATCTGGCGTCACCATTGGCGGAATCCTTGTTAGCATTGCAAGCGTCCTTGCAATTATGGCGAGACACGAAAGTGAATCATGATGCGCAAGTGAAGCAAATCGAACAGCTTGGTTATGAAATTTCGGTACTAGAAGATCGACTGAAAGAAGGCGACGCTCAAGTCAATGACGTAACGCTTAAAGCAAACAGATTGCGTGATGAGTTGGACAAGATAGACGCGGCGTTGTTTGACAAGCTGGCTGGAAAATCCTTGTCTGACGTACGATCCGTTGCGCAAGCGGCATTGGCAGGAAAACGAATAGACTACGAAACGGCGTTGAAAGAACGAGAGCAAGCTCAGGAAGCAGTGACGACCTTGTTAGCGACGTTAAAAGCGCTCGAAAAATCTTTAGCGTCTTTGCATAAAGAGTGGGAGTCGGCGGGCTCTGCTTGGCAAGTCGTGTTGAAAGAGAAAGGTTTTAGTGACGAAAGTACCTGGCAATTGGCGTGTTTGACGGAAGCTGACTTGAAAACCTTGCAAGACATGTCTGTCGTATTGAAAGAAACGATGACTCGACAAGCGGCTTTGCTAACACAGTCGGAAGACGCATTGCTTGATCACACGAATCAAAAACCGACTAACGAGTTGACAGGCAATGGCTCACTGGACAATACCTCACTAGATGAGCTGCTGGCTTTGGTCGAGACGCTTGAGACACAACGACAGCAATTGAATCGACATTTGGGTGAGGTGTCGCAGAAAATACGCGAAGAAAAGCAGCGGCGAGAGCAAGCTAAAGCGTCGGTAGAGGAGTTGAATCGATTACGTGATGAGTTGATTCATTTAGATCGCTTGAATCATTTGATTGGCTCGGCAGACGGCGCGAAGTTCCGTCGCTTTGCACAAAGTCTCACATTGGATCATTTAGTGTATTTAGCCAATCAGCATTTGAATATTCTACATCGACGCTATCAGCTAATGAGGCACGAAGAGGCCTTGTCGTTGGCTGTAGTAGACACGTGGCAGGCGGATGTATCGCGTGATACAAAAACCCTTTCAGGCGGTGAGTCTTTCCTCGTTAGTTTGGCGTTGGCGTTGGCGCTGTCTGATTTGGTGTCCCATAAAACCAGCATTGATTCGCTATTTTTAGACGAGGGCTTTGGTACGTTAGACAGCGAGACGCTGGAATCCGCTTTGGACGCGTTGGATAACTTGCATTCATCCGGTAAAACCATCGGAATTATCAGTCATATTAGTGCACTGAAAGAGCGTATTCCGGTACAGATAAAGTTAACCAAGCAAAGTGGTTTGGGTGTGAGTCGATTATCTGCTGAATTCGCGGTTCATACTGTGGATGAATGAGAATTTTTATCGGTTTTTAATGGTGCAAAAGTTTTCCCCAGATTAATGGGAACAAGTCTGTAAGTAAGTTGTAAAAGATTAACTAAATCAAAAGGTTAATCTTTCGTTCATTCTTGCACATTTTACGTTATTCTTAGCACTATAAGGGAGCAGAGAGGCTTTTCTGGGAGTGTAAAGACATTGTCGTGGTGACTTTCTTTAATCGTTCAGCTTGATAGAATAGATTTCTTGCGCTGATGAGGTTAGTTCAGCTCGGCTTAATACTATTTAAAGCCATTTTAGGTACTAAAAAGGACACTTTGCATGACAGACTCAGGCTTCCGACTTAAAGGAAGTGTCGTTACGACAGTTTTGCTAGAAATTCAAACCTTCTCATTAGATGATATTGTTTTTCATCTAAAAGAAAAAATTGATCAGGTGCCGCATTTTTTCAATCAAGCTCCTATCATTATTGATATTTCGAAAATGAAACGCGGCATCACATTAGAAGAATTTGAAACACTGATTCGATCTGTCAGTGCCCTCGGCCTTGGTGTGATTGGTTGGCGTTGCGACCCAGAAGGCTTGCCAGTATGGAATGCGTCAGTGACGATTCCGCTTTTGCCTGCCAGTAAAGCGAGACCGATTAATGTTTCTCCTTCCGTAAAAGATGAAGCCAGCCCAGATGTTGTTGTGAAAACTGTGGTTGAGGAGCGTTTGGTACCTCAAGCGACGAAAGTTATTTCGAAACCGATACGTTCTGGTCAACAGGTATATGCAGAAGGAGATTTGATTATTTTGGCTCAAGTAAGCGCTGGAGCCGAAGTATTGGCAGATGGCAATATTCACGTTTACGGTGCATTACGTGGCCGCGCATTGGCTGGTGTTAAAGGCGATGTGGAGGCTCGAATTTTTTGTAAAAGCATGGAAGCAGAACTGGTTTCTATTGCGGGCAATTTTATGTTGAGCGATGCGCTTCAAAATATCGTTTGGAAAGACAGCGCGCAAGTGTTATTAGTTGACGATAGCTTAGAAATCGTACCGCTTTAAGGTTAATTTTTCATTTTATTATTTAGATAAGCTCATAACGGGATTATCGGGGGATACAGTATTGGCAAAGATCATAGTAGTCACCTCAGGCAAAGGTGGTGTAGGTAAGACAACATCCAGCGCTGCTATTGGGACTGGTATTGCGTTAAAAGGACATAAAACCGTTATTATTGATTTTGATGTAGGCTTACGTAATCTGGATTTGATTATGGGTTGCGAGCGTCGAGTGGTTTATGACTTTGTAAATGTAATCAATAAAGAAGCGACACTATCGCAAGCCTTAATTAAAGATAAGCGTACGAAAGGTTTGTTCATTCTACCGGCTTCACAAACGCGAGATAAAGACGCTTTAACCATTGAAGGCGTGAAGGAAGTTTTAGACGAGCTTGCTAAGGAATTTGACTACATTATCTGTGATTCTCCTGCCGGTATTGAGAAGGGCGCTCAAATGGCCCTTTATTTTGCTGACGCGGCTATTGTTGTGACTAATCCAGAGGTTTCTTCTGTACGAGACTCAGATCGTATTTTGGGTATTTTACAAAGTAAGTCTAAACGAGCCGAAGATGGAAAAGAGCCGATAGAAGAGCACCTTCTGTTGACGCGTTATCATCCTGGGCGTGTTGCATCAGGTGAGATGTTAAGTGTTTCTGATGTTGAAGACATTTTAGCCATTCCGCTACTTGGTGTTATTCCTGAGTCGGAAGCGGTGCTTAAGGCTTCAAACCAAGGTACCCCTGTCATTTTAGACACTGAATCTGAAGCTGGCTTGGCTTATATGGATGCGGTTGATCGTTTGATGGGTGAGGAGCGTCCATTACGTTTCTTAGAAGTCCAGAAGAAAGGTTTTATTAAACGTTTGTTAGGAGGTTAGGGTGGGGATTTTCGATTATTTTAAAAGTAAAAACGCACCTAGCTCAGCTTCTGTCGCTAAGGATCGTTTGCAAATTATTGTGGCGCATGAGCGTAGCAAGCGCCATCAGCCAGATTATCTGCCGCAGATGCAACAAGAAATCATCGACGTTATTCGTAAGTATGTCAATATCGGCAATGAAGATGTGCAGATACAGCTGGACAACACAGATGACTGCTCAGTACTCGAGTTAAATGTGACGTTACCAGAACAGAGTTAGTGTTCAGTTAAAAACAGTAAAGCGTCAGCAGGGCTTTGATATAAGTCATGTCTGGCGTTTTTTTTATTTTAAGTTTAGTAAGAGTGATTATCATTGTTTTACTCGAATTCTGCGTGGGTGTATTATTCGCTCCACTCATTTTTGACTGTTAGAGTAAGATTGAATGCTGCGTTATTTTCTTGGTGTGACCGCCATTTCTCTGTTTATCTCTGCTTGTAGTGAACCGGCACAGATTGTTGGCCACGTTGAACCCCATAGCAAGTCGGCCTCAGAGCTTCCTATTGCCTCAACCGATCCTAAAGCTTTGCTAGGATCGCAATTGTTTTTTGATACCAACCTTTCTAAAGAGCGTAATCAGTCTTGTGGAACGTGCCATGATATTGCGAATGCTTTTGTTGATAAAAGGCAAAATGCACTTTTTGGCGCGGTGTCGTTAGGCAGTGATGGGCATTCTATGGGTGGGCGTAATACGCCAACCGCTGGGTACGCTGCTTTTTCTCCAGCATTCCATCGTATGGCGAATGGTGAATATCGCGGAGGACAATTTTTAGACGGACGAGCCTCAGGTCTAGCTCAGCAGGCAGAGGGGCCATTTTTAAACCCTTTGGAAATGGCGATACCGGATGGCGATACGGTTGTCACTCGAGTTAAAGAGAATGGTCGTTATGAAGGCCTGTTTAATTCTATTTATGGTCAAGGTGTATTGAACGATCCTATTAAAGGCTATGCGGCGATTACGGATGCCATTGCAAGCTTTGAGAAAACCGCTTTATTCATGCCCTTTGATTCAAAATACGATCGAGCGCTAAGGGGGGAAGAAAACCTAACACCTCAAGAAGAGCTGGGTAAAACGTTGTTCTTCTCTCAGCAGTTTACCAACTGCAATGCTTGTCATCAGTTAAATAATTCACCATTAAACCCTCAAGAAATCTTTAGTAATTATGAGTATAGAAACATTGGTGTGCCGGCCAATCAGGCATTGATGGCTCATAATGGTAATAAGAAAGATCTTGGTTTGCTGGACAATCCAGATATTGATGACCCAAAACAGGCAGGTAAGTTTAAGGTGCCTTCTTTGCGTAATGTGGCGGTAACTGGGCCTTATATGCACAATGGGGTGTTCAAGGATTTGCGAACGGTTGTACTTTTTTATGACAAATACAATAATCCTAGCCGCACAATAAATCCTGAAACAGGGAAGGTGTGGGCAAAACCGGAAGTAACTGAAAATATTGACCTGGTGAATTTAGAAAAGGGTCCCGCTTTGCAGGATCGCCGTGTTGATGCGATTGTCGCTTTCTTGAAAACGCTTACCGATAGACGTTATGAAGCGCTGCTAAAAGACAAGCAGTAGGCCTAATAATATCTTAATAATGGAGGTTGGATCATTTTTAATGGGGTCGTCTCCTTATTGTTTTCATTGATAAAACTGGCCTGCGATTCAAAAATTTATTACATTGACCCTTTAGTTTACTTTGTTGCGCACTTTGCGTGTGCGAAATGAAACATGAAGGATTGTAAAAATGAAATATGTTCCGCTCGGACGAACAGGCTTAGAGGTTTCTAGAGTATGTTTGGGTACTATGACTTGGGGTACTCAGAATAATCAAAAAGATGCAGATGAGCAGATTGAATATGCACTGTCTCGTGGTGTGAATTTTATCGATACGGCTGAAATGTATTCTATCCCACCGAATGAAGAATCTTATGGTAAAACAGAGACCATCATTGGTGACTGGTTATCTCGTAATCCATCACGTCGTGAAGAGTTTATTCTGGCAACTAAGATTGCTGGCCCCGGACTTCATTATATCCGCGATGGAGGTCCAATTACGGGCGCGGCCATTATTGCTTCTGTTGATGCTTCGCTAAAGCGTTTACAAACAGATTATATCGATCTGTATCAGCTTCATTGGCCTAATCGAAACACACCTCATTTTGCAAAACATTTTCCCGGTCAAATTTCTTTTACTGATGTTGATAGTAAAGCTCAATCTGCGCAAATGTTAGATATTTTGCAGGGTATAGATGTTTGTGTGAAAGCGGGGAAAATTCGTCACTTTGGCTTATCGGATGATTCCACTTGGGGAATCAATGAATACATTCGCCTAAGTGATCAACATGGTCTGCCTCGTGTTGCTTCAATCCAAAATGAATTTAGTTTGTTGCACACTAAAGATTGGCCGTATTTGATTGAAAATTGTGTGCATGAGGATGTGGCTTATCTGCCATGGTCTGCTTTGGCTGCTGGCGCACTAACTGGTAAATATCTTGATGGTGCGCGACCAGAGGGCAGTCGCTGGAGTTATGCTCAGCGTAACGGACTTTTTCGCGATACGCCATTAGTCGATAAAGCGGTTAGGGAATACCTGAGCGTTGCTGATAAACATAAGCTGACAGCGGCTCAGTTAGCGTTAGCATGGTGTGATCAGGTTGACGGTGTGAGTTCTACTATTATCGGTGCAACATCATTGGAGCAGCTCAAAGAAGATATGGACGCATTTGATATGGTTCTGTCTGAAGAGGTATTGAAAGACATTATGTCGGTATTTAAGGAATACCCAGTACCGTTTTAATGTTTTGGAATAAATTGATTGTTTAAAAAACGCCTTAGGGTGTTTTTTTTTGTCAAAAATGAATGCTGACAATTGTGTGTTGTTTCTTGAGGCAATAAAAAACCCGATGCATTTTTATGCATCGGGTTTTTTTAGAAAATAGTTAATAATTATTTATCTTTACGTTCTTGTTCTTTCTTCTCTCTAACGGCAGCGATTACTGTTTCAGCAACGTTAGAAGGACATGGTAGGTAGTGAGAGAACTCCATAGAGAACTGACCACGACCAGATGTCATTGTACGTAACGTACTGATGTAACCAAACATTTCAGATAGAGGAACGTCTGCTTTGATGCGAACACCAGTCAAACCTTTCTCTTGGTCTTTGATCATGCCGCGACGACGGTTAAGGTCACCGATTACATCACCAACGTGATCATCAGGAGTGAACACATCAACTTTCATGATAGGTTCGATCAACTGAGGGCCAGCTTTTGGAATTGACTGACGGAAAGCGCCTTTAGCAGCGATTTCGAAGGCAATGGCAGAGGAATCAACAGCATGGAAGCCACCGTCATACAATTGAACTTCAACGTCTAATACAGGGAAACCTGCTAGAACGCCTTCGGTCATCATAGACTTAAAGCCTTTCTCTACAGCAGGGAAGAACTCTTTTGGTACGTTACCACCCACGACTGAAGAAGAGAATACGAAGCCAGTACCTGGCTCACCTGGTTTGATGCGGTAATCGATCTTACCGAACTGACCAGAACCACCAGATTGTTTCTTATGTGTATAAGTGTCTTCAACTTCTTTGGTGATTGTTTCACGGTAAGCAACCTGTGGTTGTCCAACGATCAGATCTACACCGTAAGTACGTTTCAGGATATCTACTTTGATGTCTAGGTGAAGCTCACCCATACCACGAAGAATTGTTTCACCTGAATCGATGTCAGTTTCAACACGGAATGTTGGATCTTCTGCAACCATCTTACCGATCGCAACACCCATTTTCTCGTTACCACCTTTGTCTTTCGGCGTAACAGAGATGGAAATTACTGGCTCAGGGAAAACCATTGCTTCAAGTGTACAAGGGTGCTTAGGATCACAAAGTGTGTGACCAGTTTGTACGTTTTTCATGCCAACGATAGCGATGATATCGCCCGCTTGTGCTGAGCTGATTTCTTTACGATCATCAGCTTGCATCTCAACCATACGACCCACACGCTCTGTTTTGCCTGTGAAGCTGTTTAAGATGGTATCGCCTTTGTTAAGTGTACCAGAGTAAACACGTACGAAAGTCAATGCACCAAAGCGGTCATCCATGATTTTGAAAGCAAGCGCTTTGAAGGGCTCGCTAGCGTCAACGATCGCTTTTTGGCCGTTTGGATTACCTTCTTCGTCTGTAAGATCTTGTGGAATAACATCTTGTGGATTTGGTAGGTAGTCAATAACAGCATCAAGAAGAAGCTGCATGCCTTTGTTTTTGAAGGCTGAACCACAGTATGTTGGGAAGAAAAGAAGATCGCGAGTACCTTTACGGATACAGCGTTTGATGTCATCAATAGAAGGCTCTTCGCCATCCATGTAGGCCATCATGATTTCATCGTCTTGCTCTACAGCTGTTTCTAGTAGTTTCTCACGGTATTCTTCAACTATTTCCGCCATGTCAGCAGGAACATCTTCTATGCTGTAGTTTTCTGGCTGGCCAGAATCATCCCAGATGTACGCTTTACGCGTTAGAAGGTCAACAACACCAGAAAACTCATCTTCAGTGCCGATAGGAAGAACCATGATTAGCGGGTGAGCGCCAAGAACTTTCTGTACTTGCTCAGTTACACGGTAAAAACTAGCACCAAGACGGTCTAGTTTGTTAACGAAAATGATACGAGCAACTTCAGATTCGTTAGCATAGCGCCAGTTAGTTTCTGATTGTGGCTCAACACCACCAGAACCACAGAATACGCCAATGCCACCGTCTAGAACTTTAAGAGAACGATATACTTCAACTGTGAAGTCAACGTGTCCAGGTGTGTCGATAACGTTAAAGCGGTGATCTTTCCAGAAACAACTTACAGCAGCAGACTGGATGGTAATACCGCGCTCAGCTTCTTGTTCCATGAAGTCAGTAGTAGATTCGCCCTCATGCACTTCACCGATTTTGTGGATCATACCAGTAAGTTTAAGAATACGTTCTGTTGTTGTAGTTTTGCCCGCGTCAACGTGAGCAAAAATACCGATGTTTCTGTATTTTGATAAGTCAGCCATTACATTACTCTAAATAAGTTAGGACGAAATTTGCGCGTTAGTATACAAGACTTTTAGTCACTTGTAGTCAGGTATTTCGCGCTATTCTATTATATTTTATGTAATTAAAGGAAGAGGCAAGATAAAAGCATTTTAGAAATCAGTAAGAATTTCTCTTAAAGGCAATGAAAATGCACGAGGAATTGTTAGTCGCGACGTAATTTGTCCGAAATGGCGATGGGGTTTGGGAAGTTTAAGATAACGATATAGGTTGACAGTGCAAAGCTTAGAATAGCTGTGGCTTGTATGACATGTGAGGCTTCTATGCCTATCAGCCCTATATTAGCGGCAAGGTAAGCAATTAATAGCGAGAATTCACTTACTTGGCCTAAACGAAAGCCGACTTCCCAAGAAGTGCTGGCGTCTTCTTTTATGCCTTTTAAGAGAAATCTAAAAACGACTGGTTTAATCAGCATTGAACCGATTGCCAAGATTAGGGCGGGAACAATAACTAACCCCAGTAAATCAAGATTAAAGCTGGCGCCAATGCTGAAGAAGAACAAAATTAAGAAAAAGTCTCTAAGGGGTTTAAGGTGCGTTGCTATATATTGAGATATTGGGCTGGTTGCCAACGCTACGCCTGCAATGAAGGCCCCCATTTCGGCTGATAGACCAGCGCTTTCGGCAAGAACCGCCATAGATAAACACCAGCCAATAGACACTAAGAAAATATACTCATGAAAGCGGTCAAATCGAGTAATAAGCTTCAGTAGAATGTATTTTACAAATAGGAAAGCGCCACTTATCAATAGGGGGAGGCCGATAACTGGTTTTAGATATTGCAAAACACCACTGTCTTCATTGCCAGAGATACTATAAAGAACCAGCAATACTGCGATAGCGATCATGTCTTGTAGTAGTAATAAACCAACAACTAGTTCGCCTGTATGTTTATGATGTAGAACGGTTGTGGGGAGTAATTTGATACAAACAATGGTGCTTGAAAACATCATGGCAACGCCAATAATTAGGCTCTCAATGGCGCTGTAGCCGCAAAGTATGGCAACACCATAGCCCAAAATGGCAAAAGCCGCTGAGCTGAGTAAAGCAATCCAAGAAGCTTTTTTAAGCATGTTAATTAAATGGCTTGGTTGCATGTCCAAACCAAGTAAAAAAAGCAAGAAAATGATGCCTATATGGCTCATTTCATCCATGAGCTTAGGTTCATCAATAAGTGATAGTGCAGATGGGCCAAATAGAACGCCAAGGGCAATGTAGGCGATTATCATTGGTTGCTTGGTGTACAACGCAATGGAGGCAACGACGGCTGCTCCTGCAAATATTAAAAAGAAGGAGTGTACTATCGAGGCTTCCATTTTTTCCCTTAGTTAAGACCAAGAACCGGTGCTGTTTTTCTTACGGCGTAACAGTGGTAATAAGGCGCCCAGGAGAAGTCCTCCAAAAAGAGTGACAGCTCCTAACATAAACCATTTTTGTTCTGTTGTGTCTTGCAATTTTTCTGATTGCGCTACGGCAGTACTGGCTTGTTGCTTGAGGCTCTCTATTTGGTAGCTTACATCGTCATTTTGGGAAACGATGGCTCGTGCCTTTTCTGACAGCTCTGCCGCTGTTTGAAGTTGTTGTTTTAAGGATTCGTTTTCATCGTTAAGAGATGTATTTATATTACTTAGCTCTTGGATTTTTTGTTGACTGAGTTTGAGTGTGTCGACTATTTCTGTTCTGCTTTCCGTGCTTTTACTAAGGCGTGCGCGTAATGTGTCTAATTGGTCTCTGGTTACCATATCTTCACTAAGGAAATAATCAGCAACCCAGCCTTCATTTCCACTTGGAGTTCGAACTTTCGTATAGCCATCGTTTTGTTCGATGACGTCTAGAGGTGTTCCGCTTTTCAAACCCCTTTCTACCGCTCTAGTGCTGTTATCCAACCCTTCGCGAATGGCAACAAATTGAACGTCAGAAATGTACACTGTCGCTGAATGCGCAGTGGCAGAAAGTAGTATGCCAATAATTAGGCTTGTAATACGTTTTTTAGACACGTTAAGTTCCTTTAACAATCAATCACTTTATCTATTTAGTACGATAGTCATGAGAGACTCAATACGCAATAGAAAAGGCCATCGTAATGGCCTTTTCTAGGAGTTTAATTGTAAAAATTGTGTTTATCGGCGTAAGAATATAGGTCTTGGATCTGAAACATCGCCTTGATAAGCGATTGAAAAAGGTTTGTGCAGAGCAAGTGCCTTTTCAAGATCGACCTCTTCATTGAATTGAAAGCTATTAAACCCCACTCGTAAAAGGTAGCCCAATTGATCTGGAATAAAATGGCCAAGGGCTCTTATTTCGCCTTGATAATTCAGTCTTTCTTTTAATAGTCGGGCATAGCTAAAGCCTCGACCATCGGTAAAAGCAGGAAAATTAACGCCGATAACATCAAATTGACTTAGGTCGACGTCTTTTAGGAATTCGATTCCATCCCCAGCTTCTAGCCAAATGCCTGCGACATGACTAATCGTATCTTTCTCTGATAGCCATTTTTGCGCAGCGACGATGCTATTAGAGGTAACTTTTTGCTCTGGGTCTTGCTGCCAGATAAAGGCATTGTCAATTATTTCGCCGTTCTTAATTAGCTTTGGCATACGCTGCCTCTTTAAATGGTGTGATGCCAACGCGGCGATAAGTATCAATAAATCGTTCTTCTTCAGAGCGATTTTCAACATAAACATTCATTAATTTTTGAATGACAGTGCTAATTTCTTCTTGAGCAAAAGAGGGCCCTAGAATTTTTCCGATGCTTGCGTCATGACCAGAAGCACCACCAATGGAAATTTGGTAGAACTCTTCGCCTTTCTTATCTACGCCTAAAATACCGATGTTACCAACATGGTGGTGACCACAGGCATTCATGCAGCCGGATATATTGAGATCAATATTACCTAGATCAAATAAGTAGTCGAGATCATTAAATGCTTCTTGAATTTGTTCAGCAATGGGAATGGACTTCGCATTGGCTAATGAGCAAAAATCGCCACCTGGACAGCAAATCATATCGGTTAGTAAGCCAAGCGTTGGTGTGGCAAAGCCTGCTTCTTTGGCTGCTTCCCATAGCTCTACTAGCTGTTCTTGACGGACATCGGCAAGTACAAGATTTTGCTCATGGCTTACGCGCAATTCACCAAAACTAAACTTGTCAGAAAGGTCTGCCGCTTTTTGCATTTGTTCTGACGTTGCATCACCTGGTGCTTGTCCTGCTTTTTTGAGCGTCAGCGTTACGATGCGATAGCCCGATTTTTTATGCTCAAATGTATTGCGCTCGTACCAGCGAGCAAAGCCAGCGCTGTCGGCTAGTTTGCTTGATAGAATTGCAGGTTTGTTTTCTAGAGCTGCGTAAGCTGGTTCAGAAAAGAAGCTTGTGAGACGATCAAATTCGCTCATTGGGACGGTGCTTTCTTTGCCTTTTAAATGAGCCCATTCAGCATCAACTCGGTTACGGAACTCTTCAATACCCAATGCTTTTACCAATATTTTGATGCGAGCCTTGTATTTGTTATCACGACGACCTTGCTGATTATAAACGCGAATAATCGCATCTAAATAAGTTAGTAGGTCTTTACGCGGCATGAACTCACAGATTGTCACGCCAACCATTGGTGTACGGCCAAGACCGCCACCGACAATAACTTTAAAGCCAATCTCGCCTGCATCATTTTTCTTAATATGTAGTCCAATGTCATGAACCTGCGTCGCGGCACGGTCTGCGGATTCAGTTGCGTTTACAGCGATTTTGAATTTCCGCGGGAGGAAAGCAAATTCCGGGTGGAATGTAGACCATTGGCGGATCAACTCACAGTATGGGCGAGGGTCTACTATCTCATCAGAGATGACACCGGCGTATTGATCTGTTGTTGTATTACGGATGCAGTTACCGCTTGTTTGTACAGCGTGCATTTCTACTTGCGCAAGCTCTGCTAAAATATCTGGCACGTCTTCAAGTTTTGGCCAGTTTAATTGTAAGTTCTGACGGGTGCTAAAGTGACCGTATGATCTGTCGTAGCGACAGCTGATGTCAGCTAGCTTCCGTAATTGGGTGCTGGACAGCATTCCGTATGGGATCGCAATGCGTAGCATTGGCGCATAGCGTTGTACATACAGCCCATTTTGAAGGCGCAATGGTAAAAATTCTTGCTCACTCAGTTCTTTGTTTAAGTAGCGGCGTGTTTGGTCGCGGAATTGTGCTACACGCTCGTCAACAAGCTGTTGGTCAATTGCGTCGTATTGATACATAGTGGAATGAACCGTGGTTAATAAGTGTTAGTTGGCTCATCTTAGCAAAGATCCTTTATTCTAAAAATGAATATTTATCTATATCTTTAGGGGTTTTTCTAATAAGGCTTATTTGGAGGTCTCGTTATTTAAGTAGGTAATAAATAGAAAGAGGAAAAATACCCTACTTTTTTACTAGGTCTTTGGCTTTGCTGATTATCTACTGTAATATAGCGTTTATTGATCGTTATGTAGATTTAGAAAAGGGTTATTATGAACATTACAATTACGGATAGTGCCCAAGAGTACCTTGCATCTTTGCTTGAAAAGCAAGACGTAGAAGGTATTGCCGTGCGAATTTTTATTCAGCAGCCAGGTACGCCTTATGCTGAAACATGTCTTGCTTACTGTCGTCCAGACGAAGTGAATGAGACAGATGAGATTTTGAATTTACCCAAGCTTAAAGTGTATCTTGAAAAAATGTCAGTGGCTTTTTTGGATGAGGCTTTTGTCGACTACGCAACAGAGAAAATGGGTGGTCAATTAACGATTAAAGCGCCCAATGCGAAAATGCCAAAAGTGACGGCGGATAGTCCAATCGAAGATCAAATTAATTATGTTCTTTACTCAGACATTAATCCTGGCCTTGCGGCTCACGGTGGCGAAGTTAGTCTTCTAGAAGTAATTGACGGTCAAGTGGCGGTGTTAAAGTTTGGCGGGGGTTGCCAAGGCTGTAGCGCGGTAGACCTAACTCTGAAAGAGGGTGTTGAAAAAACCTTGATTGAGAAGGTTCCGGGTCTTACTGCAGTAAGGGATTCGACTGATCATACGGTAACAGAAAACGCTTTCATGTAGTTTATATGGTGTGTAAAAAAGGGGGAACCGCTTACAAGCGATTCCCCCTTTTTATTGGAGCTTAGAGTCTTTAGCAGAGTGGAAACTATCCACGCTGACGCTTTGGCAGAACGTCACGTAACGTATTTGCCATATCTGTCAGTGTATTTTCTGTTGCTTCCCAGTCAATGCAGGCGTCGGTAATTGATACGCCGTATTCAAGGTCTTTTAGGTCGGCAGGGACTTTTTGATTTCCCCAGCCGATATTACTTTCGATCATCAAGCCCATGATGGAGTTATTACCATCTAGAATCTGTTGAGTTGAGTCTTCTGCAACCGTTACTTGGCGCTCAGGTTTTTTACTTGAATTCTCATGAGAGCAATCAACCATGATGTTGTGCATTAATTTCGCAGACGTTAACGCCTCTTCACTTAATGCAATGTTGACAGCGTCATAGTTTGGTAGGCCGTTGCCGCCGCGAAGAACAAGGTGGCCATAGCCATTCCCTTTTGTATTTACAATGCTCACTTCCCCGTTCTCATTGATGCCTAGAAAAGAGTGAGGGTGAGAGACGGATTGCATCGCATTAATAGCCACTGTTAGACCGCCATCGGTTCCGTTTTTAAAGCCAACAGGGCCGGATAGTCCTGATGCCATTTCACGATGAGTCTGAGACTCCGTTGTGCGAGCGCCAATGGCCGACCAGCTGATCAGGTCTTGTATATATTGCGGAGAGATAGGGTCTAGCGCTTCGGTGGCAAGAGGAAGGCCGAGCTCTGATAGGTCAATCAGTAGCTTGCGTCCCACTCTAATGCCTTTGTCTATGTCAAAAGTCCCATCAAGATTGGGATCATTGATTAAGCCTTTCCAGCCTACTGTAGTGCGTGGCTTTTCAAAATAGGCGCGCATGATAATGTATAGAGTGTCGTCAAGTTTTTCTGCTAGTACTTTTAAGCGCTTAGCATAATCTAGTGCGGCTTCTGGATCGTGGATGGAGCAAGGTCCAATGACAATTGCCAAACGATGATCTTTGCCATCCATAATGTTCTTTATAATGTCGCGCGATTCTGCAACATGGCTGCTAACGGTTTCGCTTACTGGCAGCTCTTTTTTTAATTGGCTCGGCGTTACCAAAGAGGTAAAAGAGGCAATATTTAGGTCTTCAAGACGTGTGTTGCTCATTGCGGGGGTTCCTACTGTCTACTTTTAATTATAGCCACTAACAATATCGTGTTTTTATCGTTGAATGAACCGCTAGCCAATCATTTTTTGATTTTTTAGAAGAAAAGATACTTTACACCAAAAGTGAGTAGCGCTATGGCTAAAATGGGCTGCAAAATATGGTTAGGAACGTAGCTGGCAATACGAGTTCCTATATAAATGGTCGGAATGGAGCCAATTAGTAAAGCGGCCAATAATACGTAGTCTACGTTCCCCAAAAACAAGTGGCCGACACCGGCAACTAATGTGAGTGGCACTGCATGCGCTAGATCTGTGCCGACAATATTTTTCGCCCTCATGACAGGAAATAAAATCATCATAATAGCTGTACCTAAGGCGCCAGCGCCAACCGACGTAAGTGTTACTAATATCCCTAAGATAAAGCCACAAAAGAAAATAATTTTCGTGCCCATTTTTTCACTGATATTAACATTCAAAGCCTTGGTGAGTTTTGCTCTGAATAAAATCACCACGGCAGTGAGGACGAGCATTAGGCCCAAGGTTCCTGTCAGTATTTCTTGGTAGTGATCGGGCTTTTCAAATTGAGACAGGGCCCAGACCGTCATAAATGAGGCCGGCAAACTGCCAGCGGCCATGGCAAATACAATTGTCCAATTTACGTTTCCACGTTTGGCGTGCATCACCACACCTGTGCTTTTGGCTATACCGGCATACATTAGGTCGGTGCCAATGGCTATATAAGGAGGAAAACCAAACATGAGTAGAAGTGGGGTCATCAGTGAGCCTCCACCAACTCCGGTAATACCTACCGCTAAACCAACTGCCGCACCTGCGCAAATGTACCAAAAAAAATCCATTAGTAAGCCATATCGAAGTTATTTAAGCTGGCAACACTAGAGCTTTTTTACTATTCTATAAAGTAATATTTTATTATGTTTTTAACTCTTTTTCGTATAAGGAAAATGATGAAGTTACAGCAGCTTAGGTATATATGGGAAGTGGCGCGTCATGACTTAAATGTTTCGGCGACAGCGCAAAGTTTGTATACGTCCCAGCCGGGCGTTAGTAAACAGATTCGACTTTTAGAAGATGAGCTTGGTGTGGAGGTGTTTGCACGAAGTGGCAAGCATTTGACTCATGTAACGCCGGCGGGTGAAAAAATCATCGCCATAGCGGGAGAGGTGCTTAGTCAGACGCAAAATATAAAGCGCGTGGCGAAAGAGTTCAGTGATGAGCGTAAAGGTTCTCTTGATATTGCCACCACACATACTCAGGCACGATATGCTTTGCCTAAAGTGATCAATCAGTTCATTGAAGGCTATCCTGATGTGAGTTTGCATATGCATCAAGGAACCCCGATGCAAATTGCTGAAATGGCGAACGATGGCATTGTCGACTTTGCCATTGCTACTGAAGCGCTTGAGCTGTTTGGTAATTTGGTAATGCTGCCGTGTTACACGTGGAATCGATCTGTTGTGGTACCAAAAGATCATCCGTTGGCAAAAGTAGATAAGCTAACATTAGAGAGTTTGGCCGAGTATCCAATCGTGACGTATGTGTTTGGTTTTACCGGGCGCTCTCAATTGGATAAAGCGTTTCAAGACGCAGATTTACAACCTAATGTTGTTTTTACTGCTGCGGATTCTGATGTTATTAAAACCTATGTTCGGCTTGGGCTGGGTGTGGGTATAGTGGCTTCGATGGCGCACGATGAAGTTCAGGATGCGGATTTAGTGGCGCTAGATGCCTCGCACCTCTTTGCCGACAGTTGCACAAAAATAGGCATTCGCAGTAATACTTTTATTCGTGGTTATATGTATAAATTCATCGAATCTTTTGCACCACATTTAACAAAAGACGTGGTGATGGCAGCAATGGAAGCGGGTAATCGACAAGATGTCGAGCTGTTGTTCAAGGGTGTTGAGCTTCCTCGGCACTGATTTCATGTATTTTAAAAATAAAAAACGCGATATAGAAGAAGTCTATGTCGCGTTTTTTTTGATATTGAATCTATCAAATCACTTTTTTAACTTTACGGCCATTTCGGCGATGCGTTTTCCTTGTGCCTCACACAGCGCTTTTTCATCATTGGTTAGAGTGTTTTCGCTGGTGCTATTTGCCAGATGGCTTGCGCCATAGGGTGTGCCCCCAGCAAGCGTACTAATCAGTTCTTTGTTTTTGTATGGAAGTCCAACCCAAACCATGCCGTGATGCAGCATTGGCGTCATCATACTGTGAAGGCATTGTTCTTGTCCGCCATGCATAGTGCTTGCGCTGGTGAATCCACATGCCGGTTTGTCTATTAATTGTCCTGTCAGCCACAGTGTCGAGGTTTGATCGATGAAGTGCTTGAGCGGTGCGGCCATGCTACCAAAATAGGATGGCGATCCCATTGCCAGGCCAGAACAATCCGCTAATTCCTCTAATGTGCAGTAGGGCGCGCCGTCGTCAGGCAAAGCAGGTGAGGCGATTTTTGTGGTGTCTGATACGTCTGGGACTTGGCGTATCTTGGCTTCAATACCGCTTACTTTATTGATGCCGCGAGCGATATATTTAGCCATTTCAGAAATCGAGCCATGTCGACTGTAAAATAAAACCAATATGTATGGCGTGGTGATCATTAAAGCCTTCCTTGTTATTTGAATAATACCAAAACGCCTTCTGGTGGGCGTCCAATGATGGCTTTGTCGTTGTGTATGACAATAGGGCGTTCTATCAATTTCGGATTGCCGTGCATTGCTTGTAAGCGCTCTTCGTCGCTCGATTCTTTATTTAGGCCCAGTTCTTTATAGATGTCTTCTTTGGTACGCATCAGTTCTAGAGGTGAGACTTGCAGTTGAACGAGTAGTGTTTGCAATTCTTCGATGCTTGGCGTGTCTTGTAAATACAGTCTGATGTCAGGGTGAATGTCATTTTCTTCTAGGAGTTGTAATGTTTGGCGTGACTTTGAGCAGCGAGGGTTGTGGTAAATAGTGGTCATGTTTGGATCCTATTTAGAAGCTGTTTTTCTATTTCTGGCAAAACGCGATAAGCACCTGACGGAATTTGAGCTTATTCCGTCAGGTGCTTATGTTGTTATTTTTTGCTTAGAATGAAGTCGATCGCGTCTGCAATGACGATGTCTTCGTTCTCACCGGCTTTACGGTGTTTGTATTCTAATGTACCTTTTTCTAAGCCTTTATCACCCACTACTAAACGATGCGGAATACCGAGAAGTTCGCAGTCAGCAAACTTAACACCGGGGCGTTCTTTGCGGTCATCAAGCAATACATCCAAGCCTTTTGCTTTTAGCTCAGTGTATAAACGATCACACTCTGTGCGCACGGCTTCTGATTTGTCGTAATTCATCGCGATAATAGCGATATCAAACGGTGCGATGCTTTCTGGCCACAAAATACCTTTGTCATCGTAATTTTGTTCAATTGCCGCTGCAACGATACGAGACACGCCAATGCCGTAACAACCCATGTGCATGACTTGTGCTTTGCCGTTCTCATCTAATACCGTGGCTTTTAATGCTTCTGCGTATTGTTGGCCCAGTTGGAAAATGTGACCCACTTCGATGCCGCGCTTAATAGCAATGGTGCCTTGGCCGTCAGGTGAAGGGTCGCCTTCAACGACGTTGCGGATATCAGCAATTTCAAATTCAGCGCAATCACGTTCCCAGTTCAAGCCTGTGAAATGATAGTCGTCTTTGTTTGCGCCGGCGCAGAAATCAGACATGACAGCGGCAGAGCGATCAGCAATCACACGAATGCCTTTCTCTTTAAGGTCTTTAGGGCCGATGGAGCCAGGTGCGCAACCAATTTTTGCAACAATGTCGTTTTCGTCTGCAAATTCGAAAGGAACAACAAGACCTGATAGTTTTTCAACTTTGATTTCGTTGATGTTGTGATCGCCACGAAGTACAAGCGCGACAATGGTTGGTTGCTTATTTTCGTCGATTGCTTTTACCAGCATGGTTTTGACAGTGCTGGTGACGTCGAGTTTAAGGAACTCAGCGACTTTCTGGATTGTTTTGCAATCTGGAGTGAAGACTTCTGTTAATGCTTGTGTTGGTGCGTCTGCTTTTTCTTTTAAGCAAACGGCTTCTGCCAGTTCTATATTAGCGGCGAAATCAGAAGAATCACTGAAGGCAATGTCGTCTTCGCCTGAGTCGGCTAGAACATGGAACTCATGCGAAAACGCGCCACCGATGCTGCCTGTATCGGCGCGCACTGGGCGATAATCTAAGCCAATGCGGTCAAATACGTTGCAATACGCTTGGTGCATTACATCATAAGTTTGCTGCAAAGATTCTGCGCCAACGTGAAATGAGTAAGCGTCTTTCATGCAAAACTCGCGTGAGCGCATTACGCCAAACCGTGGGCGGACTTCGTCGCGGAATTTGGTTTGAATTTGGAAAAAATTCATTGGAAGTTGCTTATAACTGGTTAATTCATTACGCGCAAGTTCGGTGATAACTTCTTCATGAGTTGGGCCAAGACAATAGTCGCGGCCGTGGCGATCTTTTAGGCGAAGCAATTCTGCGCCGTATTTCTGCCAGCGTCCTGTTTCTTGCCACAGTTCGGCAGGTTGTACGCCGGGCATCATGACTTCCAAGGAACCTGCTTTTTCCATTTCGTCACGAACGATGTGTTCGACTTTACGAAAAACTTTAAGCCCAGTCGGTAGCCAAGTGTATAGACCTTTTGAAATCTGACGAATCATACCGGCACGAACCATAAGTTGGTGGCTGGTGACAACCGCATCGGTTGGGGCTTCACGTAAGGTAGAGAATAAATAGTTGCTTGCGCGCATAATAAATGTCTATTTTTTAAAAGTTAAATTGCGAAAATTAATGTTTTTTAGCCAGCGAAGCGAGGCTCAATTTGGCCTCTTACATTCGTCTCAAGTGCAAAAATGCCTCCGGCTTGAGGGAATTGCTTTAGCTCTTCTTCTGTTTGTGCTCCTCGACAAGTGCTTACAAAAAGAGTCTTCATGTCGGGTCCACCAAACGCCACCATTGTTGGGTAGGTTGCTGGCACAGCGTGCTCTTCTAAAATCTCGCCTTGAGGGCTGATTTTCACCACGCGTTGCCCTTGGTACAGTGCAGACCAGTAATTTCCTTCGCTATCAACGGCAGCGCCATCTGGGCGTCCGTTGCCGTGTGGAAATTGAATAAAAACGCGTTTGTTTGTGGCGGAGCCCGTTTCTAGATCATAATTAAACTGATAAACCACATGATTAGGGGTATCTGAATAATACATGATGCTGTTGTCTGGAGAGAAGGCCAAGCCATTTGATGTCCAAGCAGCTTGGTCTATTAGTGTTTCTTTTCCATTGCTGAATTGATGTAACGCGCCATTAAATGCGTCTTTAGGAGAGTACATTGTGCCAGCAAGAAAACGGCCTTTTGCATCGCAACGACCATCGTTAAAACGAGTTGTTTTTTGATCATAGGCGGCAAGCCAATAAGGTTTTAAATCCGCGGTGAAGCTTTCTAGGGTGTAAACCCCTGAGCGGAACGCAGCAATAAACCCACCATTATCATCTAAAGAAAAACAACCTATCTCTTCATTAAAGGTGCGATTTTCTAGTGTTTTTGATTGAATGTTGTATGCGTGTAATTTGAAAGAATCAATGTCAACAAAATAGAGCGTTTGAGTGCGCTCATCCCAGCGAGGACATTCGGCTAATTTTGCTTGTACATCCAAGGCACATTGCATATCAGTCATGCGGGCTCCAAGTCTCTGAGAGTTTTTAAAAATAGGGTGCTATAGTGCTTATGAAAGCCATTTTTGTAAATAGGAAGATGTAAAGATGTTTGAGTTAAACCCAGCGTTAGATCGTGATTCTGTTCTTGTGGGGCACTTTTCTCTGTGCCAACTTCGGATAATTAATGATGCTCAATTCCCTTGGTTTGTGCTTGTTCCTCAAAGAAACAATATTACTGAGATTTACCAGTTAGTTGAAGAAGATCGTCAGCAATTGATGACTGAAAGCTGCTTATTAGCGGAAACGCTGCACGATGCTTTTTCTGCAACCAAACTAAATATTGCCGCTCTTGGCAATCAGGTGCCGCAATTGCATGTCCACCATATTGTTCGTTACAAAACCGATCCGTGTTGGCCTGGCCCTATTTGGGGGGGATTTGATGCGATTCCTTATGAGAAAGAAAACTTGGCTGGAATTTTGCAAAAGGTTCAATCACTACTAAGCGACGATTTAACGTTACCCAGCGATGAGGCTGAACTTTACTATTGAAAAAAGCCTCTAAAGTTTTATTCTATGCTGAGTGAATTTTAGCCAACTGGAAGCATTTTTATGAGCGTACGCAAAAGGAAAAAAGCCATACAGAAAGTTGTTAAACTACTGAATTTATCGACGTCACCTAATGCAAGTGAGTCGGTTATGGCTTTGCGTCATGCTGAATTGTTAATTAGGCAGTATGAGATAGCTCAAAGAGAGTTACCTATTTTGCAATTGTGCGATCGCTCCGCACTTTATCGTGTTAGTTGGGGTGGGGCTGCTCCTAAATATCAAAAAGAAGCAGCGATGAAATCACCCACTGATGGTTCGGTTTATAATCGCCGTTTTAGTGAAAAACACAATGATCCAAATCGAGCGTACGAATCGGTTCGTACTATTATTGATGACATGAATTTAAATGATTTGTATGACTCTGGTGTTTCTTTGAAAAATAATGAAAGCACAGATGTGGCAAATCGTTGTGAGAGTGGCGATAGTTCGGTTCTTGGTGTTGACGCATCTCGCTTTAATTCTCAAGGTGAGGGTGTTGAGGAATATTCAAAGGTAGATGCTGATTTAGTTGATGGAAGTGAAATGGCTGCAGAAAATGTATTAGATGAATCGGGCTCCATAAAAGAGTCCGTTAAGCTTGAAAGTGAGCATGGTAATGTTTCTGCTTATACGGCTTCCAGTGACAATGTCATTAACGCTACTAAGGCATTTCGTCCAGATAGCCATGAATTCACTGAGACACTAAAAACTCAATATGCTACCAGTGATCCTAACGTGCCATTTTCAGAAGATGATTATTGGTCAAAAGTATATGAAAGGCTAGCCGACTTCGATGAAACCAAGATTCAAACGGCAATCGATGCATTAGATAAACAGTTATCTTTGGCTCAAGAAAGTTTGCAGTTCAAGAAAAAAAAGCGCTATGAACATGAGCAAAGTGAAGTGCAGGAGCGCACAGAGCGAGCTCGGATAGAGCAAAGTTTTGAGGAGGCCATTGAGCGAGCGTTTCAAGCTAGAGCCAAATCTTACGAGGCTTGGGAGGATCGTTGCACCAAGGTTCGTATGGCTTGCCTAAGAGATGAACAGGATGCTGTGCAAGGATTTGATGCAATCAGTCATGAGTTAGTGAAAAACAAAGAGTCTTATAAGCAGCACCTACAGCAAAAAGAAGATTATCGTGCTGCGAAGATTATGCATGAGTTGCGCCGACATTTAGTGCTGGCTGTTTCTGTTGGTGAGGATGCAACCACGTCTTATGAGAAAGTGATTGAAATTATGGCCGACAATGGTCTTTCTTTGAAAGATTTAGAGTTTTCTGACATAAAAAATAAGAGTTTGTTTATTCGTCTCCTTGAGCGTGAATCTGCGCAGATTCCAGATGTTAATGAGAGAGAAAAACATACGGAAGAAATGTTAGATAAATTTTTGGTTTCTAGCTTATCTAAAAAGGAGTCGCGTGCGTCGGAGAATCCTATACAGCACATACAGCGTTTATTGATTGCTGCGAATGAGGGAGGGCAGTTTGAGACGCAGAAAAACCTTGAGCAAGTTATTTACTTAATGGACGCAAACGGCATCGGTGTAAGAGATATTGGTTATGGTTTCATAAAAAAATATTCTGTCTTTATACGCTTAATTAATTGGGAGGCGGAGCGTATCGCTTCATTGCCTGAGAGAGAGAAATTTACAGCTCAAATTTTAGAGGAATATATTCAGCATTCTGTTCAGAAGCCTAAATCCGACAGAGAGCAAAAGGTAAATCGATAGAACTACAGAGTAAGAGAAGAAATTCAATGAGCCCCTCATTTATTAGATTGATGAGGGGCTTTTTTTTAAAA